>JADFAK010000010.1 GCA_015665315.1 Flavobacteriales bacterium | reverse complement strand
TCTACATAGCTTTCTTCGCCCATGACAGAGGCTACAGCTGCAGCAGCAGGTGCTCCTGAGTAACTTTCGACGTCTCGTTTAACAATTCGACCACCTTCTCCAGTTCCTTGGAGGGCTTCAATACTTATTCCTTTGTCCTCAGCCAATTTCTTAGCAAGCGGTGAAGCTTTGACACGACCGTTTGAACTTGCTGGTGCACTAGGTGCAGCAACGGGTGCCGCGACAGGTGCTGCAACAGGCGCAGCAGGAGCGGCAGCGGCGGTACTAACTGGAGCTGGATTTGGTGTTGGGGCAGGCGCGGGAGCTGCTGGAGCTTCTTCGGCCGATCCTTCAGCGTCTAACAGAGCTTGAAAAGATTCCCCTTTCTCTCCGATAACACATAAAACTGAATTTACAGGAGCGTTGCCTCCTTTGTCAACACCAATATAAAGTAATGTCCCATCTAAAAACGACTCAAACTCAAGTGTCGCCTTATCTGTTTCAATTTCGGCAAGCAACTCGCCTGACTCTACTTGATCACCTACTTTCTTGTGCCATTCTGCTACAACACCAACTGTCATGGTATCACTTAGCTTGGGCATTCTTATAATCTCAGCCATCTGACTTAAATTCCTTGTTAATCGTTAACGTATGGGTAATCCTTCTGCATGTATACGTCTTCGTACAACTCATCAGCAGTAGGTTCTGGAGAATTTTCAGCAAAAGTCACGGCGTCGGCAACGACTTGCTTTATTTCTGCTTGGACGTCTTCAATTTGTTTGGCAGACATCCATTTATTCTTTTTGATCACGCTAAGCACGTGTTCGATGGGATCTTTTTCAATGTATTCTTTCACCTCTTCTTTCGTTCTGTAATACTGAGGATCTGACATTGAATGCCCTTTATATCGATACGTTTTGATGTCCAACAAAGTCGGCCCACCATCGTTTCTTCCGCGCTCTGCAGCTCTTGCTATGGCTTCAGCGACAGCTTCAGGTCTCATTCCATCTACCGATTCAGCGGGCATATCAAATCCCAGTGCCAATTTCGTAAGATCAGTAACATTTGACGTTCGCTCAACCGAAGTACCCATGGCGTAATTGTTATTCTCAACAACGAAAATCACAGGCAACTTCCATAGCATGGCCATATTAAAGGTTTCATGCAAGGCTCCTTGTCTGGCCGCACCATCACCAAAGAAACAAATGGTGACATGATCTTCGTTTCGGTACTTATCGGCAAAAGCGATACCCGCACCCATTGGAATTTGAGCACCCACAATGCCATGTCCGCCAAACAAGTTTTTTTCTTTATCGAACATATGCATCGAACCACCTTTGCCTTTCGAGGTTCCAGTTGTTCGACCGTACATTTCGGCAAAAACTCTTCCAGGATCAGTGCCCAAGACTAGCGGATGAGCATGATCTCTGTAGGCCGTAATAACACGATCCGAAGGTCGTAAAGCAGTAGCCATTCCAGACATAACTGCCTCTTGTCCAATATATAAATGGCAAAAACCACCAAATTTCTGTTGGATATAAAGCTGTCCGCACTTCTCCTCAAATTTCCTCATGAGTAGCATTTCTCTGTACCACTTCAAGTAGGTGGCTTTGGGAAAGGCCGACTTAGACGCTGAGTTTTTAGACGTCGCTGCTTTTTTGACCGCACTGGCTTTCGCTACTTTCGTTTTTGTTGCCATCTTTTTATTCAATTATTCTTCAACCGACAAATATACATGAGTCCTGAAGATTTTCCGTAACATTTACGCCTACTTTCACCTAGAACATAGATTTGTAACCGGAGGGGATATTGTATTTTGTACGCAAAGCCCTCGGTTTGACTAGATACTTCCGCAAGAAGCTGTGTTGATGAAAGACAGGCCTAATCGTCTAAATTGGTGCGATCAAAGAAAAGCGGAAGCATCGATTTCACGGATTCGATTAACAACACACCCCGTTCTTTCGTCGCTAGGATTACAGGAATCGGAAAATCTTGATTCAACTCGAACTCCAAGAGTGATTGTCGGCACGCACCACAGGGCGCAGCTGGAGCTTTGATTTGAATGTGCTCACTATCAACCGCAATGGCCAAGGAAATAATGGCCACTTCGGGAAACTGGGATTTCGCGGCGAATACGGCCACCCTTTCAGCACAGAGACCGGATGGGTAAGCTGCGTTTTCCTGATTGGCACCCAGGACGATCTGACCATTTTCCAACAACACTGCTGCACCTACCCTAAACTTCGAGTAGGGCGAATAACTTCCCTTCATAGCTTCAAAAGCCTGGTCGACCATAAGCTGGTCATCTTCGGTCAATTCACTTATGTGATCGAACCTTTCGTATTGAAATAGTAGCTTTTCTTTGGCCATATATGTGGTTATTTGTTCGAGTCCAAGCAAGTATTTAATATGGTGGACGTCTAAAGCATCAAATATGCTTATTTTTGGGCTGCCTTGCCAGAATTGGAAAACATAGTAAATTCTTTTGACCCTATTTCATTAAGTGAAATGGAAGGGAATGCACTTTTGGATCGAACAGATACAAAGTTCCTATTGGATCGTTCAACTCTTTTAGAGCTCCTGAAAGAAGTACGAGATGACTACCGCATCCTAGAAGTCAAAGGAACCCGACTCAATCGTTACAAGACGTTGTATTTCGACACCCCTGATTTAGATTTTTATCATTTGCACCAAAACGGCAAGAAAAACAGGCACAAGGTTCGAAGTAGGAAGTACATTGATTCAGATCTTTGTTTCCTTGAGGTAAAATTCAAGAATAACAAAGGGCGTACGATCAAAACAAGAGTCGTAATCGACGATTTTGAGTTAGACCTAAGCGACAATTCGCAAGCGTTTATTGAAAAGACCTCTGGTATTGATTACCCGCTCGTACCTGCGATTTGGAATTCCTTCACACGAATAACATTGGTTAGCCGACACGATACAGAAAGACTCACAATTGACTTAAATTTGGGTTTTCAATCAGACGACGATGCGATTAAATTGAATCACTTGGTTATTCTGGAGGTAAAACAACCACAAGCATCAAGAAACTCGAAGTTCATTCAGGCCTTGAAGAAACACAGTGTGCGGCCAGATCGAATAAGTAAGTACTGTTTGGGAGTAGCTTTGTTGAAAGACGGAATAAAGCGCAATGCGTTTAAGAGTAAGATTTTGAAAATAGAAAAACTGGATAATGGATACGTTGCATAATTTGATCACTTCATTGATTTCTTTTCAGGACCTAGTAGGCCTTGGGCATGAAATCATGTCACTCTTGTTAAATAAATGCATGACTTTCTTCGAAGACGGCGCTCATGCCGTTGGATCAATTTTGGCCGAAGACGGGAAATCCGGTCGGATAGGTATCTTGAAAATGAGGTGGTTCGATCTTGACAATCTATCTGAACTAGCTATCCGTTTTGGCATCAACTTGTTTTTTGCCATTCTATTGGTGAGATACATCTATTACCCGATCGCCAAACGCAAGGACTTTCTATTCACTTACATCGCCATTAACGTGTCGATTTTCTTGCTCTGCTTCATCCTCGAGATTGTCAAGTTGGAACTTGGATTCGCATTAGGTCTGTTTGCCATTTTTGGAATTATTCGATATCGAACAGACGCCATTCCTATTAAAGAGATGACCTACTTATTTGTGGTCATCGGGCTCTCAGTCCTCAATGCTCTTGTAAACAAGGAGATTAGCTTGGCGCAAATGATTTTTGCCAACATCGCAATTATTGGTGTAACGTTTGCTTTGGAAAAAGTATGGCTACTTCGACATGAATCTCAGAAGGTGATAACCTATGAGAAAATTGAACTCATTAAACCTGATCGCAGAGCTGAGCTAGTAGCTGATATCGAAGACCGCACAGGGATTAAAATTACACGATTGGAGATTGGGAAGATCGATTTCTTAAGGGATACGGCTCAAATATTTATCTTCTTTTACGATGATGAGCAGCTTAATATGGCCGACGATCGTCAGCACCAGACCTATGATCCAGATTAACGCTGGACCAGCACCACGGCATAAGCACTAACCCCTTCTTCTCTACCAACATAGCCAAGTTTCTCGGTTGTGGTTGCTTTGACACTCACACGATCGATTTCAATACCGCACACGTCGGCAATTGATTGTTTCATCGACTCGATATAAGGGCTTAATTTGGGGCGCTGCGCGCAAATGGTAGTGTCTATGTTACCTATCTTCCAGCCGTCGGCATGAAGCAATTTCACCACATCGCGAAGAAGCACTTTACTATCGGCTCCTTTGTACGCGGGATCAGTATCAGGAAAATGAAACCCAATGTCTCTTTTATTGGTAGCTCCAAGAAGAGCATCGCAAATTACATGTAGGAGTACATCGGCATCTGAATGGCCTACCGCTCCCACTTCATGAGGAACTTTCACACCACCAAGCCAGAGGTCATAATCGGCTTTGAGTTGATGAACGTCAAAACCGAAGCCTACTCGAATGTCCATAGGGATTAACCTTCGTTTTTAGCGAGCTTTCCTTTGTTGAACTCAAATCGCAACGTGAAACGCAGCGTGTTGGCCAAAGGATTTTGCTGTGTAGTAGAGATCAGGTATGACAAATCAATCCCAAAAACCGTGTACTTCAATCCGGCTCCTAGTGTGATGAATTGACGATGACCTTTCGAATAGTGCTCGTAGAAATACCCTGCACGGAAAGCAAATTGCTGATCGTACCAGTACTCCAATCCACCACCCAAATTAATTTCTCGAAGTTCTTCTTTGAAAACAGATCCAGATTCAACGCTATAATCATCAACCGTATCAGGATTGTCATCATCAACATAGATTACAGTTCCAGGAGCATCATAAAAAGACTGATACAAGGCCGTCGCAGGTCCTGTATTAGGATCATAACCAGAAGCAATTATTGTCTCGTCATCACGATGATACTCAGGAGGAGTAGGAACCAAAAGCTTGTTGGCATCTGCCGTCAAGGTCAATGAGTTGTAATCATCCAGTTTCCACGTTAGCGCTGTTCCCAATCTCAAGTTGGCAGGAATAAAGTCTCTTTCGGCGGTTGCCGTGTAGCTCATTTTGGCGCCAATATTGGAAATATTTACACCCACATTCCACGTTACATCCTTATCGAACATCTCAAGATCATCGTTGGTGTAGAAAATCGAAACATCAACCGCAACCGAACGACCTGGCTTAGACTGAGCGCCTTGAATTGGAGTACTTCCTGTCAAGTTGGAATTGATATATCGCGCCGCGATACCACCCGCAAAACGGTCAGACAATTTTTGGGAGAACGCGATATCCAAGCTAAACTCACTTGGCTTGAAAGTTCTAATGGTTGTACCTACTTCATCGGTAAAGGTAATCTCGCCCAATGAAAAATATCGAATCGCTCCACCGATAGCTTGTTTCTTTCCAATCTTGGTGTAACCACTCAAATAGGCCAAATTCATATCGTTTACTAAAGCGCGTAGCCAAGGGCTATACGACAATTGCAATTCATAGTCATTGGTGGCGAAAGCCATTTTTGCCGGATTCCAGTGGATAGATGAAGCATCCGCCGAAAGCGCGACACCAGCATCTCCAATTCCACCAGAACGACTATCTGGTGCAATTAATAGAAATGGCACAGCTGTGGTGATTGTATTTAACTGGATATCTTTTCCTGGATCCGAGCTGACAAGTTGGGCTTGTCCTGTCGAATGTAAAAGAGCTATTCCGCCTGCAAGTAATGCGATCTTTTTCAACATCGTGTTCAATTAAGTGTGCAAATATACGTATTAAGTCATGATTGGTTATGTCAATTCAAGATTACCAACTTCTCAAACTCTTCGGCCTTCTGACCGTCTGGTGTCTTGACTTGTACTCTGTAAACGTAAACTCCGCGTCCAATCTTATCTCCGAAGTCATCTTTTCCGTCCCAAACAACCCCATCACTCCTGAATCCATTGGATTCAACTGTATTGTGAATCGTTTTGACGATCTTTCCACCCACGGTAAACACCTGGATTTGTACTTCTAATACGTCACAAACCTGGTTATGTTCGAAGAAAAACTCCGTATGTGTTGTAAAGGGATTCGGATAGTTTAAAACATGGTCCAATGCTAGCTCAGCGCTTGATGCCACTACAAACTCCGTATATGACTGCGAAGAATTGTTGTGCACATCCCACACTTTTAAGGTCAAGTTATGGGATCCGTCTGTCAGTCCATTCAACTGGTACCGAATCTCTCCCGACTTGAACGTATTTAAGTCAGACTCATAAAACTCGTTCAGTACGATTTGATCATTGGTCTGCCCGTCCAAAGTCGCTGCAATATCATGGCCTATCCCATTTCCAACTGTATTGATTCCGTTTTCATCGAAGACTTTAGCAAAAAGAATAGGAGCCTCGTCTGTAAGTCCGCCAAAAACAAATGTTGAATCATTGAGAAACAAATCTATTTCCGGACCAACAGTGTTTAATTCAGCTCCTTCGACGGCACCTCCGATTTTAAAGGATTCGAAATGACCGTGTGCATCTCGATTCCCGGCAACCGCATAATAGCTAACCCGTGCAACATCGACATTGTAGTTTATATCTCGCGGAACCACGAAGCTAAAAGTGAACAATCCGTTTTCTACGCTCGCCTTTCCACGGTAGATTACATTCTTAAAAACGTCGAAATTGTAGTCTATACCGCCGTCGTTGTTCTGGACAGTTATATTCGACTTTTTATCAAATACAGTAGGATAGACAAATCCATTAAAATCAGAAAGTATTGTCCCGTCTTCAGTGCCCACGTAACCCGAGATTGATACTTCTTGCAGTGACTTAATAGTATCGAGCACTGCAGTTATCGGCTCACCATTTAATTCGGTTGTGAACACTTTGAATTCTGGGTAGGCCATTTTCATGGCAGGATCTCCAAGCAGACTAAAATTTCGGCTATTGGCATTTCCAGCTACGTTTGGTGCATTCTTGGTCATCCTGGAAATATCTCCTAGTGTAACACCGTTGCCACCTTCATCATTGAAGGCAACATGATAGAAGGCCTTTCCAAGAGCCAGATTTGAATTACTGTAGACAATCCTTGTAGTTGTGAGTAGAGCAATAGCTCCTCCGTTGGGATTCATCATAATAAGCTCACCAGCCGATTTGAAAGCGGGATCGTCAAAACGGCTCAACTCACATGTAGCGGTCATGAAAACAGGTAATTGATTGAAATTACCCCAACCTTGAATTGTAGGAATGGTTAGAATTCGCTCATGCGCCCAGCCTTTTTCTCCTCCGTGGCCAATGTAGTTAACAACCAGCGCTCCATTTTCCACTCTCCTTCGAATCGCTTCAGCTCCTTCTGGATATCTTTCTCCACCGGGAGTAGACTCCTGAAGGTAGGCGTCCATGTATATTTTCTCTACGTTAAAATCATTGTGATTAAAATAGATCGAATCGGCAAGGCTGTCGGAACTGCCCATGTGCACAGACTCCCCGGGTCCTGAGCTTCCATCTTGATCATCTGAAACAAATACTACATCATTTCGCCATGATCCGTACGGATTACCCTGCTCATCTCCAAGACAATATGAATCGCCGTCGGAAGAAGTGTTGTCAGACATATACGCAGCCAGCTTATCCACATAAGCATTTGCTTCAGCTAGTCCTTCAGCTGGAATTCTTCCAACACCAATATCCAACATGTCCATGCTGCTGATGAACTCACCTTCATCATCTCCTAGCAATCCAAAATAGTCGTCCGAAACAACAGAAGTTGTAGGAGACAAAGATTCTGAAGAGTAAAAGGCTATCACGTTTGTTGTATTGATGTTATTCACGCCCTTGTTGGCTGTGTAATTTCCATCTCCGAACAAGCAGAGGTACTGAGGCAAGAGGTCTTCATCTCCATCTGCCTTGTCGTACAGACTTTTCAAAAACATTTTGATGGCCGTCACATCCGGATTACCGCTAGAGAACTCATTGTATATCAACATAGGGGTTACCACCTCAACACTCATTCCATCAGCCCTATGAAGTTCCGCTAATCTCTCCGCTGCAGTTACCAACAAAGGGGAAGACACAACGACCATATCAACATCTTCCAGAGCATGTAGGTTTTGATTGGCAACAGGTCCTACGCCGCGCGGACTTAAAAAATTGCTATTTCGGAAGGCAACGAATTCATGAAGTTCGTCGGTATTCATCGCAAAACTCACAATCTCGTCTGGCGTGATTGGAACGTTTTTGACGTTTGTAGGATCAGTAACATCCCATATCTGAGACACGTTTGAGGCATTCGCCAAATCAAATCGACTTACTCCAACCCCTATTGTACTCGGATCCCGAAAATGCATCTGACTTCCTTCCATGGTCAAGCCACGATAGAAATTAAGTTGAATGTAATCAAGCCAAGCTTGTGCTGAGGGGTCTGGTTTTTGAAACTCGATCGTTACATCAATCCCATCACCATCTGGCGTAAAAGGAAACTGCACGGTTCCCAAAATGGCTACCGGGCTCACAGCACTGGAACCTACATTGGTAATTGGAATATTGGCAGTTGAGCCTTCCATGCTTATTGCTGTATTGCTAGGGTCAGACGAACTTCTGGCCGCCATCTTTATTTCAGCTATACCTTCGATTGGCAAACTGTTGTCTGCCGAAAAACTAAAATTTTGGACTGTCGTTGCGTCAAATATCTCACCAAAGAACTCACGTCCTGAGCGGACTAGATTGGAAATGTCCTTTTCGTGAAATAAGCGCTCATGGAATCGAGAGGCAACGTAGTCAGGAGTTTCGTCCGACAATGTCAAATCGGTTATTCTTTCAGGGTCAACATCGTCTACCCTAATATAGTAGTACGCCGAATCACTATAATGATGGTTCAGATGAACGAAGCGATCCATATCATCTGGTGTTTCACCTTCAACGAGATCCCAACTATCAGGCCCTTGTCCGTAAAACAAGATATAATCATTGGGTCCAAACGAATCTCCTTGAGAGCTCACGAATATGCTATTGCGTTCAAGATCATCGTATCTGAACTCACTATTCTCATAGGGTAGTTGATGTCCGCCATTACCGTAAATATTGATATTGTTGGGGTTCAAGGAACTGACATCGACGCCCAGACTGGAGAGTAAATCCTTGTTTATTCGGTAGACACCATCTCGATCGATTGCTATTTTGTACCATTCACCTTCGGCCAATACCGACTGAGAGGCCGCTCGTGTTGCATTCCTATTTACTGCTGACCGTGAACTATTCTCAATTGTGAAAGTAAATTCAACCAATCTCTCAATTTGACCAGTTGAACTGTTTTTTCGGAATGGCAAGACAACCAGATTGTTGTAATAATCCATTCGGCCTTGGCTCACTTTGCACAAGGATTGCACATCTGTAGAAATGGCGGCAATTTGTTCTCGTGTAAATTTATTTTCAGCAAAAGGTTCAAATATTTGGTTCGAAATCACCACTTGTGCCGATCCAAATGGTCGATCTAATTCTTTTCTAAAAAAATATGTGGGCAACCCTTTGAACTCTAAACAAGGGAAAATCCTATCTGGCAACTCAGAAACTTCAGACGCATTCCTACGCTGTGCATCCCCAGCCCAGTCTATACTTACGCGCTCGCTAACGCTAGACTGTGCGCTCATTGCGGCGGTCTGAAAAAGAAGAAAAATGAAAACAAGAGGCTTATAGCTCATGGTCTTTTAAAAAGAAATTGTTCGGTTTAAGCAACAAAGTAAACGAAAACACTGTCTTTATATTGTCGATCGTTAAAAAACAGTCGGAGATTTTTTTTCGTATTATTGCTAATTCAATCAGAATGGGAACAAGTCGTATGTTGCAGAAGAGATTCATTCTAGTAGCGGGAATCGCTGTATTACTTTCGCTTTGCGGAGTAACAGAGTCGCGTGCTCAAGATCCTGAGTTCACGCAGTTCTATGCCAATCCATTGTATCTGAATCCAGCATTTGCTGGAACAGCAAGATGCCCTAGGATGGTCATGAACTACCGTAATCAATGGCCGTCACTTTCGGGAACGTTTGTGACAACAAGCGCCAGCTATGATCAGCACGTTGAAACAATTCAGGGAGGATTAGGCCTTATCGCTATGCACGACCGTGCAGGTAAGGGAACTTTGAACACCACTACCTTGTCTGGTATTTACTCATACCAGCAACCTGTCAACAGGCATTTTTCGATCAAAGCAGGATTGCAGGCTACTTATTTCCAAAAATCTTTGGACTGGAGCAAGCTCACATTCGGTGACATGATTGATCCTCGAAAAGGGTTTATCTATGAAACACAGGACATTCCTAGAGGAGGAAGCGTTCGAAATGTCGATTTCTCGGCTGGTATCTTAGGATTTAGTGAGAAGTTATATTTTGGATTTGCTGTTCACCACTTGAATGAGCCGAATGAGTCTTTGGTAGTTGGCACAAGCAGATTACCTATGAAATGGACTGGTCATGCGGGTGCAGTTATTCCGATTAACAAGCGCGACCGACACAGTGAATCAAGCATTTCTCCAAACATTCTTTATCGTCGTCAAGGAGAATTTCAGCAACTTAATATTGGAACTTACGTAAAGAAAGGACCACTGGTTGGTGGAATCTGGTATCGTGGATTGTTTTTCGTGAACGATTATAGCGATGCGATGATTGTGACAATAGGAATTCAAACGGATGTTATTCGTTTTGGATATAGCTATGACCTCACAATCTCTGAGTTAACACCAGCCACTGGTGGATCTCACGAGGTATCGATGACGGTACAATTTGATTGCAGACCCAAACGAAGAAAGTTTAGGACAATAAACTGTCCATCTTTCTAGTTTTTTTGATACTTGTTTAGGAAACATAAATTTGAAATCATGAAAATCGCTGGAAGAACACCCTATCTGCTACTCTTCTTTGGTGTTGCTCTTCTTCTTTCATCATGCGGGAAAGACCGATCCGGGGCAACTGGATGGGCCTATAATGACCCCGGAAATGGTGGATTCGAGAAAGCACCATTTTTAGAGCAAGAAACAGGACCCGGTCTCGTATTGATCGAAGGTGGAACGTTTACCATGGGTAGAGTCGAAGACGACGTAAACTTTGCATGGGACAACCAGCCACGTCGTGTTACCGTTTCTTCTTATTACTTGGACGAAACAGAGGTTACCAATTTCTTTTGGACGGAATACCTTTACTGGCTAGATCGTATTTATGGAGATAGCTATCCTGAAATCGTAAACAAAGCCCTTCCTGACACGCTTGTATGGCGTGAAAAGATGGAGTACAACGAACCATACGTTGAGTACTACCTGCGTCACCCAGCTTATCGTGACTACCCAGTCGTAGGAGTCAATTGGCTACAAGCGAATGACTTTTGTGCTTGGAGAAGCGATCGTGTGAACGAGTTGATTTTGATTCGTGAAGGTCTACTCTTGCATAGCCCAACAAGTCAAGTTGACGAGGATCACTTTACAACTGACGCTTATTATGCCAACCAATATGAAGGTGAAAAAGCAGCAGACGGTATTGAAGATTTGAACCCAACAGGTACAGGTTATCGTAATGTGAAAATGGAAGATGGAATTCTATTGCCACGTTATAGACTGCCAACAGAAGCTGAGTGGGAATACGCTGCTCTTGGACTTATCGGAAATTCATATCAGGAATTGGTAACTGAGAGAAAGTACTATCCTTGGAATGGTCACTATGTGCGTAATGACAATAGTGGCGGTAAATTCTACGGACAGTTAAATGCCAACTTTGTGCGTGGCCGTGGTGACATGATGGGTGTTGCCGGTGCGTTGAACGATATGGGTGATATTACAACTCCTGTATATCAATACGCCCCGAACGATTATGGCTTGTACAATATGGCTGGAAACGTATCGGAATGGGTGATGGATGTTTATCGTCCACTTTCTCCTGAAGACAAAAGCGAATTCCGACCATTTAGAGGTAACGTATTCGAAACGAAGGTTCTTACCAGTGAAGGTAGCGTTGAAGACAAATACGATTACGTAGTTTACGATATCGATGGTGTTGGATACTTCCTCAAAGAATACCAGAAAAGAGCACAAGGTCGTTTGACTGATACAGATCAGAACCTAATTGACAACCTACTACAGTATGTTGAGCAAGGAAAAGAAGATTTGAAAAATCGTCAGGAAGACCAAGCGATGCAGCGAATCCAAGATGGAATGGACTTGATCCTTTCTAGCGACGCCAAAGTTGCTCCAGACTTGAGAGACGGTATTGCCGATTATGTTGAATCAACACCAGGTGACATTCGCTATCGTGAAGTTACTGTTGAAGAGAATATCGACCGTAGAAATTATCAAGTTTCGAAAAACATTGATCACCTCGATGGTGATTTCCAATCTAGTATCTACTATTACGATGCAGGAAAGGAAACCGACGAGAACAGAATGTATGAGTGGGGAACCACTACATTGATCAATAACCGCTCTCGAGTTTACAAGGGTGGCTCATGGAGAGACCGAGCGTACTGGACTATTCCAGGGACTCGTCGTTTCTTGGACGAAAGACGATCAACGTCAGAAATTGGTTTCCGATGTGCGATGGATCGTGTGGGAAGTCCAGTCGGATTTACACAAGAATAAGCTGATAACCTTATCATAGAAAACCCCGGCCTACCAGTCGGGGTTTTTACTTTTACGGTATATGGATCTCCTCAAGCTATTTCTAGAATTTCCCATTGTATGCACGGATACACGGCAGATAAAAGAAGGCTCCCTATTCTTTGCTCTCAAGGGTGCTAGTTTCAATGGCAATACCTTCGCTTCAAAAGCACTAGAGCTAGGAGCCGCCTACGCAATTATTGACGAGCCCAGCACAACTGACGACGCCCGACTCATATTGGTTGAGGACGTATTGACCGCATTGCAGGATTTAGCTCGAGCCTATCGGCAAATGTTTGACATCCCTGTGCTCGCCATCACTGGAAGCAATGGAAAGACGACCACTAAGGAACTTGTACGAGAGGTGGTCGCAAAGAAATTCAAGGTGCACGCCACAAAAGGCAATTTCAACAATCATATTGGCGTCCCACTTACCCTACTATCCATGCCAAGGGATACTCAATTTGCCATTATCGAAATGGGAGCCAATCACGAGCATGAAATCAATATGTTGTGTGAGATAGCCCTTCCAGACTATGGGATGATCACCAATATCGGTGAAGCGCATTTAGAAGGATTTGGCGATATCAACGGCGTTATTCGCGGAAAAGGAGAGTTATATGAACATCTGCGCGCGCATTCGGGCATCGCATTTGTGAACATGGACATGGAACATTTACCAACTATGGCCCAAGGGCTTAAGAGCGTTCCCTATGGTCAGTCTTGTGAACTGTTTCGGCTAGAACCGCAAACTGAAGGCAACAATGTTATTTTCGGAGCTAGATTGGGTGAAAATCATTTCCAAGTTCGGAGCAATTTGACAGGGCTATACAACCTTGCGAACTTTGCTTCTGCGATAGCTGTAGGGCTTCATTTCGGGATTCGGGGCACAGACATTTGCGAAGCGATATCCAATTACATTCCTGACAACCAACGTTCACAGATCACCAAGACGACCCGTAATACATTGATTTTAGATGCCTACAATGCAAATCCCACGAGCATGATTGAAGCCTTGCGCAATCTTCAGGCTGTCGCTCCCGACGCGGGCTATTTTATTTTGGGTGACATGTTTGAGTTGGGACCACAAGGCAAACAACGGCATCAGGATATTACTGACCTATCTGCAGAATTGGGATTAGAAGGAATCTTCGTTGGTGAAACATTTGCGGAATCGCGAACAAACCAGAAGAAATTCAGGACCAAGGAAGAATTGAAAGAATATCTTCAAGAGAACCAGATAACGAATCGAACAGTGCTCATTAAAGGTTCACGAGGGATGAGACTTGAGGAATTGTTGGATCTACTTTAATGGGTAGGTAATACATTCTATCTTTGCACAAATTTTGAAAGATGAAATTGATTGAAGAACTTAAGTGGCGCGGACTATTGCACGACACTATGCCTGGTATCGAGGAACTACTTGAGCAGGAAATGGTGACAGGGTATGTTGGTTTTGATCCAACGGCCGACTCGCTCCACATAGGAAACTTGGTTCCAATCACTATGCTATTGCACTTGCAATTGGCAGGACATAAACCATTGGCCTTAGTAGGAGGCGCAACAGGTATGATTGGCGATCCATCGGGAAAGGATGAAGAGAGGAAGCTTTTGGACATGGATACGCTGAATCACAACTTGGCTTGTCAGACTGAGCAATTGAAAAAATTCCTTGACTTTGATTGTGGAGCCAACTCGGCTGAAGTCGTTAACAATTATGATTGGTTCAAAGACTTCAGTTTTTTGGGGTTCATACGAGATGTGGGCAAGCATATTCCGATCAACTACATGATGTCCAAGGACTCGGTTAAGAATCGACTTGAAACGGGGATGTCCTTTACCGAATTTACTTACCAATTGATTCAGGGTTATGATTTTTACCATTTGTGGAAGCACAACAAGTGTAAGCTGCAAATGGGAGGATCGGATCAATGGGGAAATATAACTACGGGTACTGAATTGATCCGACGCAAGGGACAAGGAGAGGCATACGCGATTACCGCTCCCCTGCTTATGCGTTCAGATGGTAAAAAATTCGGCAAGTCAGAAAGCGGAAATGTATGGCTGGATCCTGAGAAGACCTCTCCTTACGAATTTTACCAATACTGGATCCGAGTGCCGGATGTTGACGCATCGAACATGATTCGAATTTTTACCTTGCTGAAGCAGGACGAAATCGAAGCATTGGAACGTGAGCATGCCATTGAGCCGTCGAAAAAACTCTTGCAAGAAGAATTGGCCAAGCAGATAACCACACGCGTCCATTCGGAAGCGGATTACAAATTGGCCATCGCCACGTCTAAAATTTTATTTGGCAAGCCTACTAAAGAGGACTTGTTGGAGCTTTCTCAAAAGGACTTTCTCTCAGTTTTTACAGGAGTTAAGCAGGCCACTTTATCGGCAAGTGATCTTGACGAAGGGGTGAGTATCATGGATGCCTTGAGCGCAAAGACAGGATTTCTAGCTTCAAACAGTGAAGCCCGACGTGCACTTATGGACAACTGCGTAAGTCTGAACACCGAAAAAGTCAACAATGGCTACATCATTGGCCGCTCGGATTTACTGCACGAAAAATACCTGCTTGTTCAAAAGGGCAAGAAGAACCATTATATTATTGAGGTTCAGTAGGAAGACAAACTAGATGAAAAAGAAAAAGCGAGGATCTAGTCCTCGCTTTTTCATGTTTAGGAAATCATAAAATGATGGTTATCCTATTATGTAGTTTAATCCAAAAGTAAATAACCATAATCTTTCTAGAGCACTCGCCTGCTACGCCGAGGCTCTATATCATAGACGGTAATTGCACCCTTAAGGTTGCCTTGAAGTCTTCGATAAAATGGCATTATTAACAGTTCTTGGGACTGAATAGCCCGATCAACTAAAAAGCAAGTTGCAACCCCGGACATCAGCAGTGTCGAATCGCCCTAATATTTCGAAGGAACCATCTTTGTATTGTCGACCGAGATCTGAGGTTTGGATGAAGGCGCAGGAATCGAGATTTGCTAGATCGATAATGTTTACACCTCCAGTTTTCCCGAACTTAATTTGACCAAAAGGGTCACGGACATCGCGCATTATCACTTTCATCCAAGGCGGACAAGTGAAAATTCCATTTCCAATTGAATAGGCTTGTGAAAGCAACTCGGTCATCCCGTATTCGCTATGGACTTTTTCAATCGCCAGGTTTTCACATAGCGTCGCATGAAGTTCAGAACGTATTATCTCCTTTCGCCGTCCTTTCATACCACCCGTTTCAATAACGATTTCGGGACCTTTGCTCATTTTAAACTGTTCTGAAAAGTCAAGCAAGGCGAATGACACACCGATCAATAAAGTAGAAATTCCTAGCTCGACATTGCGGCTTACATCGCTATTCAACTTCTCGAAATCGTCCAAATAAAAGCCATTGAACTGGTTCTCGGACAATTCCATGAGTGTATTGACCATGTGAACCAAAGATGAATCACCGTTTTCAATATAGGACGGAAGCAATGCAAGAATGCTATACTGCTTTGGATCACCATACACGCGCTTAAAGCCCTCTACTAAACTCCAATTATAAATATTTTGGTCGGCCACATAGTGTTTGGAGCGAAGCTGTCCTGTTGTTCCACTGCTTTGAAACACCAGTTGAGTGTGATCGGGTGCGCTGGTAACCGCATTCGTTTTAAAGAAATCTATGGGTAGAAATGGAATATCAGCGCGATTCTTGACCGATGTTGGCGCAATATTCAAAGCCTCTAAGAAGTTTTTATAAATAGGCAAATACTGGGCCTGATAGTAGAAGATGTCGAGACTAAGTCGATCAAATTCCTCGCTGCTTATTTGAGCCTTGAGACGCTTAAGCAACTGGGTACGATGAATATCTTGATTTGTTGAATTAGACACGGGGTCAAAGTAAATAATTTCTAGCTTTGTAAGTATGCGAAAGGCAATTGGATTCATGTTGATTTGTGCGGTTTTCACGGCGTGTTTACCCCGTGCTGAATATCCGCCGGAGCCAGAGATCAAGTTTGTATCATTCACTCAAAATCAGGGAGGTGGTGCCGAGTTGGTCATCTCTTTTATTGACGGTGATGGAGACATAGGGCTTGATCAGGGTGATACGACTGGTGTATTCTGTAGCGACACATGTGAATTTCATTGGAACTTATTTTGCGAATACTACGAGTTACAGGAGGGTGTATGGGAACATTTGTACATCGACTGGACGGACGACAATGCTATTCCATTTTATTATCGGGTGCCTGATGTAACTCCAACCGGTCAAAATCCAGCTCTTGTCGGTGAGATCGCAATAGACCTAAACGACTATTATCTTTTCAGCGACTACGACACAGCGAGATTTGAAGTCAAGCTGGTAGATCGCGCGTTGCATCAAAGCAATGTTGTCGTCACAAAGACTTTCGTGAAGCCTCAATAGCTTCTACCCTACATTCTCGATTTTCCTGGTTTTCTGGATTGGTCATGCGAGCTAAGAGAGAAATTATCTTCTCTTTTTCTTAACATGACGTAATCGATCAATGCATAACTTTACGCCCTTATAAACGAGAACAATGAACAGCAATCTCAAGGAAGTTGCCAGCGTATTTTTCAAGTTAGGGTGTTTTGCTTTTGGCGGTCCGGCCGCGCATATTGCCATGATGGAGCAAGAAGTGGTAGAGCGTCGTAAATGGATGACACGTGAACACTACTTGGACCTGATAGGAGCCACCAACCTCATTCCTGGGCCTAACTCAACCGAAATGACCATGCACTGTGGGCATGAGCGCGCGGGAAAAGCAGGACTTTTTGTGGCGGGAATATGTTTTATCGTACCAGCCATCGTCATTACTGGTCTGCTCGCATGGCTTTACACCAAATACGGTGAATTACCCGCAGTTGCTCCTTTTCTCGTAGGGATTAAACCGGCAGTGCTCGCCATTATCGCCCAGGCCGTTTTAAAGCTCGGCAAGAAAGCTGTTAAAAATACCGAGCTAATTATTCTAGGAATAGCGGTTGTTCTCGCCTGTCTGCTGGGAGCACATGAAGTCCTTGTTTTACTAGTTGCTGGTGTTTTGGGTGCCGTATATTTCAATTGGCGCAAGAAGACCGCTCTTCAGTTCAATCCGCTGATGGCCTTGGTACTCGGACAGGCCGCAACGCCTTTCTTGAAAATTGGAAGTGTAAAAATCTTTCTGACCTTTCTAAAAGTAGGATCGATACTTTATGGCAGTGGGTACGTTCTATTCGCATATCTCGATGCCGAGTTGGTCGCCAAAGGTTGGCTTTCACATGCACAGTTGATGGATGCGATCGCGGTTGGTCAATTCACTCCCGGACCCGTCTTATCTACGGCTACTTTTATAGGATATCAGCTCAATGGATTTAGTGGAGCATTGGCATCTTCGGCGGGTATTTTCTTGCCTTCATTTTTATTTGTCCTCCTCCTTAATCCCCTGATTCCTCGTTTGCGCTCGTCGCAGTTTTTCTCATCCTTTTTAGATGCAGTTAACGTGGCCGCTGTAGGTGTTATGTTGGCTGTATTGATTCAAATGACAAGCAGTTCGCTCACCAATTGGCAGAACATCGTAGTTGCGCTTGTGAGTTTGGCACTCGTCTTTGGTCTGAAGAAAATCAGCGCCATATGGGTAGTCGTGATCGGAGCGGTATTGGGTTATGCTCTTACTTTGATTTAATCCTTTGGGTTTATTCGCTCAATCTGATATAACCGAACGCCTTTGAATCGAAGGCAATCACACGCATTTGCGCTTGTCGCTAAGTAAAAAGGCGAAGAGAAACCCGATAGAGAAAGGTACTCACCAAGTTGTACGCGAGTGAATTGTAGCCCGTAAACCGACTTCATCGCGGCAAATTCGGGCATAAAAAAACCCCTTCGGCGAGAACCAGAGGGGCTTTATCAATTTTATTCTACGCTTTTTTTGGGAAGTCCTAGAATGCGAATTCGGTTTGGAAACGTACGACAACCTCATCGTATGAATTGTTTTCTTGGATGAGGCTTACATCGGTTTGGAACTTTAAATTATGTCCGACGATATATCTTGAAATCCCGAGGGTGTATTCGTTGAAATGATCAATTTGCGTAATTGATTCTGGGGTTACTTGGGTAAATCTTCCGGCCACTTCCCAGTTACAGTTGAACAGGTAGCCCATTTGTGCGTTGATGGCCGAGCCTGTGTAGTAGGTTTCATTTACCGAGAGAATATGTCCTTCTGGATCCCATACACCGTCGACAACTGGCAAACCATCGGTCACTCTTCTTTGGGCGTATTCAATCATGATTGAAAGCCCTTTGTACTTGAAAGTAAGATCGGCGAAAATAGTCTCCAAATCTCTTGGGGCCGTTGACACGTAAAAGCCTCCTTGACCTCGTGACCTAAGCGCATTCACATTGTACGAATAGGCACCAGCGATCATTAGTTTTGGCTTGGCTTCGCGTTGTTGATCACTTCCTACGTATTCCCCTTTTTTGGAGAAGCCACCGAAAGGGAAAACTTCAATTCGACCAGAATAATCATGTCCGGAAGACCAACCTGTCTGATTTAATCCCTCTCCTTGAGAAAATGCGAAGGCCTCACGAACTAAAAAGGTATCACCGACCTTGAATTTATGACGCAATTGCAGGCCGGCGTCACGATCGGTGGTGAATCTTGAATTCAAACTTGATCGATCAACGAATTGCAGGTTTTGAGAAGAGATGATTCGCTCCACGTTTCCAGGAAGTTTAGTTTGCCCAAACCAAACCTCAAAATTTCCTACAAAATTCCATTTAACAACCGCATCGAGCACTTGACCATTGACCAAGTCATACTCAAACTTGTATTTGATTTTCGGCGAAAATGCATATCCTGAACCTTTGATACGAGCTCGTCTCACAACGGCTTTATCCCTATAATGATCGCCTGTAAAAGCTGTGTCATCGGTCATGATATAGAGTCCGTCATACCGAGTTTGAATTCGTGAGGACACCTTGGCTGTCCATGACGAGTCTTTGGACGTTAGGTTAATCAACCCTTTACCGAAAGGATTCAATGTAATGTCTTGCGCACTGATGTTAGTACAGGCAAGGCCCACTAGGGCTAGGAAAAATAGATTTTTAATAGTTCTCATGACTGGTTCAATTTCAGCGCAAAAGACCGAATTTTCTTTTGTCTCCGAAATCGCGAAACATTGATTTAACCAATCCTTTACATATAAAACACAACCCTGAGCCATGTAACCCCCACTACATGGGGGATTCACGAAAAAAGTATCAGAAAAGGAAAGCTCAGAAACCACCCTATGTTAAGCTTACGTTAACAATGACATTCTTTTCCAAATAACCCTTTGGGCTATCTAGCTTTGCAGCCTAATCTAGGATCATGAAAAAACACATCTTTTCACTTCTCTCGGTACTCTTTGCAGGCTTCATTGCTTTGGCACAACCTACCGAATCGCCTGACGCGACTAACGCAACGGATACGCTCGTACAGGAAATTGTTCAGGAAATTGCGCCCATAGAATTGGACGAGTCCATTTTCCAAAATGTGAGTTCGGTGGGCAAGCCTGGATCTGCTCAAGTCAATTGGAATCTCAGTTACGATGCCTTGCCACAACTAGAGGGCAAGCAGCTGATTATCAAGTACAATACCAGCATAGGTGCCAAGCGAAACAAGGAGAAATTTGAAGGTAGTGAATGGATGTTCAGTGAACCTCTTCCTTTGTCGACTACTTCTTATACAATTGAAGACCTGGCGGAACACGAGAAATACGAAGTATACATTGGGCTAGCAAAGATTGGCTCATTGCCCGAGGCTGCTTCCAACAAAGAGCAAATGATTTGGTCGGCCAAAACAAAATTCCAAACGGAAAGAAGTTGGGGAATAGCCAAGCTACTTATTCTTATTGGATCCCTTGGTTTGTTCATCTTCGGAATGAAGATCATGAGCGACGGTCTGCAAAGAGTATCAGGCGAGCGCTTGAGAAAAATGTTGGGTTCGATCACTTCAAACCGTGTAAAGGGAGTAATTACCGGATTTGGAACGACTGCCATAGTCCAGTCTTCATCTGTCACCACGGTGATAACGGTGAGTCTTGTAAACGCTGGATTGCTCACGCTCCGACAGTCGGCAGGCGTCATGATGGGGGCCAACATTGGAACTACGATCACTGCGTGGTTGGTACTTTACTTGGGTTTCAAGGTAAGCATCTCGAGTTACGCGCTTATTTTGATTGCGTTTGGTGCTCCGATGTTGTTTATGAAGTTCAAGAAATCGAAAGACCTTGCCAATGCGATTATAGGTTTTGCGATTCTGTTTATCGGACTGCAATTTTTGAAAGATGCGGTTCCTAACTTGGACAGAGATTCGGCTTTGGTGCAGTTCTTCATTAACTACAAGGACATTCCAGTACTCAGTAACATTATGTTTGTTGGACTCGGAGCCTTGGTAACGATCGTCATTCAATCATCTTCAGCGGCTATGGCTTTGACTCTGACCATGGTATCGAAAGGTATTATCCCATTTGAAGTGGCCTGTGCTATGGTACTTGGAGAGAATATTGGTACAACGATTACGGCGGAGTTGGCGTCGATGGTAGGAAACGTTCACGCGAAGCGATCGGCCAGAATTCACTCGATGTTTAACATAGTGGGTGTCACATGGATGCTTTTTGTAATGGGGATCTTCTTGTCCATGTTAGGTTGGATAGTAGGTGAAATTCACGGGGTTCCGTTTGATCCATTGAATACAGAAATGGCCAATGAGGGGATAGCCTTATTCCATACCACCTTCAACTTGGCCAACGTGCTGTTGTTGATTTGGTTTGTTCCATTGCTTGTCAACTTGGCGGAGCGTACAGTGAAATCACGAGGTGAGGCCGATGAGGAGTTTAAGCTTGATTACATAACGGCAGGTGGAGCGATTGACTTCCCAGAAGTTGCTGTTATGGAGGCAACGAAAGAAGTCGCCAAATTTGGAAAAATCACGAGTCGTATGACTCAATTTGTCCATACGTTGCTGAATGATTCTGACAAGAAAGTACGTAGTAAGATGTTCGGCAAGATCCACAAGTATGAGGACATTACAGATCGTGTTGAAATTGAAGTGGCTCTTTTCTTGGACAATGTATCGACCAGTCAGTTGAGTCCTGAGACATCGGCAAAAATTCGATCTCTTTTAAGTATTACCAACGACTTGGAGCGTATCGGTGATATTTTCTACCAAATTGCGAAGACGATAGAGCAAAAGGACGAGAGCAAGTATTACTTCCTTCCTGAGCAACGAGATAACATCAATCAAATGATCGACCTTTTGAGCAAGGCTTTTGACGAGATGAATCACAATTTATCATCGGAATATGGCCGAATAAGCTTAGACAAGGCCCGCGCGGTTGAGGCTCGCATTAACCAATTGAGAAATCAGTTAAGAAGAGAGCATATCTCGAATGTCGAGAAAGGAGAATACAATATTCACGCAGGTATGTTGTACAGTGATTTGATTTCACTTTCCGAAAGAGCGGGAGATCACATCATCAACGTTTCTGAAGCGGTAGCTGGAGAAGTTTAATAGCAATAAATGCAAATGAAGTGGCCAGTTGATTTTCTTCAGCTGGCCATTTTTTTTATAAGAAATAAAACATCCGGTTTAGTCTGCAAACAATCGAAAAGACAAGCGGTGATACTTGGTCATTCCATATTTAAGGAGTGCAGCACGGTGCTTCGTTGTTGGGTATCCTTTGTTCGC
>JADFAK010000119.1 GCA_015665315.1 Flavobacteriales bacterium | reverse complement strand
CGAACATGACGGGCACGGGTCCGTTCAATGTCGATTGGGAATTCCATGCGCTCGATGATGATGCACTGCTCGATAGCGGTACAGCACTCGGACTCAATAACCTGGAAGCCATTCAGATTTGCCCCGCGGAAAGTGGATACGTGATCATTACATCGATTACCGATTCTTCTGTCCCGGCGTGTTCTACAGCTGATCCTGCAGGGCAATTCGATATTACCGTGAACCTATTTACGACTGTTTCGGTAAGTCAGGATAGCACTATTTGCTTAGGCGGAACACCGCTGCTTACTTTTTGCTTTGAGGAATACGATCCAGCCGATGTCTTTTCACTCGATATTGGAAATGCCTCTTCATTCAATGTGCCGGCCGGAGCTTTGGATGCACAGGGTTGTTTTAACTTTTCGCCAATCGTCGATCCATTGGTAACAACGACTTATACGATCGATGACTTCCTAAACGATAACAACGCTTGTACTCAAATTCTCGATGGAGATGTCCTCATTACAGTGAGTGAAGTGCCAACGGCAACACTTGATGCCAACACCACAATTTGCCCAGGTACCGATGCAACGCTTACAGTGACGATTCCTTCTGCTGGCGGACCATTCGACATAACCGTTCTGGAAGGTTCAACAGGAGATGAGGTGGATTACGAAGACATCGTAGATCAATTTACTTTCGACGTGAGCCCTGGGGTTTCTGATACCTACGAGATTATCTTCATTGCCGACAGTACGACAGCTGCAGCTTGTGCAAGTAATCCTGCTAGCCAGGTGACCGTGAATTTATTCGACTTCCCTACCATTGTCGATCCCGTTGATACGCTGTGCGTGGACACCGGTGAAGAATACCAAATTTCGTTCGAACTTCAAGGTGGAGACCCTGCTACTTACCTGATTAATCCTACGCTCGGCAATGATCTTGGAGGCGTGCTTACAGGTGCCGCTCCCTACATTTATACCAGTGGAATTATAACCGCTGGATCAGGTGAAGTTTGGGAGATTTCTGACAATTCTGGTTGTCCGCCCGTAGACTTAGTGATTGATCCTTTCGCCTGCCCCGTTCTTACATATTCGGGTACCATTGACGTAGCTCCTCTTTCTATTTGTAGCGATGGTTTGCTATGCGCAAATGCAAATGGTGACGAATTTTTAGATGGCAACGACGTATTGAGCTTTGTCATTACGGACGATGCTGATTTTGATGCGGCGGTCATCTACGAGATTTCTGCGGCCAATTGCTGGGATGTTGCACTTGATTTGGATTTAGGTGGTGCGCTTTCTTTTGGAACACAATATTACGTCGTGGCCGTGGCCGGAAACGATCAAGGAAACGGTTTGGTCGATCTCGGGAATCCAAATATCTCTGTCTCGGAGCCTATGCCTATTATTTTCGTCGAAACACCCACAGCGACGCTGAGTGCCGATGATACCATTTGTGCCGATGAAATGGCAACGCTTCAAGTCGATCTCACGGGAACAGCCAACTGGAATTTTGAAATTTTCTTAGACGGTGTGCCCAACGGAATGAATATCGTCGACCAAGCAGTTACTCCGTATACTGTCGACGTGAACGTGGCCGGAACCTATTCCCTAGACTTCGTGAACAATACCACTTGTGTGGGCTCAACGGCGGGAACGGCTGTCATTGTGGTGAATCCATTGCCAACAGCAACACTTACCAACGACGGTGAGATCTGTGCGGGCGACAACTGGGATTTCGATCTTGATTTAACCGGTACTGGTCCGTGGGATGTTGTCCTTGAATACGATGACGGATTAAATCCACCAGTGCTTATCAACGTAGATGCAGTCGCTGCGGCCAACACGCTCTATAATGTCACGCAGGATGGAACTTACACTGTAGTTGAAGTGTCCGATGCCAATGGATGTACCAACGATGCCGTCGGATTGCCGGCCACACTTGTTGTAAACGATCTTCCAACGGCCATTTACGACTTCGGCGATACATCGTTTTGTGCCCTTGCCGACCTAGATTTACTGTTTACCGTAACAGGTGAATTTCCTGTGGATGTTACCTACCAAGTTGACGGTGGTGCCGATGTAGTCATTACCTCATTGGATGGAACGCTCGCTGAAACAATCAATACACCGGGTCAGTATTGCATTACTCAAATTGACGACGCCAATACTTGTACGGCCACTTCTGCGCTTTGTATAGATGTACTTGAAATCCAAATTCCAGCTGTCGATGCCGGTCCTGATGTTTCTGTGTGCTCGCACATCGATCAGGTCATCGGAACCGTGGGTGATCCTTTGCTGACCTACGAGTGGACCGGTGATTTCAGTATCATTGATGATAATGCCATTGCTCAGCCTACGGCAAATGGATTGAATACGACACCTGGGGTTGATGTGTACAATTTGACCTTGACCGTGAGCGATACAGATTGCTCGGCGACCGATGATGTCGTGGTCACTATTTTGCCAGAGCCTATCGCGAATGCTGGGGCCGATGTAGAGATTTGTTACGACGAAGAATACCAATTGAGCGCGTCTGCAGGAGCTAACTACTTGTGGGAGGACAACGGCTGGTTTACTTCGGCTTTGGACATCAACAATCCAACCGTACAACCATTGGTGAGCGATGAGTTTGTTGTAACGGTAATTGGCCTCAATTTGTGCGAAGCCAATGACACGATATTCCTCACAGTTCCTGTTCCTTATGACGTAAATGTCGTTTCTACTCCTGAAGTTTGTTTTGGAGTATGCGATGCTACGATCGATATCACGGTAGATGGAAGTTACGGTGACTACGTGATCGCCTGGGACAACCTCACCATGGATGATTTCAACGAGGTGGATGTATGCGCAGGCATGTTTGAATTCACCATCCTCGATTCTAATTTGTGCAGCTACGTCGATGTTGTGGATATCGCCGAATTGGAAGAGCCTTTTATCGACGATGTACTCATAACAGCGCCTAACTGTTTTGGTGACGAAACAGGAGTGATTGAGATTCTTGAGCCGACAGGAACGACTTATATTATCGATAACCCTGCCGACACAAATGCCACAGGTATATTTAATGATCTTGCAGCGGGCAATTACAACATTTTAGTACAAGATGTGAATGGTTGTTGGAGTGATACGTCGGTGGTCTTTCTAGAGAATTCTCCAGAAATCTTCATCGCTTCAATCTTCGATACAACGCTCATTTGCGTGGATACGCCCATAGACTTTATTGCCAATGCAGGTGGAGGAGATGGTGTTTTTGACTACGTTTGGTACGACGATGTTCCGCCTGGAGGCTTGCAACTAGGAGTGGGCAATACGCTTACCTTATCGCCATTAGATACTGTTACTGTGTATGTGTTGGCTACCGACGGATTTGGATGTTCATCGGATACCTTGATGATGACGGCGGTATTTGACACACCTGTTACGGTTGTGACCGACCCGAATGGCGAACCGCAAATATGCCAAGGAGAATGCCTCGATATGAGTGCTATCGCTGCAGGTGGTAACGGGAATATTGATCTGACTTGGGTAGAATTTGATATTTTCAATCCAATTGAATTATCGAACGACATCACGATAACGGAATGTCCGATTGAAAATACGGCCTATATTATCTATGCCGATGACGGCTGCTCGGCCATTGCGACTGACACCGTATTTGTGATCGTGAACGAGACCCCTGAAATACTATTTGAAGCCAATACATACGGTGGTTGCTTTCCAGTCACTGTCATGTTTGTGAACCAAACCGACACCAACCTGACGACCAATTGTCTGTGGGATTTCGGAACGGGAGATCTATTGGCCGTATGCGACACAGTTTCGTACACCTACAACAACCCAGGGACTTACTTCCCATCACTCACAGTAACTTCTGATGATGGATGTTCGAACACCGGAACGTTGGCGACACCAATTGAGGTATTTCCGTATCCGATCGCCGACTTCACCTGGGAGCCAGTGCCTGTTACAACGCTGGAATACAAGGTTCAGTTTATCAATGAATCGGTTGGCGCGGAGACATATAACTGGGATTTAAGCGGCTACGCGCAAACGAGTTTGATTGATCCCTATTTTGAATTTCCTTCTGAAGACCTAGCCAATTATATCGTGTGCCTAGAGGCTATCAACCAATGGGGTTGTACCGATACGATTTGCAAGGATATCCAAATGGAGAGCATCTTACTGGTGCACGTACCAAATGCCTTTACACCTGATCAAGATGGTCTGAATGACACTTTCTACCCCGTAATTTTGGGAATCACGAGCGAATACTATGTCTTCCGAATTTGGGATAGATGGGGACAGATTGTTTTCGAAACAACTGAGCGCGGTGATGTGTGGACAGGTGGAGTGGGCCGTGAGGGTGACAATGGTTCGCACTTCGTCCCGAACGACGTATATATTTGGGAGGTTGAATGCCAAGAACTAGCCACAGGTGAAATTCACAACCTCAAAGGGCACGTGACCATCGTCCGCTAAACATTATTTCAAGTGATAGCGCTTCGTTTCGATTCCCTCCGATGTGCGGATTCGAAAGAGGTACAACCCAGCTTCGAGATTGTGTAAGTGAATCTGAACGATAGATTTTCCTTTATCCTGAAAGTCCTTTGTAAGCGAATTGTTGACCCATTTGCCTTGTGCATCATACACATCCAAAGCCTCGATTTCCATTCCCTGCGTTGAAATAAGCACTTGGCCATTTCCCGGATTGGGGTATATATTTACCCGTGACGCCAAAGTAGAATTCGTTTCCTCGATGCTCAAATCGTAATCGTCGACTCCAAAGACAAAGAGGCCCTCTTGTCGGTCGGACAATAAAATCCTTCCCGAGGGCAAAAAAGGATACACGCCCCAAGCTCCATAATGTGCTACTGAATCGACATTGGCGACGGGAGAGGTGTCGTAATAGGCCACGCGCTCAACTTCTGTGGGATCGCTAAAATCGAAAATTTGCAGACCTTCGATGTAATAGGAAACAAAGATCAATTCACTGCGAATCATGGGGTTGTGTGGATAAATCACCTCCGATGGCTGGGTGTTAAAGGTGTCTAGCAATTCAATTTCAGTGAGATTGCCCACGTCGAACAGCTTGAGATCCATGCCCGGTGTTTCATCGGCCATGACATACTTCGTTCCATCGGCATTGAGCCAGCCCGAATGGCAATAGCCTTGCTCGAGATATTCAGGAATTGCGCTCACAATAATAGGCGTAGTAGGATCGCTGAAGTCGACAATCATGAGTCCGTCAAAACCCCCATTCAAGTAGGCAATGCCATCACGTACATAGCAATCGTGCACATAATTCAAACCGTTGAAATGGATAATTAAGGTGGGGTCTTCTGGATTTTCGTTGAGGTCGTAGAGGCTTAGCGCCGAATTGGAAGTGCCGCAAGCATAGAGGATCCCTGCATCTTCGTCGACAAACAAATCATGGCAGTTCGAAAACTTTTGGTTGGAGTCGTACACAACATGAATGCTATCGGGCAAGTAGCTGAAATCGGCAATTTGAAAGGTTGCCGGCTGCTCGTCGCCCACAAGGTAGAGGTAGTGGCCAAAGGTTTTAAAATCACGGTGATTGGCCAGCCAACCCTGGAGCGCACCTTCCACCAAACCCACCTCCTCGACCGTGTTGTCTTCCTTGATCCAAATGACATGTCCGCCCAAAGTAGACCCCAACACTCCGTATTCCTCTCCCTCGTACGTAAAGCCCCAACAGTCGTTGAATCGGGCATTTCTGTAGTTGAGGGGAATGCTGTCGTTGTCCCAATTGGCGAGCAGAGTAACTCCTTCTGATTGGGCGTAGACGAGGACCGTAAAAAAGATAAAAAGTATGGTTGTGAAGGTATTGCGCATGTCACAAAGCTAATCCATCGCACAAGAAAACCGGATTTTAGTCGTCCAAAATGATGTAATAATATCCCCTTGGGAATACAAGATACTTTTAACTCTTCGGGGATTTGGCCATTCGCTTGTACTACTTGAAGAGAAAGTGAAGCTATCTTCGCGAATCTGCAAGAAACCTGAAATAAAAGATGATGAGATTGACATTCTTCGCAACAATGCTGTTGTGCACGATTTCCACGTTTGGACAAGATATTCTGTATTGTGGTCAAACGGAAGCAACAGAAAAATTGTTTGCCAAAAACCCTCACCTACGCCACGACGCTGAAATAGCCGAAGCCGAACTAGAGGCTTTTACCGCTGCTAGAACAGGCGGTGGAGATGAGATAGTGTACATTCCAGTGGTATTTCACATTATTCATGATAACGGACCAGAAAACATAAGCGATGAGCAGGTGTACGACGCCATGACCATCCTGAACCGTGATTTTAGAATGCAAAATGAAGACATCGAAGATGTTGTCGAAGCCTTTCAAGACATCACGGCCGACATAGAAATAGAGTTTCGCCTGGCGACCCTCGATCCAAACGGCAACTGCACCAAAGCCATCAACCGCATTCAAAGTCCGCTTACCAACGAAGGCGAAGAAAACATGAAAGCCCTCATTCAATGGCCGCGCGACATGTACCTCAATGTATGGGTATGTGCTTATGCTAGTGGAGCCGCTGGATATACGTACACACCAGGTTCGGTCAACAATGCCAACGCAGCTTCGCAAGATGGTATCGTATTGAAACACGACTACACAGGTTCTATTGGAACTTCGTCGCTTTCCCGCTCGCGGACACTTACACACGAAGTAGGCCACTGGCTTAACTTGCGCCATTGCTGGGGAGGAACCAATTCTCCTGGTGAGGCCGAAAACTGTTTTAGCGATGACAACGTCGACGACACCCCTAACACACTCGGTTGGACTTCGTGTCCGCTTTCTGGTGAGTCATGCAATTCACTCGACAACGTGCAGAATTATATGGAGTACAGCTACTGCACCCGCATGTTCACGGAAGGTCAAAAATCGAGAATGCAAAGCGCAGCAGCTTCGGGAACGGCCGATAGAAACGAACTTTCTACTGTTTCAAATCTAATGGCAACCGGTGTATTGGATCCTGTATATGCAGCCTGTACGGCCAATTTCACAACGACAGAGCATATAGTATGTCAAGGAGAAGAAATTCCGTTTACCGATGAGTCTTTTCACAATATCGTAAGCTGGTCTTGGGAGTTTGGTGATGGCGAGACCCTCGAAGGAAGCGATCCGGAAGTTCACAAGAATCCAATTCACGTGTACGATGAACCTGGCTTTTACGCCGTAACTCTAGTTGTTTCCGATGGAGAAACTGAAGTGTCGACAACCAAAGTGGATTTTGTCCAAGTACTTCCTTCGGGAGATTTGACCCATCCATTCGTCGAAGGATTCGAAGATCAAGCATCAGTCGATGAAGACTGGTTCATCTACAACCACCTCAACGACCAAGCATGGCACGTGACAACGCAGGCATCTTACAGCGGCGATAAGTCGATGATTTTGGGTAATTTTTCCAACAACGAAGACGATAACCTCGACGAGTTGATCACCTCGACCATCGACGCCAGTGAAATGGATGCACTCGTTATTTCGTATAAGTGGGCCTATGCCAACAAGTGGACCGAGACCAATGATCGTTTCCGCGTGCGTATTTCGCCCGACTGTGGACGGAATTGGTACACGCTTGATATGCACACGGGAAATACAGATTTGCCAACGGCCAATAATACCAATGCTATTTTTTACCCAGATGCCGATGAGTGGGCAAGTGGAAATATTGTCGTGACCAACGGAAACTACCTCACCCCAAATACACGCGTGAATTTTGAATTCATCGGACAAGGAGGAAACAATATCTTTTTAGATGATATCAATTTGATTGAGGAAGGATACACGACAGTTGCCGACGAGCAAGAATTGTTGGACTATCTCAACCTGTTTCCAAATCCAACAACGGAGAATACGAAGTTGGAATTCTTCCTTCGCGGACAAGCCAATACAGTCCTTTCCATCACCGATTTATTGGGGCGAGAGGTATTGCGCCAAGATCTTGGTCAAATGGCTCCAGGACTGCACACAGTCGATTTAGATACCAAAGACTACAATGCAGGAATGTATGTCGTTCGCTTGGCACAGGGAAATCAAAATAAAACGATCAAATTGCTTGTGAAGTAAGAAGTTGGACCTTCCTGAAGGTGTCGCCAAAGTGGAAACCACTGAATATCGGTAGAACGCCCTTGGTCCCTTGCACACCTTGCCATTAGGTAAGGAATCATATTGCCTCGAAAATTGAAAGCATAAAAAAACCCCGGCCATTGGTCGGGGTTTTTTAATATGTGTGGGTGGTGTGTCTTTATTCTTTCGATCCAATCATAACCGATACACATCCTTCATGCACAAGCGATGAAGGCGTCTCGGTCTCTGGGACTCGAATCCTCACAATGAGCTGCTGTGTAGTGGCGACTTTGAAATCGAACATTGTTTTGTCCTCTTTATCAGTCTCGGCACTCGAGAAGATCATTTCTTCATCCGTATCAAGAACCTCGAAGTCCAAGTCTCCCAAAACAGGGTGACCGCAGATAATCAAGCGATACTCTTTATCGGCATAGAAGGTGAGTAGTAGTTCAGCCTCATCGCCAGGGATAAGCACCGCGCTATTAAAGTTGTCATTTTGTACGTATCCCTCTAACATCGGGAGGCACTTTTTCTTCGTAAAACTTCTGCACTGCGACCAAGTGGTAAGCGGGACAAGTACGAGGAGTGGAAGTAATATTTTCAGAAATCTCATAGTTCTCTCTGTTTCGGGTTATTATTGGGTGTACTGTGATCTCATTTTACTGATCTTGGTTGCAACTTCGGCGAGTTGTTCATCACTCATCTCTATAGATTGTGATCCGCCTATTACTGTTATACCCGAATCATCTTGAGAAGTTTCAGTTTTGCCTTTATTTATTTTAATGCCGTCGAAAATCGCTTGAACCGACTCGAGGTCTGCAATGACACTTGTTAGTACATCCTTGTCCTCATAGGTCTTCATAAGAGCGATAAGATCTTTTAGGGCATACTTCTGTTCTGCAATTCGCTTTTTCAATTCAGCATTGTCAGGCGTGAGGTGAGAACAAGCCAAGTGCAATCCTTCTACCCAGCCACCGGCAATCACCAGTGCCGAGATTTCCTCTCGTCCGTCTTTTTTCAAATAACCGTTCAACGACCAGTAAGCCTCAGAAACAATCTGCAACAAAGAATCACGATTCTCCATATTGTTGTTCATGCGCTCATACACTTGGTTGTCAATCGCGTCTTCAACACCCAAATCTTTGGCCAATTTTTGAGTCGCCGATAGATAATAAATCGACTCCTGGTTTTGGTCAAACATGCTGGCGTACGACAAATCAGCTCCGTACATACCCAAGTTCAAAGCTTGTGACTTTGCAACCGTGTACTTGTTGGCGTTGTTTACATCGTTCAATTTCGATTTGTCGAATGGAGCACCACTCTTCTTAATAATCGAGGCCATCTCCACTGGAGAAGGAATGGTATAAAAGATCTTCTTGACCTTAGCCGCTCGCTGGCTCTCACTTTCGTCTTGGACAGTGTCAGTTTCTATGACTTGTTGTTCCTGAGATGTGTCGTTTGATTCGCACGAAACCAGAACCAACGAAAACACGAAAACGCTCGCCAGTAGACTTAGAAGGTTTGTTTTTAACATTGGAATAATTTTTTAATAGGGTTTTAAGATGGGCCTGCTATGAATAGCTCAATTTATTCGTAGTGCCTCATAGTACGGGTGCTGCATATAAAAGTTTTAAAAATTCTACTGTTTATTTTGCCAAATGTAGACAGTCATATCAACTCTCAAGTCAGAAGCAGGGAGGTAGCTGAAGTAGGACGATTCTTACGAAAAGCGCACGGGTAGTAGTGTACAGGGTTTTTTTATTAGCCATTCGGCAAATGCTGAGCAGCCCCATCAAGCACTTACTTCCATTCACTTCGAAGCGAAAAAAATAGTTGGCCGATAGGTTTACCCCTTTTGTCTGAAAAAGAAAATTTCCAGTATTGGGAAAGCCAGTTAATGCGCCTCCAGCCAGTTGCTGCCCGTATCCATGTCAACTTTCAGCGGAACAATCAACTTCACCGCATTTTGCATTTTGTCCTCAACAATGGGCATAATAATATCCAATTCGTCCCTGTAGGCGTCGAAAACCAATTCATCATGTACCTGCATAATCATCTTCGAGCGAAATCCTTGCTTCTTAAACTCGTTGTGAATATCGATCATCGCTATCTTAATAATGTCGGCCGCCGATCCCTGAATCGGAGCATTGATGGCGTTGCGCTCGGCAAATCCCCGAACAACCGCATTGGCCGAAAGAATGTCTTTCAAATACCTCCGTCGGCCCATGATCGTCTCCACATATCCATTCGAACGAGCAAATTCTATGTTCGCATCCTGGTAGGTCTTCAATCCAGCAAATTGCTCAAAGTAATTATCGATGATCTCCTTCGCCTCCTTGCGCGAAATATTCAAATTTTGAGATAGTCCAAACGCACCCTGACCATAGCTGATACCAAAATTCACTGCCTTGGCCTTGCTCCGCATCTCGCGATCAACATCGGCCAATTCAACCCCAAATACCTTGGAAGCCGTCGCTGCATGGATATCTACGCCGTCCAAAAACGCTTGCACCATCCCCTCATCCTTGCTCAATGCAGCAATGATTCGAAGCTCCACCTGCGAGTAATCGGCCGCCAACAAAATATGGTTCTCGTCACGCGGAATAAAAGCTTTTCGGATCTCCCTGCCTTTCGCCGTACGAATAGGAATGTTCTGCAAGTTCGGATTGGTCGAACTCAATCGCCCCGTCGCAGCAATGGTCTGCATGTAGTTCGTATGAATTCGATCGGTTCCCACATGCGCCATTTCTGGAAGCGGGTCTACGTAGGTAGATTTCAACTTGCGGAGCTGACGATAATCCAAAATCTTCCCCACAATTTCGTGGTCGTTGATATGTCGGTTGAGGATGTCCTCGCCAGTGGCGTACTGACCAGTCTTCGTTTTCTTCGCCTTCGCCGAGATTTTGAGTTTGTCAAAGAGAATTTCCCCAAGCTGACGAGGCGAATCGATGTTGAATTCCTCATCGGCGAGAGCGAGAATTTCTGTTTGCAGACCGTCAATTGTCCCGCCCAGTTCGGTCGAAAATTCGTGCAAGGCAGCCTTGTCGATTTTCACTCCTTCTAGTTCCATGTGCGCGAGTACCTGTATAAGAGGTACTTCGATGTCTTCGAACAAACTCTTCAAATGGTCCTTCTGCATCTCGCTTTCGAACACTTTTTTGAGCTGCAAAGTCACATCGGCGTCTTCGGCGGCGTAGTCGGCAATAGCTGCTGGCTCAAGCTCGGCCATGCTTTTCTGATTCTTGCCTTTTTTACCAATCAGTGTCTCTATCGAAACGGGCTTGTAGTTCAAATAAGCCTCCGCCAAGACATCCATCCCGTGTTTCATATCGGGATTCATCAAGTAGTGCGCGAGCATGGTGTCGAACACCTTGTTCTTGATTTCAAATCCGTAGCGAAACAGAATTTTGTAGTCGTACTTCAGGTTTTGGGCCACCATCTCTTTCGACTCATCCTCAAAAATCTCCCGAAAAGCCTCCATCACAGCAATCGCTCCCTCTCTAGTCGGCGGAGTAGGAACATACCAAGCCTCATGCGCCTTCACGGCAAATGACATGCCCACGATCTCTGCAAGAGTCGCGTCGATGCCCGTAGTTTCTGTGTCGAATGTATAGCTCTTGGCCTTTTTCAGCACGGCGACCAGTTCGGCCACTTCTTCTGGGGTCGAAACCAGTTTGTAGTCGTGCTTGACCGATGTAATGTCTTCCTTGTCCGATGAATTGACAACCTCCTCAATTTGCTCGTCGGAGAACATCGCTATTTGCTGACCTTCCTCTGGCTTGGTCGAGGTAGGAGACAGACTGAGTTCTTCGTTGAGAACCCGCTTGGCCAGCGTTCGAAATTCGAGCTGCTCAAAAATTTCCCGCACGGCATCCTTGTTCATCTCCTCCATGATGAGTTCGTGTTCTTTGAACTCAACAGGCACGTCCACGACAATAGTCGCGAGCCATTTCGACATCAGACCCTGCTCCTTGAAATTTTCAATATTCTCCTTTTGCTTGCCTTTTAATTTGTCGCTATTCGCAAATATCCCTTCGGCCGTATCGAATTCTTTGAGCAGTTTCGACGCCGATTTCGGCCCAATTCCTGGAACCCCTGGAATATTATCGGCCGAGTCGCCCATGAGGCCGAGCAAGTCAATTATCTGATCAGGTCGCTGTACATCAAACTTGGCGCACACTTCAGGAATTCCCCAAATCTCCGCCGGCTTGCCGCCATTTCCCGGTCGGTACATAAAGATATTGTCCGAGACCAACTGCGCATAGTCCTTATCCGGCGTCATCATATAGGTCGTAAAACCCTCTTTCTCCGCCATTTTCGCCAAGGTCCCAATCACGTCATCCGCCTCAAATCCCTCGACCATCATAATCGGAATATTGAAGGCCTCAACTATCTGCTTGATCCACGGAACGGCAATTTTGATATCCTCAGGTGTCGCGTCCCTATTGGCCTTGTACTCTACATATTCCACATGCCTAAAAGTCCCTCCTGGCGGATCAAAAACCACCGCAATATGACTAGGCTTTTCATTGCGAAGAATCTCCAAAAGCACATTCACAAAGCCAAACATCGCCGACGTATTCATCCCCGAAGAGTTAATCCGCGGCGCCCGAATAAAAGCATAATAAGCCCTAAAAATCAAGGCATAAGCATCCAATAAAAATAATTTCTTTTCCGTGTCTTTACTGCGCATAGTGGTCTATTTGGCTGGAGGGGCAAGATATTGATTTTTATGGGCGCTACGCGCAAATGACGAGCAGAAATAAAGGGGAAAAATGTCGTGGTAGGATCACCTGCTGATATAGAGGTGGGACCTCTACAAAGTCCTGGGCTGTTGTACGTGAACGACCAATCGACAAAAGCTCATCTCAACCGGAAAAGTCACTAAAAGGATCAACCCAATTTTTCATTCTGAATTTTCCATTTTCAATTTCAAAAATGGCTGGGCTGTCATGGATATATGCCCCCCGCTCGTGCGCGTTTGCAACGCGTTCAAAAGTTTCGAAATACGACAAAAAGCATGTGTTACAGCAGTACTACCTTTTCCCATCGCTCTCTTTTCTATTCTCACGTACCAAGTCTTACGATTACGATCTAGAACGTTACTAGGAGGGAATATTTAATTGCTTGTGAGATGTGGAGTAGGTGAAGTCGAATCATTAAATTACGAACGCGTTGCAAACGCGCACGAGCGGGGAATAGATGGAATAAACGCAAGTCTTCGACAAATTGTCATTTTCAGCTCCGAATTAAATTCTCCTTTCACAGGCAGTCGAGCAAAGAAACTCGTGGCTAATCAACATTTAGCAGAATAGTCAAGTTTCGCCGGCGAGACCAGTTTCCTGAAAAACTGAACGTTCCCACAACAAAAGGCCGACTATTCAATAATCCACGCAGTCCCGGATAGTCTGACCGCCAAGGAATGGGAAGTCTGAGATAATTGGTAAATTCGAAATTATCCATTAAAAACTAAAAATGGTTGTTTGGTTTAAGTCGCGTCTCATCCAGTTTTTCACGTTGATCGGTGTTTTTTCAATGTTGAGTATTGGACATGCACAGAACACTTTTGCTAAGCGATTTTATTTAGATCATGTTACAGTAGCTTCCAATGTCATCGAAATACCTGACGGTTATATAGTCTCAGGCATCGCTGGTGTGGTGTCTACAGGGTTGTTTTATAATCGGCAGTTTTTCGTATTGTTGGACGCAGATGGCAATCAATTGGACAATAGCGTCGTTGGAAACTACGGACAACAATTTCTAAATTTTAACAATGTGAATACTCGGATTTCTTCCACTGAAATGATTGTCGGGACAACTTGTTCCATTGGTGGGATTAAACACGGTACCCTTTTTTGGATTGACGAGGACGGAAATACCATAGATCAAAGAGACTATTTATCACCGTCGTATGACGCAGAAATTCCGGTTACCAATTGGATGGTTCCAACTGACATCTGCATTAACGCTGAAGGATATATATATTTCTCTGCTCAGATTGGAGGAGAGGAAACTGGCAACGATTTTTGTATTTTGAAATTAAATTCGAATGGGGATATAATCTGGACGTATATCAACGCAACATCTGCTTCCTACGATCTTTGTTATTCTATAAGGTCAAGCCCAGTTGGTGGTGTTGTTCTGGCAGTTATAGAATATGGTGCTAACACTGAGACCGTTGTGAAAATCATAGAATTGAACGGGAATGGAGAAGAAATCAGTATTCAAGAAATGCCATTATCTACAACAATCAATGACTTCGTCATAACGGATGAAAGCATAGTCGTCGCCACCTATAGAAAAGAACCCTCCTTTCTACATACAACTGGGCATTCCTACAAAGCCAGTTTGAACGGCGAACTAGAGTGGGAAAGAAATTTTGGAGGCGATATTAACCCTGAACAACGGATGCACCATGTTGTCAACTCCCAAGACGGCGCCTATGTTTTCGGAGGTAACCATTTTGAGGATTACCAACAAGAACCAGAGATCAATGGAACCTATAACTGGTATGGCTGGCTGGTAAAAGTCGATGATGAGGGCGATATTCTGTGGGAAAGAAATTACCATTATGTCACTAGCCAATTGGACGAACATAAAATGTACGACCTCAAGGCCACCAGCGATGGCGGTTATATCTTTTGCGGTGAAGCCACCGATCACGACTACACCAATCCAGAGGTAGAACTACCCATCCAACAAGCCTGGGTAGTAAAAGTAGACGGCTGCGGATGCCTGGTGCCAGGCTGCGATCCCAACTGCGTCGTGAGTGTCCCAGAAATGGCCATCGACTACGAAAACACTCACTTTCTAGTAGGTCCCAACCCTGCCTCCCAATTCCTCAACATCCACGTCCTCTCCCCCCACCGCACTTCCCGTCAAATAATCTTGCACGACCTACAAGGAAAAGAACTCACATCATTCCCCGCCCCCGAAGGCAACACGACCTACATGCTCAACATCGAAGACTACCCAACAGGAGTCTACCTCTTGAGCCTGATAGAGAACGGCAAAACCGTGCAGACCGAAAGGGTGGTGAAGGATTAAGAGTAACTATCAGTGGTAGGTGTGACCCCTACAGGGTCAGGTTGTATCTTCGACTTGCGTCACTAAAAGGATCAACCCAATTTATCATTTTGAATTTTCAATTTATAATTTAGAAAGGACCTGGCTGTCAAAAGTGAACGACTAGTCGACAAAATCTCATCCCAACCAGAAAAGTCACCAAAAGGATCAACCCAATTTATCATTTTGAATTTTCAATTTATAATTTAGAAAGGGACCGGGCTGTCAAAAGTGAACGACCAATCGACAAAATCTCATCTCACCCAGAAAAGTCAGCAAAAGCCATAACCAATTTATCATTTTGAATTTTCAATTTATTATTTAGAAAGGACTGGGCTGTCGAAAGTGAACGACTAGTCGAAAAAAACTCACTTAACCAAGAAAAGTCAATTAAGGATCAACCCAATTCTGCATGCCAAATTTTCTGAGCAAAAGAAAAGGAGCAAGTCTAAATAGACTTACTCCCTTTATTCACGTGCGCCCACATGGGCTCGAACCATGGACCCTCTGATTATGAGTCAGCGCAATATTGTCTTGTTCTGATGCGAAACGTATCTAAACAACTAGTATTCAATAAAAAAGATTCGTATTGATTCATATTGAGGCAGGTATATTTGTAAATTTGAGTGCAAATGGTGTGCAAAAAATGAATCTCAGTATTATGAAGGCAAATGTGACCCTTACTCTCGACACTAGACATCAAGATAAAAATGGTAACTATCCCATCATATTGAGAATTAGTTTTAAAAGAAGAAATACATCAATTCGGGCAGGATATTCTATTCCTGAAAAATATTGGAATAATTCGAAACGCGAAGTAAAGAATAGTTATCAAGGAACATCTTCGGTGGTTAGATTGAATAACTTACTTCTAAAAAAGAAGGCAAATGCTCTAAATGTTATAACGGATCTAGAAGACAAGGGAATCCTATGGAAAATGTCTGTTGGCCAAATCAAGCAGCAAATTGTCAAAGAAAAGACTGACTCAGATTTTTTCTCATTTACTATGAAGCACATAAGTGAACTAAAAGAGGCTAGGCGGATAGGTACGGCACGAAGCTATAAATTCACCATGGATGCTGTTAAGAAATTTCATGGAAAAGAAAAGCTACCGTTTACACACATAACATATGAATTTCTAAGCAGAATGGAAACAAATCATTTAGCAAAAGGAAATGCGCGAAATGGATTTGCTGTCTACATGAGAACTGTCAGAGCGATCTTCAATAAAGCGATAAAGAGTGGCGAAGTGGACAGAGGTAGTTATCCATTTGATGATTTCAAAATCACGACGGAGCCAACGCGTAAAAGGGCAATCAGCCTTGAGGCTATTCAAGGAATCGAGAATTTACATCTTGAAAGTGAGGGAATGCTTCAATTGAGTAAAGATCTTTTTCTTTCGAGCCTATATTTAAATGGCATGAATTTTTCTGATTTGTGCTTTTTAACTTGGAACAGTATAAAGGGGGACCGAATGCAAATTCAGAGGGCTAAAACTCATCAACAATTTGATATGGTGATCATTCCTAGAATGATGGAGATTTTAGATCGATACCGACTTTCGTCGTCAAAAGCTGAGGACTACATTTTTCCCATAATTAAAAGATTGAAGCCCACAGAAATCGACAAAGACATTCAATGGGCAAGATCCAGACATAATAAACGGTTGAAGGTCATCGGTGAGAAAGCTGGAATTAATGAAACTCTAACTACTTATGTAGCAAGGCATAGTTTTGCTACAATCGCGAAACAAAAAAACATTCCAATATCAGCAATTCAAGAATTACTTGGTCATTCGTCAATAAAGACTACGGAAATATATCTCGACTCGCTTTCCTCGGATATTCTTGATGATTATCAACGATCAGTTTTAGAATAGAGAATTGTTTACTGCATAGTTTGAACCGATATTTCAGATCATATAATTGTGTAGAAATAGGTGAATTGTTTGCTCGGAAGGGTTGAAAAATGAGTTGAATACGTTTCTTTTCGAACAAACCTTAGAACAATTTTCTGAATTTTGGACTTTTGAGTTATTGAAAAATCAGATTGATATTGATACAAGGAGATACTTTTAGTACATTGAACGCCTATGAAAAAGCTGCTTCTAAAAACAACCCCAGGTCTAACTTTAATGGAACTGCTCGTGGTACTCGCGATCATTGGAATTATCCTAATGATGGCACTGCCACGATTCATGAATGTGGTTAGCGATGCAAGATCTTTGGAAGCGCAGCAGCAGCTAAAATATCTTTACACCTTACAAAAGACTTATTTCTTTCGAAATGCAAAGTACTCAGCAGATTTTGTAGCGATCAATTTTGAGCATCCTAAATTGGCTTCAGAGGGAGGGAATGCTTATTACAGAGTTGAGATAGAGGATGCAAGCACAACGGGCTTCGTGGCGGTGGCAACTGCGGTGGTGGACTTTGATGGAGATGGGGTGATGAACCGTTGGACTATTGATCAAGAGCAACGTCTAGAGGAAACCGTTAAAGATTGAAACTGGTTTTAGACAGTATTGCTGTTCTTTCTTGTTTGGTGCTCATCATTCAAGATTTCAGGTATTTCAAAGTATCGGTTGGGCTCCTTTTACTCTTTGGAATTTCGAGTGCTATTTATTGGCGGTGTTTTGTGTCGGCTGCGAGTATTTTAAGTCCACTTCTAAATATCTTATTACTTACTTCTTTATTGGGGACCATCTTCCTCTATATTGTCTTGACCAAGAAAGACCGATCAAGTTTGCTCCAAAAATATTTTGGCTTGGGTGATGTGCTATTTCTCATGGGTTTAATTTTCACTTGTTCCAGTTCATATTATCTAACGATCATAATAATATCGAGTATTTCAGCGATCTTGATTGTTATTGTAAAATCGGCTGGAAAAGGTTTATTAAGTCAAAAAATTCCATTCGTGTCATATCTTGGAATATTTTATCTATTTTTCAAATTACTTGACAGGCTAGACTATCTCCCATCGCTGTATAGCGAATGGGCTTTGATGTTCTAAAACAAATCGATTGTCTATTGACCAAATTCCCATAGCGCCCACCACTGCTGTGCAGCAGTTGTTATCTCCCGATGTGGCATGGCATTATCGTGTTTTGCCGCTAAAATGGCAAGATGATCGCTTGGTGTTATTGCACGCGAATGGAAATGATCTTTCGTCGATGAAGGAAGAGCTAGAGGTTCACCTTCAAGCGTCGTTAGAGTTTGTAGAGATTGACGAACATATTCTTACAGAGGCACTTTCCAAGTATTACAGACGGTCACGGAATAAGTCGGGGGTATTGGCCTCCTCTTCTCGTAATGCAGATGATTTTTTAGAGTCCCTGATCTCCGAGGCTGAGAATGTTGGTAGTTCAGATATTCATATTGAGATATATGGCGAAAAAGCGAGGGTGAGGTTTCGGATTGACGGACTTTTAGTGGAGCGATATGAGCTTGAAAAAATCAACTATCCAGCACTTGTAAACCGCATCAAAATAAAGGCCAACCTGGATATTTCCGAAAAAAGATTGCCGCAAGATGGAAGGATTGAATTCAAGGATTATGGACACGATTTTGACATTCGAATATCAATTCTCCCAACGCTGCATGGAGAAAAAGTGGTTTTGAGAATACTGAGTCGAAATTCGACGCAAATTGAGATTTCGAAACTTGGCCTCAGCGAAACTGAACAAAAGTCCTATTTGGAGGGAATTAAAAGACCCCAGGGAATGCTTTTGATAAGCGGGCCTACAGGATCGGGAAAGACCACCACTTTGTACGCCACACTCAAATTGCTTAACGAGGAAAGAAGAAACATTGTGACCATCGAGCATCCAATCGAATATACGCTGGATGGAGTAAATCAAGTTCAGCTTCGCGAAGATATCGGGCTTAATTTCACAGCGGCTTTAAAAAGCTTTTTGAGACAAGATCCTGATGTTATCATGCTTGGGGAGATTCGTGATGGAGATACGGCCGAAATGGCTGTTAGAGCAGCTCTTACAGGACACTTAGTTCTTTCTACTGTTCATGCTACATCTGCATGGGGAATAGTCTCTAGATTAATAGATATGGGAGTTGCACCTTATTTATTGGCGGATACACTTAATACCGCTGTGGCACAAAGGCTGGTGCGCAAATTATGTGCCGACTGCAAACAAAAGAAGGCAGTCGAAGAATACGACGAAAGAGTTCTTGATCCGATACGAAATTCTTGCAAGCACATATATGAGGCCGTGGGTTGCGAGTCATGTTATCACACGGGTTATCAAGGTCGTCAGGCGATTTATGAGATACTGAATATTGATTCGGAGCTAGCAAGGTATATCCGAAATAAAAGCTTAGAAGTTTCTCAATTGCTGGAAACTAGAAAAATAAAAACACTGTCTGCAAGTGCCATGGAGCTCTTGGTTGATGGTTTTACTTCTTTGGAAGAAGTTTATCCAATACTAATAACCACCAATACTTAATTGCCACATGTATAAGAGAATATTAGTCTTCTTCGTTTTATTGGGCTCCTTTAGTTGCTGGAGTCAAAACGACCGAATCTCGCAGATTGAGCAATCCTTGGAGGTGTTGGCTGTTGATCACGCTGGCCTTGACGAGACAATCGATATCAGTATTTCTCAAGTGAGTATAACTGAGTTTTTGCGCACGATTGGTATTAACCACAAGCTCAACTTGAGCGTTAGCGATGATCTTGACCAAAAATTGATAACCAATTTTGCTGATGCGAGGGTGGCTGATGTGCTGGTCTTTCTCTGTAAAGAGTATTTTTTGGATATTCAGACTGTAGGTGGAATTCTGGTGATAAAAAAGTATGTGGCACCTGTCCAGGTGAATCAATATGTGCAGCGTATTCCAGAAGTTAAGTATGATTTGCAGACAGACTTTTTATCCTTGGATCTTAAACAAGACACCCTTGAACTGGTTGCTAGGGAAATTACTAGAATCACGATGAAAAATGTGATCCTTTCTCCAGATCTAGAGAATAAAAAAGTAAGTGGCTTTATTCAAAACCGTCCGTTTGATGATGCGATTTCAAAGATGTGCTTCGCAAATGGGTTGGAGGTTGAACAGGATGGGAATTTTTATATGATCAGATCAGCCCCCAAAGAGTCTTTTGCGGCCAATTCCAAAGCCGAAGTTGAGGCAAAGAGCAAAAGAAAGAGTTCTGGCGAGATTAGTATTGAAGTCAAAGATGACAAGGTCGCCATTCGTTGTGAAGACGTCGAGATTGCCGACCTAGTGCATGATGTGTCAAACACGATGCTCAAGAACTACTTTTTGTATTCGGAGCCCGAGGGAAAGATTTCATTGTTTGTAGAAAACGCGAGCTATGAAGAGTTTTTAAGTTATCTCTTTCACAGTATAGACTACTCTTTTACGTTGCAAAACGGGGTGTATTTAATTGGTTCAGCGAAAAATGACGCGCTGGTCACAACGGAGCTGATTCAGCTCAATTACAGAACAATTGAAAATGTGTTTGGATCGTTTGGCGATCAAAATTCTTCTCGTGCTGGTGGTTCATCTAGCTCAACTAGCGGAGGTATCAATGGGAGTGTTTCAAATCGGCGGGGATCAAGTGGACAAAACCCTTTTGAAGCTACAGGAATGAAGATCCAACCTTTTCCTGAGCTGAACTCTTTCATTGTCACGGGCACCTACCCTGATGTCAAAATGTTCAAGGACTTCATTTTTCAAATCGATCAAGTTGTACCCGTTGTGATGATCGAGGTGTTGATTGTTGATGTGAATAAGAGCAGGACAATGAAGGCGGGTATAAAAGCGGGTTTGGGTAAAAACGCTGGAGCGACGCAAGGTTCTATTACTGGAGATGATTCTTCTGCAGGGATTAATTTAGACATAGGGACTCAGACTATTAATAACCTCATTCAGTCTTTCAACGGCTTAGGTGTTATGAATTTGGGTGCCGTATCGCCTGATTTCTATTTGGCCATTCAGGCGCTGGAGACAGACGGAATTCTTAAAACAAGAAGCACACCCAAATTAGCCACCCTGAATTCGTATACCGCTAGCTTGAGTATTGGTCAGCAAGAGTATTATTTGGAAACAAGCACCACTTTGAGCCCGTCAGCTACAAATACAGTGGTGACAGAACAGCAACGATGGACACCAGTTGATGCAGACTTGAATATTGAGATAACCCCTGTTGTATCAGGGGCTGAGCAGGTGACACTCGAAATATCAGTCACGCAAAGTAATTTTACAACCAGGTCAGGAGAAAACGCTCCTTTTGGAACCGTAAATAGAGAGTTTCAGTCGTCGTTAAGAGTTAAAAATGGTGAGATGATCCTTCTCGGAGGTTTGGAAGATAAGTCGGTAAGTGCAACAGGAGAAGGAGTGCCTCTATTGAGCCGCATACCCGTTCTCAAATGGCTGTTTGGTTCACGCAGCCGATCAAAAGATGAATCAAAACTGACTATTTTTATTCGTCCGACCATAATGTACTAGCAGTTGATCAAAGCAGCAGACATATTCACCCCTCGAAAGATACGAGGCATGGCACTTTTGATTCAGGAAGATGGATCACTGTTGTGCAGACATTTGGTATTGGCTGAAAAAGGGGGGATTCTGATAAGGATTGGTGAACTAGAGATAGTATCTGACTTAAAAGATCTTAAAAATATTTCCAAAGCTGAGCCAGTTGCATTGACTTTGATGGGTAAAGGAGTTGTGCAAAGGATTGTACTTGGGCCCAAAATGAATTCAAATCAAGTAATTGGGCAGGTGATTCCTGGAGCCAAGGCAGAGGACTATGAACTCGAAGTATTTCAAAATGAAGATGTTTATCTAGCTTCTGTTTGCCGCAAGAATTTGGTTGGGGAAATGACAGGTAAAATCAAGGATATGGGATTTCGTGTTCTGAGCACGGAGGTGGGTGCTAAGAATATGGGATATGCCTTTGAGTTGTCTGAGGCCAATTTTGTTAACGACGGGAATCACCAATTAGAGACCAATTCAAAGGGGGAAAACTTTTGGCAAAAGTCACAAGAAGGCACTGAGATGATAATTGCGGGAGAGGTAATTCAACCCTCTGAATTGCATCCCTACCTGAGCGCGATGCGTGTGTTGCTTAGTTTAGATTGTGATTCAAAAGCTTTTCAATCCAACTTGGCTGAAGAAAAGTATCGATCAGCGATTAAAGTTATTGGGATTGCTGCAGTGGCGATCCTATTTTGCGGACTGGTAATTAATCTGTTCGTCTTTCAGAATTTGACTGTAAAGGTTCAACGACTTAGTATTGAGAATTCTATTCACGACAATATGTTTCAGACCTTGGATTCTATCAAGTCCGAAGTAGCCTCGAAACACGACTTGATAGCCAGAAATGGCGTATCGAAATTGACAAGACTTGCTGAGATTTCTGACAAGGTTGGAATATCTTTACCAGACAAAATTACCTTGACCAAACTTGAAATGGCTCCTAGAAATGGAAAGCATGAGGCAAAAAAGCCATTGCGATTCAAATTTGATAATGTCCAAATCGAGGGAGTGGCAAGCAATGATCAAGAGTTAAACCGCTGGTTGGAGGCGATTGGAGAAATGGACTTCGTTAAAGCAGTGCGATTTTTAGGGTATTCGGCCGACAGCAAATCGGGTAAGTTT
>JADFAK010000155.1 GCA_015665315.1 Flavobacteriales bacterium | reverse complement strand
TCCACACGATTTCCACGTTCAGTTTCTCGGGTAGCGGCGACTTCAATGATTATTTTTTCTAGGTTGTCGGCATCCGACTCTATTGCTCCAGTGATGGTCATGTCTCCCAGCGTTCTGAAGCGTACGAGCTTCTCTTCGACAATTTCGTTGGCTTGGAGTTTGATATACTCGCTATTGGCTAAGATGGAACCTTTTCGACTTAAACAGGCCCTTTTATGCGCAAAGTAGAGCGAAGGAATCTCGATGTTTTCTCGATGGATATACTGCCACACATCTAATTCGGTCCAATTCGAAATTGGAAAGATCCTAAAATGCTCTCCTGCGTGCTTGCGTCCGTTATAGAGGTTCCATAATTCCGGACGTTGGTTTTTTGGATCCCATTGGCCAAAATCATCTCGATGGGAAAAGAATCTTTCCTTGGCACGGGCTTTTTCTTCGTCTCGTCTAGCTCCCCCAATACACGCGTCGAATTGATACTTCTCGATCGCGTCGTTCAATGTCACGGTCTGCGCTACATTCCTGCTTGCGCCAATTCCAGTTTCCTCTGCCGCCCGTCCTTGATCGATGGAGGTTTGTACAGAGCCTACAAGTAGCTTAGCTCCTAATCGGCTCACCAAATCATCCCTAAACTCAATGGTTTCAGGGAAGTTGTGGCCGGTGTCTATGTGAAGCAATGGAAACGGGATAGGTGCGGGGTAAAAGGCTTTTCTCGCCAAATGCGTGACGACAATCGAGTCCTTTCCGCCTGAGAATAAAATGCAACTCGTATCAAATTGAGCCGCGACCTCACGCAGAACGTGGATGGCTTCAGCCTCTAAAAGTTCAAGATGATCGAGTGAATATTTTTGCATTAAAGCTTGATTGTCGCCTCAAAAATAGCCAATATTTCATTGGCCAACTTTTCGGCTGTGCTTTGATGGGAGAAGGCCGTGAAATCAATGTCTTGTGGAATTTCATACGGAGAACTAATTCCAGTGAATTCTTTAATTTCTCCGCTCCTTGCTTTGGCGTACATGCCCTTGGGGTCGCGCTGTTCACAAATTCCGATCGGACAATCGACGTACACCCAAACCATATTTTGCCGACCGATAATCGATGAAATCATTTCTCTGTCGGCCTCCAAGGGAGCGATAAATGCACAGATTGTCAAGGTGCCATTGTCGGCCATGAGTTTGGCGATATGGGCTATTCTGCGAAGGTTTTCCTGTCGGTCCTCCATGCCAAATCCCAAGTCGGCATTGATTCCGTCTCTTACATTGTCCCCGTCAAGAATCACTGAATGCATTTTTCGCTCAACGCACAGCTGGTCTAGGGCACTTGCAATAGTAGATTTGCCGGAGGCTGATAAACCAGTGAACCAAATAACCTTACCCTTATGTCCTTTCAATGCCCAGCGAATAGGGTCTTGAACAGCGTGTGAGTGGGGAACAATATTGGGGTTTTTAGCCATAAAATTTGGATCGAGGTCAAATTAGTGAACTTCTGCCTATTGGTTGGGCTTAATCTGATATCGATTCACAATGGCAATCAGTTTTCGGCCGTACTTAAAATAACCTGCGACGGTGGCGAGCAATACGACTCCTGTCAGACCAATCTTCCAGATGACGGGGAGTTCGACGCAATAGTAGGCGGTAAATGCTGCTACTATGATCATAGTCAGGGCACGTATCGGATAGTAATTTATCGTGATGAACTGATTCACATCTTTGATGAAGTAGCCCGAGAAACCGATGTACATATAGGAGAAGAATGTGGCGAAAATAGCGGCCTCAATGCCATAAAACGGAATGAATATGAGATTCAGGACTACATTGATGATTCCACCTACCAAACTTATTTTCAAGATGGACTTCGTTTTTTCTTCGAAAATGACACGATCGATACAGGCTGTGTACATCGGTCGGTAACAAAGTGCCATGATGATAAAAATGGAATAGGGGTAGGCGGTGACCAGTTCATCATTTCGATAGAGAAATTGGAAGATTTCCTTTACCCAGATAGACAGCAGAAATCCGCCAATAAGCACCATGCTCAACCAGATCCAAGTAATGCTCCTCACGATGTTTTGGCCGTTGGGATCTTTTTCGCCGTAAATCTGAAAGTAGATGGGTGAAAGTACCGTCCCTATCTGTCCATTGAAATTGTTGAAGTACAACCCAAAACTATACGCGATGCTGTACAATCCGATCCGACCCAAAGATACGTTCATGAACTTGAGCATGAGTCGGTCAGATGTATCCAATAGAAACTGCGAAGATTGATGAGGAACGAGCGGCAAGGCCACTTTCAATCGCTGTTTCATGAATTTCAAGGAGAAATAGAAATTTGGGACGATTTTTTCCTTGATAAATAAAATGTAGCCGAAGAAAATGAATTGGATGCTTGCGGCGGTGAACAGACTGTAAAACCAGCCGACGTAGCCCATTTCAAGGTAGCGAATGGTGTAAAGAGAAACCAAAGCTGCGCTCACACCGGTAATCGCGGTTGTAATATGGACTTTTCGATGATTGTGCTGCCATTGACATAGGCGCATACCGAGTACTCGAATCATGTCGAAGACGATGATGGGAATTAAAATGAGCAGACCGATTTCCAACCATTGGTCTCGTGGAATATCATCTCCGAGTACGAGGATCAAAGCCCCTACGATGAGCGCTGCATACAAAACACGATATATCAGTAGAAACCCGAGATAGTCTTTCCACCGAGATCTCCAGTGTTCTTTGTCTTTGAAAAAGGAGTTTTGGAATAAATTGATCAAACCCAAATTACCCATTGGCGACACCGCTCCTGTCACTGCATGAAAGAGCGCCAAAATAGCATAGTCCTCGGCCCGCAACATAGGCGTAATCAAAGGCGTAATGAATAGGTTCGCGATTAAGCCCGTGTAGTTGGCAAGGGTATATAAAAATGATTCTCGAAGGACAAACTTGAGCATCGGGAGCTAGTCAATTGGTTTTGGTTATCGAGCGCAAATATCGGTTATTCAACAGAACCCGCACTGCTTAGCTTTTTAGCGGCGGAATAAATAAATTCTTGCGTATAACGAATGTTCTAAAAGCCATTTTCTATATTCATCACCGAATGGGAAAACTGCGCAGAATCATAGGAAGCTTAACCCTACTTGTCCTCTTGACCGTGGGTAGAGTTTGCGGACAGACCAATCCCAGTGTTGAAGAGTTGACCTTTTCTTATTTTTCCGTTTTTGATCTGAGCACTGGCTTGCCAGAACAATCAATAAGAAGAACATTACGCGACACTCTTGGCCGCCTTTGGTTGCAGGGAAGCCGTGACGCAGAGTTGAATAATATTTTACCATTTGTTTTTAATGGAAGTGACTATGCCTTTTTGGATACTACCCAGTTTCCTCTGTCTCCTTTTTCTGTTTCTCATATTCATGGAATTAGTCATTCGGGTCTTTGGTATGGAGTATTCCGATCTGGTGTAAAAAGTACTTTATTCACCTTCTCACCTATTTCTAAGAAAGCAGAACAAGTTCGCGTTGACATTGATTCTAATGTGCAAGGATATGTCGCATCCATCACAGAGGGAGCGCAGGATGAGATCATCGTTCTTACTTCGGATTCAGTTGGATTTTATGTGTACATGGTCAAGAACGAGGAGCTTGAAAAAATTACGTTTGTGGCTCGGACTATGCCGATGGGACCTGGAAGACCAGAAGTAGGCCTGCCATTGCTAGCCGATGAAAATGAAATCTGGTTTGGAGATTGTCGTCAGCCAATATATCGGTTTGATAGACGAACCAATACTATTGAAACCTACTCTCCGATCACTGCAGATCTAACTGAGGTCATTGAACTGCAGACACCTGGTTTTAGTCGACTTTTTGATGGAACAGTTTTATATTTTCATCCAGCTGGAGAAGACGGCATTTTCTATTTCAACAAAGAGACAAATAGCTTCGAGATTTGGGATGAGATTCCCGTCGATTTTCGCTTTTTCGCGAATACCTCGGTGAGTGGCAAGCTCTCCCATATTCCAAGACCGTTGTACTTGGATGATGTGGGAAATCTGCTGCTGTTGTATGCTTCTGAGGATAATCGGCCAAAGGCATTGATAAGAACCCCCAATGGAACCTGGCTTGACTGTTCGTCGATTGTGTCTCAAGTAAAAGGAAATATTGGAAATTTTGATTCTGCTGATTTTTTACAAGAAATCCAAATAAGCACCAACCAAGGACTAATCGTTTCAGGAGTAAAAACCCAAAATAATGTTTGGAAGGCTCTTAAAACGGAGACGCGGTCTATTGTGCAGGCAGACTCCATTCTATACGTGACCTCGCCAGGACATGGTGGCTTGGCCAAAATAAGTCTGATGACTGGAAAGGAGATTCCCATAAACCTATCTCAGTATGGCTACGATTCGGGGTTGAACAATGTACAGTCTGTCAGGATAGGATCTGAAATTTGGGTACCTGTGACCAATGGGAGAGTCATTATTGACGGAGCGACAGGGGCTTTCAAAGAGCGGGTGGAATATGAGGGATTCACGCATTTGTGGGAAGTAGAAGGTGATTTGTTTGGAATCACGAATGATGGCATGCTCTTATCAATTATAGCCCAAGAACGCAAGGTGAGTCCTTTGAATAACGGAGTTGTGATTCCCTCAGCCAAGTCAATTCGGGATATCGAAACAGTAGGAAGAACAACTGTTTTTGGGACAAATAGTGGGCTTGTACTGTACAATCATGAGAATGATTCAATTCGAATTTATGGCACAAAAGATGGCCTTATAGATTCCAATGTTCAGTGTCTTGAAGTTTTGGAGAATGGTGAACTTGTCATAGGCTTTTTCGGGGCGGGAATTCAATACTTTAACCTAGAAAATGGCGCAGGTACCGTTGTTGGTTTGGCCAATGGGTTGAGCAACGGAACGATTACTGCGATCCTTGAAGACGATGAGAACCGCCTTTGGGTGGCTACGTACAACGGACTGAATATACTAGTAGATCGAAATAAAGTCGTGAGAAAACTTTATAAAGGTGATGGATTAAGTACGAGCGAATTCAATCGGTTTTCATCCACCCGACTTGCAGACGGGCGCATGGTTTTCGGAAGCATTTTAGGAGTGAATATTTTTGATCCAAACGAGCTTTTTAAGTCTGTGAAACTGCAACGAGACGTGCGCATTTATCCGTTTTATTGTGAGTATTACCCATACAACGAAGATTCCCTGAGATATATCCAAACACCTTCTGAACTTCCTCAGTTGATAGAATTGTCCCCAGAAAGGGCTAATCTATCTTTGACCTTCGGTCTGTCAGATTACCTTTTTCCCGACAATCAAGAGTACGCCTACCGACTGCGAAATATTTCTGAAAAATGGATCTCGCTTGGAGGGCAGAAACAGTTGAATTTGTTCAATTTAACACCTGGCACTTACGATTTGGAGATTATCGGATACGACATTCGTGGTGTGTCTAGCGACCGTCCTCTTTCGACTAAAATAATTGTTCATCGTTTTTTTTACCAAACATGGTGGTTCATTTTAATCATTGTAGCTCCCATTGCCATGGTCGCGATGGCTTGGTTTAGAAGGTTGCGCAATGAAAAAATCAACCTGGAATTAGAAGTTGAGAAAGCCACAGAGAAGATTTCCAAAGATAATCAGGTCATTGCTGCACAAGCCGAAAGACTGCAAGATCTTGATGAAATTAAAAGCAGATTTTTCACCAATGTCTCTCACGAATTTAGGACTCCAATTACTGTGATTCAGGGAATGACTGAGTTGATAGATAAGGATCCAAAGCAGTGGACTGAAAAGGGTGTGAAGATTATTCACCGCAATAGTTCGAGTCTGCTAGATTTAGTAAATAAGATCCTGGACATCCGAAAACTAGAATCTGGAGAAATTCGTATCAATCTGGTGCACGGTGACATCGTTGTCTACCTAAACTATATTTCCGAGTCTTTTGTCTCGCATGCTGCTTCGCTTGAAGTTTCGATGAAATTTAAATCTATGGTAGCTTCCATAGGCATGGATTATGATCAACAACATATGTTGAGCATAGTTTCCAACTTACTCTCGAACGCCATTAAGAACACGCCTCGCGGTGGAGATATTACCATCAATGTAAATGAAAAGGAGCAGAAATTGATTTTGGAAGTGATTGATACTGGCCGAGGAATTAAAACTGAAGACCTACCATATGTTTTTGACCAGTTTTATCAGACTGGTTCGGGAGCAAGTGGGGTAGGTTCAGGAATTGGACTGGCCTACACAAAAGAATTGGTCGATAAATTGGGAGGGGAGATTTCAGTTTCAAGCGAAGAGAATATGGGGACAATTTTTACTTTAATGTTGCCCATTCAGCACAACAGTGAAAAACAGCCAGATTCATTTGAAGGCCCAAAAATGGAGGTTGTAGACATGAATGAGTCCTATTCTATACCTCCTCACATCGATAATCTACCCACACTGCTTATAGTTGAGGATAATAAGGATGTTGCAGAATACATAATTGCTTGCATGAGTTCGAGGTATAATATCTATGCTGCAGGTGACGGTCAGCAAGGTATTCTGTTGGCCATTCAACATGTGCCAGATGCTATCATTAGTGATGTTATGATGCCGATCAAGGATGGGTTTGTGCTTTGTAAGACGCTCAAGTCAGATCAAAGAACTAGCCATATACCCATCGTCCTGCTCACGGCCAAAGCAGATGAAGAATCTAGATTTGAAGGTTTGTCCTATGGCGCCGACGCATACTTGTCCAAACCATTTAACCGTGAGGAACTCTTGATTCGGATTGAAAAATTAATTGAAATTCGCTTAACGCTGCAGAATAAGTACAAGTCGTTTGTCCCTCAACCACAAGCGGGAGTATCGCTGAATCTCGAAGAGCTTTTCATTTCCAGAATTCATGAACTTATAGAAGAACATCTGGATGATAGTAAGTATGGAATCAATGAGGTGTGCTCGGATCTTGGAATTAGCAGAACACAACTTCATCAAAAGCTGAAAGCACTAACTGGAAGGTCAACTTCAATTTACATTCGATCTATTCGATTGGACCATTCGAAAGGTATGGTTACCAATTCCCGACTTACGATTTCTGAAATCGCCTACTCGGTTGGGTTTGAAGATCCCTCTTATTTTACACGCACATTCACAGAGGAGTTTGGCATGTCTCCATCTCAAATGAGAGAACAAGCTTCCTAGGTGCAAACATAATTTTGCCTCTACCATTCAAAGGATAACTCCTTGAATTCCTTGCGATTGAACAATAGTCCATGGATTCAGAACATGAGTCCATGCCCAAAAGACAGGCTCTTCCCAACTTTGTTATCGAAAGTTCAATTTCCAAAAACCAGTAACATGAAACGGAAGATAATATCCATTTGCGCTTTGTCGCTACTCATTTCAATAAGTTGTTTTTCTCAAGATAATATGGAGATACGGGATGCAGGAGGAAATATATTGATGAAGGTTGAAGATGAAGGTACAGGTGGTTCTGTTTTGCTACCAGACCTGAGTGGACAGCCTGCTTTTCCGGCAGACAAACTTTATAATGTGGCAGGTGATCTATATTTCAACGGGCTGCTCGTGTCAAGTGGTGCTCAAAGCCTGACAATCTCAAATGATACGATCTTTTTAAGCGATGGAGGATTCGTGAAGTTGCCTGCGCTGCTTTCCGATCCATTGAATGAGTTGAACGAGGAGTTGGTCTTTCAAAATGATAGTCTGATTCTCACAGATTTAAACGGACCTTTGGGAGTAGACCTGTCGGATCTGAAAAAGATAGATGAAAATGGTCTGTATTTAAGCTACTGTGATCCTGTGGATGGTTTATCTACGGGCTATATCGAAACGGATGATCCGATCAATTATGCTTTGGGCTTTTCAGATCAATGGCAGTCATTTACAGCACCAGGAAATGGTGATATAAACTTCCTAGTTTGGTATGCTGGGTTCACCGTTTTCAGCGAGGCAACTCTTGAGATTCTTGAAGGAGAAGGTATTGATGGCGAGGTGCTTTTTTCAATGCCCTTGAGTGAACCAGTCGAGGATGACTGGCAGCAATTACCACTTCCAAGCACAATTCCTGTGGTGCAGGGCATGCAATATACTATGCGCATATACGCTAGCTCTAATTTTGAATGGGGATTTAACGATAGCAACCCCTATCTAGGAGGGACAAATGGAATTGATTTAGGCTTTGGTATTGAGCGTGACAATCTTTTCTATGTGGGTATGGAAAATGGGTGTGTTGAGGTCGATCAACAAGTGCTTAGCATCAATTCAAACAATGAATTGTCCCTCTCCCCAGTTCATAGCATCGATTTTGCAGATGGAAGTCAGCAAAACAGTGCTGGATCACATAATAGTTCCCTGTCATTTATCGACGATACATTGCACCTGACCGATGTTGGTGGAACGCTAACCGCGGATCTCGCAGCACTGCGTAGAATAGATGGCCCATATGCTCTCAATAGGGAGGAATGCATTCCTAATGGGGATTTTGACACGAGTGCAGAATACGCGATAGGCGGTTATACAGTGCAAACGGCTGATGATTTTTGGCAGTCTTTCACAGCCAACAGTAGCGGTGACCTGGAACGTGTTTCATTTCACACGACTGGAGGTCCTTTCGAATTCACGGGGACACTTACGATTTACAGTGGTGAGGGCATAGGAGGTGAAGTATTGGCCACCATTTTGATCTCTCAAACATTTCTTTTTAACAATTGGGTTCATTTTAACATCAGTTCACCCCCTTTCGTGGATGCTGAAAATAAGTATACGATTCGTCTTCAATCCGATGTTGGTAATATAGATTTGGGAAGGGCAAGCTTGAATCCATACCCAGGTGGGCGATCAGACTATAATAATGGTCATGACTATAAGTTTTTAACGCGCATTGCCGTATGTGTGTACACTCCAATTCCCGTGTTGACATCCAACGACAATGGTTCGCTTTTATTTACCGTCGACAGCTTGCAGTTTTCAGATGGAAGTACGCAATACACCGCAGCGACGTATGAAAGACTTATAGATGCCGATGAGGATACTAGCATTCAAGTAGAAGAAACTTCTGATGAAGATATTATCCGTTTCGATCTTGCGGGCACAGAATTCTTTACAATGGACGATGGAAGGTTCAATGTGCTCAATACGGGTGGTTCTGTATTCGTTGGCCATCGGGCCGGAGAAAGTGAAGATCTGAATTATAGGAATAACGTGTTCGTCGGCCAGAATGCTGGACGCCTAACTGTGAGTGGCGCTAAGAATGTAGCAATTGGACATGCTGCTCTTGGAGAAAATATCACCGGCACGCACAACGTGGCTATTGGAGAATTTGCCATGGAATTGACCAATGGTGGAAACGAAAATGTAGCTATTGGTTCAGATGCAGGATACAACAATTCAGAAGGTGATGACAACGTCTTTATCGGAAGTAGTGTGGCCGGAAGTGACAATTCCTCTGGTAGTATGACGAGGAATGTAATGGTCGGAATGCGAAGTGGATATCAAGGTGCTGGAAGTGATAATGTATTTCTGGGCTATCAATCAGGCTACAATGAAGCTGGAAGTAACAAGCTCTACATTGAGAATTCAAATTCACCCAGCCCTCTGATATATGGCGAGTTCGACACAGATCTAGTTCGCATAAATGGGACATTGAATATCAACAACTCGTTTTCATTTCCGACGACAGACGGTACCTCAAATCAGCTATTGCAAACCGATGGGAGTGGCAGCTTGACTTGGGTCAATCCTATCGCAAATACCGATAATCAAACGCTGAGCCTTTTGGGAAGTGATTTATCGATTGCCAACGGCAATACAGTCGACTTGAGCGGTGTAAATACTGACAATCAAACGCTGAGTTTATTGGGGAACGACTTGTCCATTGCCGGTGGCAACACGCTAAGTCTAAGTGGCATCAATACCGATGACCAAAGTTTAAGTTTTTCTGGCACCAGTTTATCGATTGCCAACGGAAATACAGTCGACTTGAGTGGTATAAATACTGACAATCAAACGCTGAGTTTATTGGGGAACGACTTGTCCATTGCCGGTGGCAACACGCTAAGTCTAAGTGGCATCAATACAGATGACCAAAACTTAAGCTTTTCTGGTACCAGTTTATCGATTGCCAATGGGAATACGGTGGATTTGGGTAGTATTAATACAGATGAGCAAACGCTAAGTTTTTCAGGCACTGATTTATCGATTGCCAATGGTAATGTTGTGGACATAAGCGGTGTTGATACCGATGATCAAACCCTAAATTTGGTAGGAAACATTTTGACAATTGCCGACGGAAATTCAATCGACTTAAGTTCTGTTGTACCGTCCGACGCGATTCTTAACACGGCCGTTACCAATTCAGAAATTACTGGACAAGCGGCCAATATTGACATCACTGGACAATTGGAGGTGACGGGAGAGGTACAAACTTTTGGGAATGTTAAACTAGGTGGTGCTGGAGATACAACGCCGCCAACTATTACGATTGGAAGCAAGGGTACGGCCCTGGCGTCGATCATCAAAGTAACCGTGAACATTGATCTACCCAATATTAGCAGCAATGACGTCCTTCATCAAACTGTAGTGGTGAACAATGCCAACATCGGCGCAACTGTTTTTGTTTCTCCTGCCAATCAACTTCCTGGATCTGTTTTCATCGGCTATGCGCGGGTGTCCTCGACCAATACAGTGGAAATAACCTTTATGAACGAAGGTGGTAATGGACAAGATGCCCCAGCCATGAATTATTTTATTACTGTAATCCAATAGGCATCCCTAATCTCTGTAACTATGTTAGAGTCAAATACATATGGTGGGAATGCGACAATCCGTTGGGGCCTGTTCCTAGTTTTACTCCTGTTGGCCGATGGACTAAAAGCGCAAGTTGACATTGAAATCTCTTCAGGAGTAACCACTGAAATCACGGGCGATTTGACCATTGAGGTTAATGGAGACTGGATCAACAATGGAACGCTCGAACCAGGAAATAGTCTTTTCGTTTTCAGCGGCACACAAGATCAAAACGTTCTCAACGTAGAGGGTTCTTTCTACATGGGTGAAATCACCAAGGCCGGAGGAAATGTAATTTGTTTGTCAGATCTTACTATCGAGGGAACTCTTAACGTGCTCTCTGGCGATTGTGATCTCAATGGATTCCTTATTTCGATGCCAAATGGGGGCCTCAATGAAGCTGTCGAGCAAACCGTGCTGGGAGCGTCCGGCTATTTGGTGAGACAGGCCGACTTCGGAATTGCGGCGGGAGATCTTGGTTTCGGTTTTCATCTATGGGACGCTGGAGATATTGGTGTTGCCGACGTGTACAGGGGGCATGACCCACAGGCAGGTAATGGAAATTTATCTATCTCAAGGTGGTATCGAATCGACAGCCCAGTCCCTCTTCCCAATTCAGCGGATATCATGATCAGATATGACGATTCAGAACTAGGAGCTCAAGATGAAAATGCGCTATCCCTATTCAAGTCTCTAGACAATGGAGTTTCGTGGGAATTAGTAGTTGGTTCCTTGGATGTAATCCTCAATACATTTACGGCCGATAATGTCGGTGATATGGGATTGGTCACTTTGAGCGCTTTTGACTTGTCCACAACCTCATGCTTGTGGGACCTTGATATCGATGGCGATGTCGATACGGCAGACTTGCTAATTTTCCTAGGAGCATTTGGCTGCTCGTTCAATAATTGTGTGGCTGATTTCAACAATGACGGAGAGACGAATACAGAAGATCTCCTCGAATTTCTGGGCCATTTTGGATCAAATTGCAATTGATATGATGCAAATGTTGGAGAACGAAAAATCCACCAACGACTGGATTATTCACTTTCTAGATCTTAGTGCCGAAATGGGGGACGCGTTCAGACGAATGGATCGGGATGTACTTGCCAAATATGTCGACATGCCGCTTGCTCACCACTGGGAGAGCGATTTTGGGGCCTTTGACAAGGAACAGGAATTTTTACTCAATGGTATTCTAATCCATCACATCGAGCGTAAAAAATCCTTGGTTCATACGCGAGATGGCCATGTGCGAATAGATCTCCCAAAATCATTCAATATTCTAGTCAATCAGCTTTTTGATTCGAATTCTGACTTCTGGGATGATTTCTTTATTCGGCGCAGACTGAACACTATATGGTCAGGACGCCTCGATGATAAGACGGTGTTTTCCGCAGCTGAATTCGTCAAAGCGATGGAGTTTGTCTATTCGCCGTGGTTTGTATTTATTGATGCCCTTTTTCATCAATCAAGCGAGAATAACACGAAGACAAGCCAAGCATTGACTGTGTCAAGTAGAATGTTTTTTGCTGGCTACCATTGTTTGATTATGGACCCAACAGAAGATCATTTTCTGAAGGGGTTGGTCAAGCATTCTTCTTATTCACAAGGGAATAAATCGCTCTCACATTGGGCAAAATCTTTCTTTTCTGAGGCGTTGGCCCTTTCCTCAGAGCTCAGATGTTCTCAGTTCCAGAAGTTGATCTTAACGAAAATCAAGGCATGTAATTAAGATGTGCTTTGTTCGGATCTTCCCAGCGCTCGTCAACTAACTATTCAGTAAGCCTAAAAACTTTTCCCGATCAAATTCAGCATACAGCTCACTTCTCTGAGTTAAAGGATAATCCCAGTTTTTATCGAGTAAGGCGATTGGATCATCTTCGAAAAGCAAGGGGTAGGCTATTTTATCCTTGATAATGTCCGCAGCGTAATCGGCTGAAGAAGAATATGCCTGAAGCGATAAATTCAAAAGATCATGACCTATCGCGTCGTACAGCGTGGTTGAATATATGCTCAAATGAATCTTTGCCTTGCTCATGGCGTCGTGCAAGCCTGTTTCATTGCCTATTAAATCGACAATCTTGCTGTGCGCAAATGCTTCTGTATATTTCTCTATCTGCGGCTCTTTGGGATGTAGTTTGACCGTAATTTTCCAGTCTGGATGGGAATTTTCAACACGGGCCGACAAGTCGTCAATGTAGCGCACATAGTCATCGGCCATGTTCTTCTGGGCGGTGATGAGCAAGATTTTTCCGCGATGTCCTTCTTCTACATTGAGCCATGCAAATGAGGTGTAATCTCCCACGATTTGAACCGACTCCGAAGTGTGCTCATGTCCGGCCAAAACAACGTCGCGCCAATACGATCCATAGGTGAGAAGTACATCGGGGAAGAAAGCCTTATTTGCGCTTGTCGCTGCGTATTTATCGTACACATAATACAAGTCGTTACGAGCGATCAATCCATGCTGAATTTCAATCGTTTTTACGCCGTGGGCCTTCAACGCAGCGATCATTCCTTCGCGGTGGTAGTGGTTTTCGAACAGACAATTCTTCACTTTACTTGTACCGATAAAATTGTCAAAGAGCCTAAATCCTTCGAAGAAAATATGAAGCTGGGATTGGATTTGCTCGAGTTCTGGTCCCTTGAATTTGTTTGATGCCCGACTCTTACGCAACACTTTTTTCACTTCTCGCAGCATGGCTTTTGATCGTGCTGTAAGTGGATGATTTCGCACCGCTTCGAGGTCGGCCTGATTGAGTTCTATCCCTTTCAAAAGCGAACTTGGAGCAGCGAGCACAGTACTCACATCGTCTGAGGGTAGCGCCGATTTAATCTTGTCAAAATAGGAAGATACGGGCGTTCCGTCGGCTTTCAACACGTGCCTTCCACCTTCAATTATAAGCGTCGATTTCAGTTTGGGTGCCTGTTTGCCCTTATTCTTCAGGGCTTTCAGCTTGTATATGAGGTGGATTAGCCATAAAGGCAAATGAAGATAATTCTTGATAAGCTTCGAATCCACTTCGTTCAAGGAGTAGCTTAGAGCGTGCTGAAAAACTTTGAGGAAGGAGTAGTTTTCGGTAGAATATACCGAGGGATCATCCAGTTTTCGTCCGAATAATTCGTTGATTTCGGAAAATGGAGCGACCCTCATAAAATTTATTTGCTTGTGGGTTTGACCATGCCTTTTTCCTGGCACAATTTAATCGCGTCCTCAAATACAAGTGCCGATCGACTGCGGGCATCTGCAATTTCCAGAAGGTCCTTGTGGCCATCAGCATAGCTCAAAAAGTGCATCATGTTGTGAAGCGCCTCTCGATTGAATAGCGGATCGATGCTAGCCGGATACATGCCCCGCTTCCCCAGTTGAGGTTCGCAATGCTGCACCGTCCCTTCGTATTTTTCATTCAACTCGAGCACTTTGACAAACTTCAGCAGGGCCTCTGTCGTATCTTTCATGGCCTCAAATGAAATGAAGTCTTTGTTGTCCAGAGATGTGTGGTACTCCTTGTATTCTTGGTATTGCGAGCGTATAATTGAGCCTACAGGAAGGTTAAATCCAGGTGAGCAGTATTGTCTTTCATCGCTTCCGCCTACGGCAAATGGTTTAATGCTGTGCTTCGGATAATCGTATTTCAGCACATGTTGAGCTACGCGATCGCACAAGGCATTTCCGTGCTTGGACTGCTTGTAAGTAATATCGCCAGGATCGCCGCAACAAGTGAGTACGAAACCCGCATCTAAATTGGTCTTCAAATGTGCACCAATCCGACTTAAATAGGCAATTATACCAATGGTTTCAGGGGCAAAGACAAAACGATAGGTGTACTTACGATCCGGCATTTGCGCTAGCGCTTGATAAACCATCGCTTGCACCAAAGGCCCACTCAATTCGTTGTTGGCCATACTCGGATGACACAGGTAGGTCGAAAACAATACCTCTCGAGAAGACGACCCTTCAAGAATTGCCTCGCCATACGTGAGCGAACCTGGTTCCAAAGAACTGTCAATGAAAACGCGGTATTCGCCTTCTTTTTCAAGTTGTTCAAATTCCTGGTGAGTCATGCAAAATCCCCACTTCTCGCTGTAGTAGCTTGTGATATAGGGAATAGCCTCGGGCATCTCTGGAATGGTGTAGATATGCTTGACCAATTCGTCGTAGCCCATTTTTTTGTCAATTGGAATGCTGTAGTTGACGACATGCAAATTGTGAACCTTGAATTCAGCTATGCGCTTGCCCGAAGGCGTTTCAATCCAGGCGTCTTTGATGTTCCACTCTTTCGGAATATTCCAGTCGAAGCACTTGGTGCCGGTGGGAATTTCATGCATGGTCATTGGAACCAATTCGTTGATGATTTGCAGACTTTCGCGCAAACCATCGCCGGTAATACTTCGGCAAATAGGCCAAAGTCGGTCGAAATATGATTCCAATTGGGCTATCATCAATCTTGGAGCATATTCCATTTCATGATAGCGTCCTCTTCAATGTCCTGGGCGGCAACTTTACCTATGACGACCTTGATTTCTTTTGGGCTTATTCCTTTTGCCGGACGTTTCCACGTGAGATCAGAAGCCTCAATCGTTTTTCCTTTGGGAATGTTTTTATCGGCTACCAAGCTTCTTCGTGCGTTTTGTCGGGCAGGCTCTTCGCTTTCCAATGCGGTGAGTTTATAGCCTCCAAGCAAAGTTGTGGCGTGCTCCCACTTCTTCCAAAAAACTTTCAGGTCTTCCTTGTCCATGGCGTGGTAGTGGTCGTTGCCAGGGAGGGTCTTGTCGTGGGTAAAGTGTTTTTCGATGACTACGGCACCGAGCAGACAAGAATAAATGAGGTTGTCCATGTTCCCAGGGACCGTATGATCGCTATAACCTGGAACGGCTTGAGGGAAGTCTTTGATTAGGCCTTTGATCATGCCTAAGTTGGCATTTTCGTCGGGCGTTGGGTAATTCAATACGCAGTGCATCAAACACAACTTGTTGCCATGTTTTTCAATGGCCTCGACAGCTTGTTGCACTTCCCAATGATAGCTCGCGCCAGTTGAAAGGATGATCGGCTTGCCGAACTTACACTGGTACTCGATGAAAGGAATATTGGTGATGTCGGAAGAAGAAATCTTGTAAGCAGGCATCATATCGTTCAAGAAATCGGCCGACTCAACATCGAAGGCTGTACTCATGAACTCGATGCCTACTTCGTCGCAATATGCCTTGAGTACACCGTATTCGTTTTTCCAAAAATTGTCGTATTTCTTGAAAAGTTCGAACTGGCTCTCGGTAGGTTCTTTCGTAATGTCCCAGTAATACGGACTGTCTTTCGACGCGATCGTTTCAGCTTTGTAGGTCTGAAATTTAATCGCATGTGCACCGCCTTCAGCCGCCTCATCGATGAGACGCTTGGCGAGTTCCATGGATCCTTCGTGATTTACACCTGCTTCGGCAATAATATAGGGAGCGCGAAGGACTCCGGGCTCATATGAATTGAGATAATCTACTAAGGTCATAATCTTATTTTTTCACCAAACAGTCCAGCCGCCCTCAACGAGCATATTGTCTCCTGTGGTATATGTTGAGGCATCACTCAATAGGTAAATCAAGGCGCCTGCTACTTCGTGGTTATAGCTCAGTCGTTCCATAGGGGAGAAGCGAGCAAAATTCTCTTCAAATTGGGCTTCATGGTTGTTCCACACACCGTGCGGAGTAATCATGTTTACCCGTACTTTTTTCACCGCCCAATAACTCGCGAGATAACGAGAAAGTGCATCCACACCTCCTTTCGAAGCGCTGTATGCAGCCGGACAGCCCAATTTCGTTCCCTTGTACAAGTTCTGGTTTGGTGCCACCACGCTGTAGGTAGAAGGAATGTTGACGATGTTGCCACCGCCGTTTTCCGACATCCAGGTGCCAATGACTTGGCAAGTAAGGAAGGTTCCTTTGAGATTGGTCTCAACAACCGCATCCCAATTACTCTCTCCATATACTTCAAAGGGCTCGAAGAAAGATTGGGTCTTATTCTGGTGTCCGTTTACAAGTCCGTCGATACGACCGTACTTTTCCAATACGGCATTTTTCAAAGCTTCGACGCTTGCCTTTTGACCCACGTCAATGCTTACTCCTAGCATGGGTCGGCCATGGCGTTGAGAAAGAGCTTCGGCAAATTTTTCAGGATTCGCTGCTTCGATATCGGCGGCGACTACTGTTCCTCCAAACTGACAAACAGCTTCACTGAAAGCTCGACCGATAAGTCCGCAAGCTCCCGTTAAAACAATGACCTTATCCGTGAGCTCAAACTTCTTGCGAAAGTCGATTTCATTGGGGTCTGTCGTTCTTTTAATATTTTCTTCCATTGTGTCTTATGTAAGTCTAGCAAATCCAGCATGGCATTGTGGGCCTTGCAAGAAGCTAGCTGGGTCGGCGTCACTCTTCATGAGCTCACCAATTTCTCCAAATATTTCTTCTGTGTGGCGCAAGTAATCTGGTACATATCCTTCATGCGCACAGCTTGCATAGAAAGCAATAGTGGCTAGATAACCACGCTTGAGCATTTCTTGGATATAGTACGTTTTATAAGCAAGTACTTTAGGATGACTTATTCCCATCGCTGAAATAGCGGGAAAACCGAGTACTTTAAAATCAACACCTGTTGAAGCGCTGATTTTCTTCCATCCAGCTTGAACTTCCTCACCAACTGCAATCACGCGGGCAGGGCTGTCAACCTTTTGCATTTTTTTGATGGTGGCAAGAGTAGCAGCTAGTCCGATTCTCTCGGTCCAGAACAGACTGCTGATAAAGCTTGTTTGCGCAGCTTCCATGAATTGCTTCTTGCCAATAATGGCGGCCATTGGGTATCCGTTTGAAAAGGCTTTTCCAAATACGGCGATGTCTGGCTCCAAGTTATAACGCAAGTGAGCGCCACCGATATTCATTCGGAATCCGGCTGTAATCTCATCGACAATCAGGATGATTCCACGCTTCGTGGTTTCTGCTCTTACGGCTGCAAAAAAGTCGGCATTCGGCTCGAAATTCCGCACCGATTCCATAACGACTGCGGCCATATCTTTTCCGTGCTTTTCGATCTTGTCAGCGAAATCTTGCACATCGTTGTAAGTAAAAGGAATCGAGCTGTTGAGGAGCGCTCGTGGCACACCATTTGGCTCCAATCCTGGGATCAAGTGTCCGTCACCAAGTTTGTCATCGGCTAAGTTGGAAGAGATATACCAATCGTGCCATCCGTGGTATCCACAGAACATGACTTTGTCCTTTCCAGTGCTTGCTCTTGCTATACGAACGGCCACGGCCATAGCCTCGCCACCTGTACGTGTGTAACGCACCATTTCGGCCCAAGGGTGCAAGTCGAGCATGAGCTCAGCTAGTTCAACTTCTTCGGGCGAATTGAGTGTAGTGTTGGTTCCTTGGCGAACGGCTTTGATGACGGCATTATCGACGTCCTCATCGCAGAATCCCAATAGATTCGTTCCTACTCCCATTAGACCAACGTCGATATATTCTTTACCGTCGAGATCGGTTACTTTACAGCCTTTTGCCTCGCTGTAATAAGCTGGCCATAGGTCTGGAAGAAACATTTCTGGTCGTTTCGAAAGCAATTGAGTTCCTCCAGGGATCAATTGTTTGGCGCGTTGATAAAGCGCTTGGGAATTACCAACTTCTATTGGGGTTTTGTTCATTGATTATCGTGTTAAAGTTCTTGGTAAAGAGAACAAAGTTGATGCGTTGCAATAACGAGTACGAAACTACTAGTTTCATGCGCACGGATGGTAATTCTGGTAAAAAAAATGCCTCTATGCGATGTTAATAATCGAAATGGCAATTCGTGGCCGTGCATAGCATTTGCCGAAGGCTAAAGAATACCTAGCAATGAGGTGAAATTAACGATTGAAGTCGTGCTTGAAAATGGACATAAAGAGCTTGTCGACAAGGTCATCTCCCACGCGCACATGCTCTTTGAATACGCCCTCTTCTTCGAATCCCAAGTTTTCATACAACTTGATCGCACCAGGATTATTCGCATACACGGCCAAGAGGACTTTTCGCATGTCGAGTACATTGAAAATATGATCGAGAACCAGCAAAATCACCTCTTTGCCAATGCCGATACCCCAATAATCCTTGTCGCCAATCATAATACCCAACTCGCAAGTCTGCGCACCGTGCTCAAAATTATCGACCTTGATGTTTCCTATATGTTTGTCGGTAGCACCGTCGTAAATCGCGAGCATGAGTGTGTTGTCATCATCCACACGAGCGGCGATATATTCCTTTACTGAATCGAGTGTGGCTTTGGATCCTGTGGCTAGCAGACCTTTAGTGACCTCTGCGTCATTGAGCCAATCGACATATTCCGTCGTAGCATTGGCCATTGTAATCGGACGTAGATAGATTCTTTCGCCCGACAATTTGAGTGCTTCCTTAGTCATGTTTTTGGGCCAACTTCTTTTGAAACTTGTCCATTTCCTCGTCGTTCTTGGTGAGATTATTCTCGTGCATCCAATAGCGATAAAGTGGAATGATGACGTTGTGGACATTGTACTTTGAGATCCATCGAATTCTAAGATCTTCTTCTTCTCTGGCGCGAAAGTCCTCATCGTAAAGGCCGATCTGGTACAGATAGTCTTTTCGGAACATGATGCCACAAGCAATGGGCTTTTCATCGGCATTCACGTGCTCCAAATGTTTGCCTTTTTCACTCACGACAAAGTAGTCGGTCGAGACGGCATCTATACTATTGTTTTGGTCCAAGAAAAGCTTCTGAACTTTGAGTAAATCGGAATGTACATAGTCGTCGGCATCGACAAACACCACGTATTGTCCGCGCGCCTTTTTAATCCCAAAATTACGCGCACCAGCCAAGCCTAAATTTTCTTCGAGGTTGAAAACGCGAATATGCTCTTCCCAGTTTTCAAGAATTTCGGCGGTGTGATCGGTACTTGCATCGTTAATCACTAAAATCTCGTATTGATCGGAAGCCAGTGATTGGTCAACAACACTTCGCAGTGCCCTTTCCACATAACTAGCATAATTATACGTCGTAACAATAACAGAAACCATAGCGGGAATTTATGCTTGCAAAGCTATGCAATTCACCCTGACTAGGGGGTAAATGCTCAATGTTGATTTAAATCTTCTTTGGGGAGAAGGCTTAGTGGACAATGATTTTTTGTTGAAGTAAATCGGTTTCGTTTCGCACAAAAACGTGGTAAACCCCCATAGCCAAAGTCTGTTCAAAGTTGACTTCAAGCGTATTGTCACCCGGCTCGTATTGGGCTGAGTGAACTAGCTTTCCGGCCATGTCCATTATGTTCAGTTCGTAAGTTGAGGTCATTTGACTTACATCTACGGAGATGTTTGATCCACTGTTGGGATTGGGCCAAATTTTCAAGGTTGAACCCGAAGTGTTTGAACTCAAAGACGATGGGTCAATTTGCGGTTGCATGCCCGGTGGCACGTCGTAATAGATTAAGCAAACAGGTCCGTAATCACCTTGTTGCTCACCCACAAATGGCTTTACCTGAACGGCGTAAACATTGCCCGAAGTAAGTCCCATCGAAAACAAGGGAACGACTGGCAAAGCAACGTTGGTAATATTGTGAAGCACGGCTGGTCCTAGCGGTAGAAAATTGGGGTCATCTGGATCTGTTGGATACACTTTTGCCCAGTATTCGGTAGCTCCGGGCACCCAATAGAACTGTGCATTCCCGACATAGGGAACGCCACAGAATGCTGGTTCCAAAGTAGTGTAAGGCAATGGAGAAGTGGTGAAAAAGCAACTTTCTACAAAAGATCCCCACACGCCACATACTTTCACTTGCACCCAGCACTCATAAATTTTGCTGTAGCGCATCTCAGGAATATCCGAAAGGTCGACCCACTGATTGATTCCACTGTTGTATTGAAAAGTAGTCGTGCCGTTGTCGGTACTAAATTGCCAATTGTACTCCTCGGCATTTCCAACGTAGTTGGCCTGAATAATCGTATAAAGATCGTGCGTTTCTCCGCAATATGCAGGTTGCAAAGCTGTGAGTGGCTCATCTTCCATAATAATCTGGACAACCGGACCAAATCCACACCAAACACCGCCTACCATAACATCCACTTGGACGTCGTAGATCTCCCCATAACACAGGTCAGGAGTGACGTTCTGCAAATTCAACGTGTTATTGAAGTTACCGGCTACATAGGTGGATACATTACCCAGCTGATCGGTAAATTGAAAGGTCCAATCTTGTGCTCCCGTTACCCATCCAGCACCAATTACTTGGTAGGTGTCGTAACCAGGTTCATCGCCTTGGTCGGGGCCCAGTCCAGCGTATGATGCGCTCAATTGGGCTGTTGGCAATACTGCAAATGCCGCTTCGCTCGTCGTTTGACAAGCATATTCTTCATTGCTTGATGTATTCAGGGCTAAAAGGCCACCGATAAAAAGTGTATTCAGAAGGGTAAAGAGTAGAATTCTCTTCATGGTTCGGAGTTTGGTTATATAGTACAGATCAAGGCTTGCGCGGATTAAAATGCCCATTCAAGCCAACCACACCAATCTCAAAGATAATGAAAATCAATCTGTATGCTTTACTTTTTCCGACGAATTCTATTACTCTTATCGGCCGACTTCTCCTCTCCGTAGCCCGAACCATAGCCATACTGACCGTAGCCATAACCATATCCGTACCCGTATCCGTAGCCATATCCGTACTTGTACGCATACTTACCGTAGTAATACTTCCACTTCTTTTGTTTGATGTTGTTAAGAAGAAGACTGTTGTTTTGCAGATTATGTTGCTCGAAGATTTCTTCAAGATAGCGCACACCTTGCTTGGTCGCCTTTTCTGTGTTCATGACAAACAGACCTGTGTCGCTGTGTTCTAGCAAGACGAGCGAATCGGAAATGAGCAGTTGAGGAGGCGTGTCGATCACGATTAGGTCGTACTCTTTCTTCATCATTTCGAGTAGTTGTCCTACGCGCGGACTAAGAATTAGCTCTGAGGCGTTTGGGGGCGCAGGTCCCGCTGTCACGATGTCCAAATTTTCTACCTGGCTCGGTATAATTAGATCGTGTCCTTCTGATTTTCCTATCAGAAATGTAGACACACCAGCGACGTTTTCAAGTCCGAATGTTCGATGAACTTTTGGCTTGTGAAGGTCAAAGTCCAACAATACCACGCGCTTTCCAGCTTTCGCAAATACAGAGGCTATATTCGACGAGTTGAATGTTTTTCCTTCGCCCGGGTGCAGTGACGTAATCAGAATCACCTTGGGCTCGTTTCCTGTGAGCATGTACTGGAGATTCGTTCGAATCGTCCTAAAAGCTTCACTTACGTTGGAACGAGGCTTCGTATTTATCGCGATTGGATCACTCAATACTTCGTCGTAATGTGGTATTCCTCCAATTACTGGAAGATGGGTAATCTTTTTCAGCTCTTTTGTGTTCTCGATCCGGTCAAAGAAAAGCAGCCGAACAAACGCAATGAGCATCGCAATGGCTAAACCAATTCCGATCCAGGTGTATATTGTACTCGAACGATTTGGGCCCACCACCCCAATGGATCTGGCAGATTCTATCACGCTTGTCTGCGGAATAATCGCCGCGCGAGCAATGACTGTACTAGCCTTCTTTTCGAGAAGAAATACATAAAGGACTTCGTTTACCTTGAGCTTTCTGTTGATACTCAAAATATCGCGTTGAGATTTTGGAATATCTTGAAGCTTCCGCTCAAATTTCTTTATTTCTCCAGAAACATCGTCTATAGCATGATCCAGAGCGCCTTTTGTGTCACGACAATACCTGAAGATCCCAGTTGTTACGTTAGATACCAAGGAGTCCAATCGTCGGATTTCCAGATTTTCGTCTGTAAAATCCATTTCCATCCCCTTTCTCTGAATTTTTAGGTTAAAAAGCTTGTTCACCTGATCCAAAAGAATTTTGTCCTCACTGAAAATATAGAGAGAAGGTGGGAGAGAAGCTTCATTGGCCGAATTGTACAAGAAATCCTCAAGCGAATTCATGGTCTGCCTACGCAAATCCAATCGCCGTCTTTCGCCATCCAATTCAACCATTGAATCAAAGTATTCCTGGCGCTCTTGGTCAAGGTCCAAGATGTTGTGCCGGTCCTTGAAAGATTCCATCTGTCGCTCAAGCGAATCGAGAATCCCTTCCAATTCCAAAAGCTGCTTGTCAATATATGCTTGCGTATTAGCGTTGATCTCAATCTGCGAGCCAATCGTGTAATCGATATACACTTTGGATAATGTGTCGAGGAACATTTTTGCCCGCTTGTCCACTTCATTGCGGACGTTCAATGTCAGGATTGAGGTGTACTCAACATTGTCAATCGTCAACTGGGATTGATACCGTTTTACCAACTGATCGGTCGTGACGACACGAAACTGAAAGATTCGAGACTTGTTCATCTCCAAACTCTCAAGACTCAGCTGGTCCGATCGGTCGACTTGTATGTGATACAGGATGTCTTCAACCAATTCTCCAAATTTGTGAACATGTGAGTACTCCTGGTCGCCAATAGTAAATTCCAACCTATAATGATCGAAATCTTCAATGGTAAGTGTGAAGAGTTGTCCGATCATTTTCGGATCCATTCGCCGGTGATCCGCAAATATTCGAATGGCTTCAAATTGATGGACTTGAGATACTTTTACTCGACCTACGAGATAGTACTCTGTTTCAAAATTCAGACGTTCAAGCGC
>JADFAK010000067.1 GCA_015665315.1 Flavobacteriales bacterium | reverse complement strand
ATTTTGGAACTAGTCCTGGAGTATACGATGCCAATCACGATGGCGGACAACCATTTACCGGACCTTCATTGTGGTCGAGTGTAGATGAAATTTATGCAGAACCTTCAGGGGGAAATGGCTCCCATCTAGACATGCTTCACGTAAGTCCATATTCTCAAGGAATGGCACACGAGGTTGATAATGTATATTGGGTAGTAGATGGAAATAGCAACGACATCGTCCGCTATGATTTTGCAGATGATCACGGTCCAGGTAACTCCTTTCATGGAGATGCAATTATATATCGATACGCTGATTTCGAAATAGCCAAAGACCCGAATAACCACATAGTAAGTCATTGTGTATTAGATAAAAGTAGCAACTGGTTATACGTTGTTGACCACGGAAATGCGCGTGTTTTAAGAATGGATATAACTACGGGAACTATTGCGGGTGTCCCAACTTTTGGCCCCTTCGAGGCTGTTGATGAGTACAATTATGTCACTGGATATACATGGGAAGTTATTATAGATCAAGACTTGGTGGAGCCCGCTGGAATCGATGTTGTGGGTAATCGTCTACTTGTGTCAGACCATGCCACAGGTGAAGTAGTTATCTACGACATGGACAACAGCTTCGAAGAGCTTGGTCGTGTAGCAACAGGTGATCCTGGAATCATGGGAATTAAAGTTGGCCCATGGGGACGTATCTGGTTCGTAAATGCAACAACCGACGAGGTGGGAATTATTGAAGGAAATCCACTTATCGTAGACGACAAAGAGGTAAATCTGAACTTTTCAGTATATCCAAATCCCGCAAGTGATGTGTTGAACGTAAGCTTCGAAGCAACCCCGATTCAATACAGAATCTCGAGTCTGCAAGGCGATCTGGTTTCTCAAAAACGGATCAAATCTTCAACCCAATTGCAACTAGATGTTCGCTCACTGAGCGCTGGAACGTACATACTCACAATCTTGTTTGAAGACGGAGAATCGTCGACACCGTTCATAGTCGGCCGAAAATAAGGCCGAGTCTCCCAACTAAGGGTCACTCGAGTATTTATTGATCATTTAAGTCATGAAGGAATTCAAGGGAGTGGGTATAACCTACTCCCTTTTTAGTTACTTGTCAGCTTCATGTGAAAATTCCGACTTAGTCGATGACATTGTGCTCATATACGGACTAATCAATATTAGTTTCTCTTACGAGAAAAGGACTGGCCTTTGAATGAGATTCGCGTTGGCACATCTAGACGACGCGATTTATAGTGCTTGTCAAGCAAAGAAACATGACTGCATATTATATCTCGTGGAAATGTTGAATTTGGTCGCCGAGACTCGACATCGAGGCTTGGGATTCCCGAACTGTACTTTCCCGCACAAAATGACCTGATAGAGCTTCCATATTTGTACCTCAACGAGCCCATCTCCAAGATTAAAAAACAGATTATCGTACATTTATCCCGCAGTAAAAAATCATTTCCCAAGCTAAGACAACACCATGAAGCACCTCTACCTCTTAATCATTTGCGCTTTGTCGCTAAATACCCAAGCCCAAGTCCTCAACCAAGAGTTACTTCAACACCTGGACATGGACAATATAGAAGACGTTCTTACCGATTTTGGTTTACCGGTTGACTTTCTTCCTTTGCAGTACGAGGTGGATTTTTATAAGATCAATTATATGACCCTCCATCCAAATGGAGACAGCGTCATGGTTTCAGGAGCACTTTGTTTGCCCTCCGGAGTGACTTGTCCGCTCCCGCTTTCCAGCTACCAACACGGCACCATGGCCAAGAAAACCGATGCCCCTTCGCACATGGTTGGAGAAGGTGATTTGGGAATTTTATATGCTTCTGTGGGATATGCTATTGTATTGGCCGACTACATTGGTCTGGGCGATTCAGAAGATTTTCACCTCTACGTGCACGCCGAGTCTGAGGCCAATGCGTGTTTGGATTTAATCCGCGCGGCCTATGAGTTACAAGACGAATTGAACTACAGTCTCAACGATCAATTGTTCCTCTGGGGTTACTCGCAGGGCGGACATGCCACAGCGGCTCTCCAGCGCAAGATTGAAGTTGAATACCCGAATGATTTTAGCATTACCGCAAGCGCACCTATGAGCGGACCATACGATATATCAGGTGCTCAGGCTGAGGTTATTACGTCGGATGAAGTGTATCCAACTCCGGGATATCTTCCTTATGTGGTGTTGAGTTACAATGAAGTGTATGGGACATTGTATGAGGAATTGGAAGACGTGTTTTTGCCTGAATATGCGGCCATCATACCTGATCTTTTTGACGGAACTCACTCGATGGGAGAGATAAACGATGCTTTTCCCGACATCCCGAATCAAGTGTTGATACCTGAAGTATTAGAAGATTTTGAGAATGACCCGATGCACCCTATTCGCATTGCTTTGGCCGATAACGATGTGCTCAACTGGGCCCCTGAAGCCCCTACGAACATTTATTACTGCGAAGCCGATGACCAGGTGTCTTACCTGAATTCAGAAGTGGCTTATGACGCCTATACGGCAAATGGATCAACAACGGTCCAAATTTTCAACGGGGGAGATTACGATCACGGCGGCTGTGCACCTTTGGCGATGTTGGCGGGATTCAATTTCTTTCAAAGTTTGGTTGAGCCCTCATTCAGTCCGGATATCACCCTAGAAATTACCGCAGCAAGCAGCGCCGGCGCGACCGATGGAAGCGTAATTGCAATAGTCGATGACCCAGGAAACTGGACCTACGAATGGAGCAACGGCAGCACCGACCTCAACCTAGAAAACTTGGGGCCGGGCTTCTTTATCCTCACGGTAACCGATGAAAATGGCTGCGAGGCGACCTTCAATGCAAGTGTGGGAGTTGCAACACATGTTTCGGAAATGGCTGTTGATGGGATTCGAATATTTCCAGTTCCGGCGACAAATATATTGAACATCGAAGCTGCCAATATGCAAACGGTCGTTCTCATAGATTTATCTGGTCGTGTGATAGACACACACCAGCTAATGGATAGCATCGGCCAGGTTAATGTAGCTGAACTTGAGACAGGAATTTACTATTTGAAATTTGAAAACGGATCTGTGGCTAGATTCTTGAAAGAGTAAATGTTGAGTTGTTAGGTAGTAAGATTAGCTATACAACAAGCACCCCCCTATGTATATCCTCCACAACCGAAGGATCCAACAAAGTACTCACATCACCCAACTTATCCCCATCTCCTTCAGCAATCTTCCGCAAGATCCGACGCATAATTTTTCCCGATCGTGTTTTAGGTAAGCCCGTGACAAATTGAATCATTTCGGGCTTGGCGATCTTTCCAATTTCTTTGGTCACAACGTCGAGAATTTCTTGCCGCATTTGGTCCTGGTTTTCAGGCATACTTCGACAAATCACGTAGGCATAGATCCCTTGTCCCTTGATGTCGTGAGGATACCCAACCACCGCCGATTCCACGACATCTGGATGCTCGTCTATCGCATTCTCTACTTCGGCCGTTCCTATGCGGTGCCCGGAGACATTGATGACGTCGTCCACCCGACCAATCACGCGAATCATCCCGTTGTCATCGCGCTTCGCTCCATCGCCCGTGAAGTAGTAACCTTTGAAATGACTAAAATAAGTGAGTCTACAGCGCTCATGGTCGCCATAGGTTGTTCGCAAGATCGAAGGCCAGGGATATTTGATGGCCAGCAAACCTTCCTGGTTGTTCTCTTCTACCAAATTGCCCTTTTCATCTAACAAAACTGGCTGAATTCCTGGCAAGGGGTATCCCGCAAAACTCGGTTTCATGGGCGAGTGTCCAGCCAATCCACTGAGCATGATTCCCCCCGTTTCTGTCTGCCACCACGTATCCACAATCGGACATTTTCCTCTTCCCACAACATCATGGTACCAGTGCCAAGCTTCTTCGTTGATCGGTTCGCCCACAGTTCCTAGGACTTTGAGCGAACTCAACTGGTGCTTTTGGATCCACTCGTCTCCGCAAGCCATCAAGGCACGAATAGCGGTTGGAGCGGTGTAGAACTGACTCACTTTGTGCTTGTCACAAATCTCCCAGAACCTACCCGAATCTGGCCATGTCGGGACGCCTTCGAACATCACTGTTGTAGTGCCATTCAACAGCGGACCGTACACGATATAACTGTGCCCAGTGATCCAACCGATGTCGGCAGTACACCAGTAAACATCATCATCGGCAGGCTGAAAAACATTATTGAAGGAGTAGCCAGCATAGACCATATACCCTCCGCATGTATGAACAACTCCTTTTGGTTTTCCAGTAGATCCAGAAGTGTAGAGTACGAATAACATATCCTCCGAATCCATAGCAACAGCTTCGAACTCCGCTTCGGCTTCACTCATTTCCTCGTGCATCCACAGATCACGACCAGCTTGCATCGGAACGTCATTGCCTGTGGATTTGGCCACAAGAACTGTTTCCACACTTGGGCATTTCGATAGCGCCTCGTCTACAACTTTCTTAGCATCCATCACTTTCGCACCACGTTTGATTTCGTCGCTTGTAAGAACCATTTTACAAGATGCGTCGTTGATACGATCAGCTAAAGCGTTGGCCGAAAAGCCAGCAAATACCACCGAGTGAATCGCACCAATCCGTGCACATGCCAAAACACCGATGGCCAATTCAGGAATCATGGGCATGTAGAAGCACAAGCGATCGCCCTTGACCACGCCATTTTTTTGCAATACGTTGGCCATCTGGCATACAGCCTCATGCAATTCGGTAAAAGTAAAAGTAACCGTCGCATCGTCTGGATTGTTCGGCTCCCAAATCAAGGCTGTTTTGTCGCCGTTTTCTGCGAGATGGCGGTCCAGACAGTTCTCGGTAATATTCAACTTTCCTCCTTCAAACCAGCGAACGTCTGGCTTTTCAAAATCCCAATTTAGGGTCTTATCCCATTTTTTCTTCCACTGGTATTCTGAAGCAATTCCGTCCCAAAACCCCTCCGGGTCTTCTACAGATTTTTTATAGGTCGACTGGTATTCCTCAAATGAGTTGATTCGAAAATTCATGCACGTAGGATTTGAAATGGGAAGATAAGAAGTGGTTGTTAAGCTTGCCAAAGAATATTCCGAGAAAGAATGCCGACTTTCGAATGAAATGAAGTTCTTAAGTGATTTTTTCTTGGGGAATTTCCCGAACTTCTATCAAGCTCTTGTATCCACAAGTCTCTCAATATTCTGGAGTCGGCCTATGCTCTCCGTGCTGGTATTGGTATTTTATGCGGCCTTATGATCAAACTTTTGGATTCCGTTCAATTCGGCTTCCTTCTCTTGTTTTTCCGCTTCGAGGTCAAAGTCATCTTGCAGCCCGAGCCAAAATTTTGCTGAATTCCCAAAATATTTGCTAAGTCTAAGCGCTGTGTCTGCAGTAATTCGCCTTTTGCCCTTAAGTATCTGACTCACGCGAGTCTGTGGAATTTTTAGATCTTTAGAAAGTCGATATGCCGAGATTTCAAGAGGTATCAAGAACTCATCTTGTAGCACTTCACCTGGATGTATGTTATCTAAGTTTGTCATAATTCTAGTGATAATCTAATATTTCTACTTCGTAAGCATTACCTGATTGCCATTTGAACACAATTCGCCATTGTTTATTGACTCGAATGGAATAATAACCTTTCCAGTTCCCTGCGAGCTTCTCCAATCTGTTTGCTGGCGGAATCCTTAAATCGACAATATCAACGGAGTTATTGATCATTCTAAGTTTCCTCCTGCCGATTTTCTGTGCCTCCATCGGTAGCTTTTTAACCGATTCACCTTTCCAAATTTTCTCTGTCTCTTTTGATCCGAAAGACTTGATCATAATAATCTATCGCGTTACTAACGCTAAAGGTAGGTATTTGCGGTTTAATCTCAAAGATTCTTGAAAAAAAGGTGCAATTGCGCTTGAATTTATCCTCCTAACCACCCCTCAAAACAGGAAAACTATACCCCAAATTCGTCAAGTTCTGCAGTACCTCAGGCAGCGCGTTGAGCATGGTGTCTTTCGCTTTCAAGCTGTCGTGAAAAACAATGATGCTGCCTTTTCTCGCGCTTTTCATGACGTTGTGCAGGCATTTCTCCGCGTCGCAGGTGGGGTCAAAATCACCACTCAGTACATCCCACATGACTATTGTGGTGTGCTTCTTCAAGGTCTGGACTTGCTGTCGCTTGATCTGACCATGGGGCGGACGAAAAAACGGGGTTTTTGTGAGCGCTTGGCATTTTAGATAGGTCTTCAAATAGCCATAGTGACTCGTGTCCCATCCCTTTTCATGAGAATAAGTATGGTTGCCGACTAGATGTCCGCGCCTCAATACCTCTTCCAATACTTCGGGATGGCGAACAATGTTCTCGCCCACACAAAAGAAAGTGGCTTTGGCATTGAACTGATCCAATATATCCAATACAAGTGGTGTGACCTCAGGAATTGGTCCGTCGTCGAAGGTCAAGAAGATCTCTCTTTCCTCCGTCTTCACATCCCAAAGGAGGTCGGCCGCAATAGGTTTTAATATGTCAGGAGTCTTGGTCAAATACATTTGAACGCAAAAAAATCCATTTCTTCGCAACTATGGAAAAAATGAGGTCAGCTTTTTTAGTCAACTACGGAAAAGCAAGCGAAGCTTTTGAATTGCGTGAAGTTAACAAACCACTGCCTACGAACGGACAGGTCGGTGTTAAAGTTGAAGCTTTCGGACTCAATTTCGCCGAGGTCTCGGCTAGACACGGCCTCTATCGTGAAGCTCCTCCCTTGCCTTTTATTCCAGGTTACGACTTTGTCGGCCGGGTAGAAGTGGTCGGTGAGGGCGTTGACCAAGCTTGGATTGGAAAACGGGTAGCCGGCATGGCGCGTTTTGGAACCTATTCAACTTATTGCTGCACCCTCGCGACTGGTGTTACCGAAATCCCAGAGTCGATGCCGACAGGTGAGGCCACGGCCATTGGCGTACAGTATTCAACTGCGTTTTATGCTTCATGCGTGGCCATGAATTTATTTCCTGGTGATGAGGTACTTGTCCATGCTGGTGCGGGCGGAGTGGGAACAGCCCTCATCCAATTGTGCAAATGGAAAGGGTGTACAGTAATCGCCACAGGAAGTAGCGACGAAAAACTCAAGAGAATGCGTGAAATAGGGGCCGATCATGCCATCAACTATCTAGAAGAAGACTACGAAAAAGCAGTGAATCGTATTCTCGGTAAGAAGAAACTCGATGCTACCTTCAATGCCATTGCTGGAAAAACCTTCAAGAAAGACATGAATCTATTGGGAAGTGGCGGACGCATGGTGCTATATGGCGCGGCAGACCGAATGGGTAAAAAAGGAGGTCGATTTGCCACATACAAGCTGCTCTACGACATGGGTCTCATGTTGCCGATCTTTTTGATGGCTAAGTCCAAGTCGGTCATAGGAGTGAACATGCTCAAATTGGCCGACTATCGTCCGCACATCATTGGTCATTGTCTGCAAGAACTCATAAAACTATACGACCAAGGCATTGTCAAGCCTCAAATAAGCGCCGTTTACCCTATTGAAGAACTCGCCAAGGCGCATGAAGATCTAGAGTTCAGACGAACCATGGGAAAAATAGCCATCAAGTGGTAATTTTCTGTTGTGATATTGGCTACTTTGAAGCCTGAAAATGCCCGATAAATTTTTACTGCAACGTTTAGCCGATGGTGATCGGCGAGCTTTTGAAACTCTCGTCAACGATCACAAGGACCGCGTGTATAACGTGTGTTTTGGCTATGTGCGCGATCATATGGAAGCTGAAGATCTGGCGCAGGAGGTGTTTATCGAAGTAGTTCGATCGGTCAAAAGTTTTCGGAAAGACGCCAAGATTTCTACCTGGCTTTATCGCATCGCTGTCAACAAATCGCTGGACCGTCTCCGCTACCTCAGCCGGGGAAAACGTGCGGCCGAGCACGAAACGCCATCTGCTTTTCTCGCCGATCAAAGTGATTCGCCACAAGAACTACTCGAAGCAGAAGAACGCAAGAGGGTGTTGTGGACAGCCTTGAGAAAACTACCTGATAATCAACACACTGCTCTTGTTCTAGCCAGTCTGGAAGGACTTAGTTACCTCGAGATTTCGGCCGTGATGGAGCTCACCGTTGGTGCCGTTGAGTCCTTGATTTTTCGGGCGAAGAAGAATTTAAAAGTCTTGTTGCAAGACCATTATTCATCGATCATGTAAACCGGCGCAAGTTTGTCAATCAAACATCGTCTTAGAAATAGAAATAGAAATGGAGATGAACGATCACATACAACAAGAAATTGACCAAACGCTTTCGCTGCTTGAGCATCCCGTTCAACATCGAGCGCCTGCCAATTTTCTCGACAATCTCCATGCGAGAATCGAACGAGAAGAGCAGTCGAGAGCTCGTTTTTACCGCAGTTCTTTGTTGAAAGTGGCTGCAGTTGTGGCTTTTATTGCCATGAATACCTATACGTGGTTCAATGTTTCCGAGACAACCGAAGCCGAGGATTACGCCCAATCAATATTTGAATCATACACGACCGATTGGTCCAATGTGCTGAGCTATGAGTAAAAGGACAATGAACATCGTGCTTGTTGTTTTGCTGCTGGTCAATGTCACGACCTTGGCGATGCTTTGGATGAAGTCGGGCAAAGGGCATCATGCGCCACCTGCCGCGGAAAGGCTTTTTCAAGATCTTGGTTTCGATCAGGCGCAAAAAGATGCTTTTATCGTTCTGCGCGACAAGCACATGCAATCGGCCAAGGCACTTGAAAAGGCAAACCACCAGCTCAGACAACAGTACTCAACGATCATGCAAGGTCAAGCTACCGATCAAGTGGATAGCCTGGCAAAGCTTGTAGGTGAAAATGTAAGGCAGTTGGAAATACTCCACTTCCATCATTTTCAAGAAATTAGAAAATTGTGTCGTGAGGATCAAGTAGAAAGATTTGATCGCATGCTGGAAAAAATGTCGAAAGGACCTTCAGGACCTCCTCCTCCAGGTGGACCACCACCTCATGGTCCACATCACTAAGTCTCACTTGAATTCGTGTTGAAGAGTTTTTACTCCAAGGCGAATCGTCATTTGCCGGAGGCTAAATCATTCCTAGAATTATAGACTGCTGACTGAGTAATACGCCGTCAATCAATCACAAATTGTGCGTGGTAGTAAGTCGATTCCGAGGATAAAACCAAAGTATAACTGCCCTGAGCCAGCGCGGAAACATCAATATTGCACATTCCTCCAGAAGCCGAAATCACGCTTGAAATACACTGCTTACCCGCTTGATCATACACTTGAAAGTGCAAGCGCATATGGTCATTTTCAGGGACTTGGAAAGATAGCCTGTCCGACGTAGGATTTGGAAAAACTTCCAGTGATTCAATGGCCAATTCATTTGTTCCTATGGCCAATTCAATTTCGACTTCAATCGCTTGTGTATTCAACAGTTCTCCGTTGTTCATGCTCACGTAATCGAAGATAATTTCACCCGAAAATGGAACCTCGGAATCAACCAGAACATCGTAGCGCTCTCCTGGGAGAACCCAGATGCTGTCGGCCAACAAAGGCTCATCAAACGGCCGCCCATCCGATGCAATTATTCGTGCATCTAAAGCTGCGGGAAACGAAACGCGATTGGCACAAAATCCAATATTAGCTAGGCGCAAATGATTTACCTCGTTCACGAAAGAGTATACCCCAACAGAACTATCGGCCAATTGCTGCTCGCTCGCCCCGTTGATCATAAAGTATTCAGGATCAAATATAGGCAAGATGGCTTCGTCACCCATGGTCTGATTGAGAATCGCGAAACTGTGCCAGTCGCTATCAAATTCAAATGTCAAAAACGAAAAATCGTTGTCAAATTCATAGCCGCCTTCCCACGTTAAATTAGGATCACTTGCAGGGTGGACAATCACCAAACCGTACATGCCAGATTGAACGTGTATCGAGGAGAGGAAGTGGCAATGATATAAGTAAGTTCCCGGATGCGGCGCGCGCAAGTGATAAAATCCATGCTCTTGGTGAGGGACGGAAAATGAAGTTTGAGGCACACCGTCATTAGCCTGATCCACATCTAAACCATGAAGATGAACGGTGTGCGGAATCATCGACGAATTGTGAAAGTCGATAATCACCGAATCGCCCTCAATCATATGCAAGGTCGGCCCCGGCACATACATCGGGGTGTCATAATCGGCCGTATACCCGAAGGTGAAAAGCTGCTCGCCGTCGTGCATTTCCATTTGACCGTAGGTCTGACCGACCAACAGCAATTCAGTCTGCGAAGACGCCTGTGTCCAGCAAAAAGTCGCCAGAATAAAATAGAGTAGATGTTTCATATTACTGAATGTCAATCATGATTAATGCACCACCGTTGAGGTAAATCCCACCTCCAGAAACTGCGGTTAGGTTGTGATCGTGCACAGGATAAATTCCCGGTTGATTCGGAACCAATTCGATGATCATTCCATCGCCTGGCCACAAAGGAAATGTGTCTTTACTCCAGCTTACAGATTGTGGTGATCTACTCGAATGGAGAATCGTACAGTGGTACCCATGAAAGTGCATGGAGTGCATCGAAATTCCCGTGTTGATCATGTAGATATGCAATACGTCGCCCACTTCGCCTGTAAGATTGGCCATGGGATCGGTGCTTATCGCGGGGAAACTCAAGTTGTTTATCGTGTAATAATCAGGGTAGTAGGCCGACCAATCAATGGTCTCTCCCGCATCCAAGGCCACGTTGACAGCAGCTTCATGCGTGCGCAAATTCCAATAGAAGTTGGCATCGCTTTCTCCCGTGACAACGACCATTCCACCCAGTCCTAAATACTTGTTAGTAGGCGAGTCCGAGTGGTCAAAGAAATAGTGAATTGATTGTCCGCTAGGAACAAGCTCAAAAGTCGCCGAATCGGCAGGAGCAATGATTTGAGGAGCGGTCGACGACCCATCCAAGGTAAATCCGTGCTCCGAATCGTCGTTGTTGACCACCGTCAAAAGCAGTGTTTCCGACGGGCTGATGGCGACTGTCGCCACGTCCAAACTAAATTCGTTGGTCCAGTTAAAAGCGAAGTAGGGGACGTCTGTACCATCGCTTACCGTGAGCATTCCTGGGTTGAGATGAATGGTTTGCGCCGACTCCTGTCCTCGGGAAACAAAGCTCAAAAGAACGATGCCGAGAAGGATGAAAAGTTGTTTCATGGTGTGAATCTTTCTAGAATAGCGCAATGTATTGCGAACGAGTCGAGAAGGGAATGACCGATATCAGGAAAGGGGATGTATTGTCAATCATTAGTACCTTTTGTTGAAAGTTGGCTTGTCTCTTGCGGCTTCATTATGTAGCTTGCCTTTACATGCTTTAAAAACAAATGATAAATGGACAGAAAGAAGTTTATCAAACTACTGGCCGCCGCCCCTCTAAGTTTTAGCCTTATGTCATTGACTGATCTAGACAATCTTTCCCGTTCTTTCCCAAAAAGTGAGCGCATGCCGGTGGTCTTTTTTGGTCACGGCAGTCCCATGAACGCCCTCGAGGAAAACGAGTTTGTTCAAGGCTTTCACGAAATTGGAAAAAGTCTGCCCCGACCCAATGCGATCCTTTGCATCTCAGCCCATTGGTACACCAAGGGGACCAAGGTCACGGCCATGGAGATGCCGCGCACCATTCACGATTTTGGCGGATTTCCACAAGAGCTATTTGACGTGGAATACCCCGCTCCAGGCAGTCCTGATTTGGCCAAGAAAACGCAGTTGGTCCTCACTCCCGAGTTGGTCGAACTCGACGAAAAATGGGGCTTGGACCACGGAACATGGAGTGTGGTGAAACACCTGTATCCCCAGGCCGATATACCGGTTGTTCAGCTAAGCATCGATTACACCAAGCCCGCTTCCTACCATTTCGAGTTGGGTCGCAGACTTTCAGCACTGCGCGACAAGGGCGTGCTCGTCATGGGCAGTGGAAACATCATCCACAACCTGGGTAAGGTCGATTTTGCCAATATGCATCGCGATAATTACGGTTATGATTGGGCCATCGAAGCACATGCCCTATTCAATAAGTGGTTGCTTACAGGCGACTACCAGCCGTTGATCAATTACGAATACCAAGGCGCCGCAGTTCAACTCGCTATTCCCTCGCCCGATCATTTTCTTCCCTTAATGTACACCTTGGGAATGCAGAAAAAAGGGGAATCGGTTCAGTTGTTCAACGATAAACTGATGGCCGGTTCTTTGAGTATGACTTCCTTGAAAATATCCTAGTCAACAACAACTTTCCGCTCAACCGATCCATCGTCGTAGATATAAAGCAAAAAACCATCGTGATGATCGCCCACTTCTCGGCCTTGGATATCAGTGATTTTGACTAGTTGTCGGTCAGGATTTATTTCCAGTTCGATCATATTTGTCGGCACACCGTGTTTGTAAAACTCATACTCAGCGCGCTCGGGAGACAGCATGACTGCATCGGCATTCTGTGCTTTGATATAGAATTTGACCCCAAATTCATTTCCCTGGAAAGGGGTATCAGCCGTGTAGATTCCATCATTGGCATTTTGGTCGCCATTTAGTCCGTCGTCGTGCATGATGAACGACTGGAACTTCGAATTGAACTCGCTGGCTGTAGCCATCAACACCACTTCATCGGCACCAGTTACTTCGGCCGTAATGTAATCGTCGGAGGAAATGACCTCATATATAGACGGTGGAATATTGGCTATTTCAGGGTGGCTTGACAAAAAGGCCTCACGTTCAATATTCGACTCTAATATGCCACCAATTCCCCAAAAAATATCGGAACTGAAGTACGGAGCGTCGACGTTGGAAGCGAATGAATTCATGTTGAACAACTTGTTCTCATCGGCCTCTACCGAATTGTACGCCAGCGCCTGCTGCGATTCAATCAAGGTTTCCAATTCATCCGACTGCAGGATTTCTTCCATGACGGTGCGCACATGGGCAGTATATTGCTTTCTGTAGTTTGGATCGTTCAAAAGCAGATTGGCCAGCGGCCGCTCGACAAGAGCGAAGTAGGGATCAAATTCGTAAAGCGGAGTAGGATCAGAAAAATCCCAACCCAATAGCGCTCCCACATAGCTTTCACTCAAATCCCAAGGAATCATTTGGAACAGTCCGTCCGCAGTTCGATACAGGTAATAGTTGTGCACGAAAAACCCGTTGTAGGTGTCCAAATTCAAGATCACCGTATTCACTGCAAATGCCCAAAGTACCCGATCGATATTCAGAATTTCATCGAGGTTTTCGAAATCAAAGTTCAAGGTATTTGTGAGCTCCATAAGTTCGTCCCAACCGTGCTCGCTTTTCCGCTGATAACTATTGTAGTAAGCCGCACTATCACTTCCCAGCCACGCCAAAGTCGGTTCGCCCGAGCCACTGTTTTCACCACAAAATACCTGCGCCGGATCACATTTAAAAAGCGCACCATCCTTTTCACCAAAGTGTTTTTGGAGGAACTGTTTGTTCACCGATTCAGTATTCACGTACATCCCCAAATAATCGCCCTGTACGTGCAATTCCATCAAATTGACTTCGGGTGTCGGTAGGTATTTTCGGTACACTTTCGCCGCACTGAATTCCTTGACAAAAGTGGGGTCCAACCAAGCATTGGCCAACTTGATTTTCTTGTAATCCAGCAGTTTTTGTCCGCTCACCCAATAGTTCATATCAATGTTAAATGGCACTTTTGGATTGAGTTGATCGTTGGGCAAGCAAAAAGTCGAATTTCCTTTGTAACGCACGCCCACACTGTCGTAGCTCATGCCGTTCAAGGTCACGGTCGCGTCAATGCGCAAACTAGGATCATTGAAAAAGGCATCGACCAAAATTTCGTGGTAGTTGGGATCTACGAAGTCAACGTAAAGCGCACGAATAGAGTCTTTTTCATACAGTCCGCCCGGTAAATCGTACAACTCCTGTGGATTGTGAAGCGTCTGTGCATTTGCATGAATTGCTAGAGAAAAAAAGATAAATACGTAGGAAAATAGGCGCATGAAGACGTGTGATTTACGTCAAAGATAAAGAATACCTAGCGAGTTGGTAGGAAAGGCTGGAGCTTCACTTCTGTGATTTTTTAGCACAAGGCAAATGTTATTCTGCCCTTCTCCTTCGCGATTCCCTAAACGAATGGTAAATTCGCGTCCTCAATTGATACCATGGATTACGATTTTCAGAATATAGAAGCCAATTGGCAAAACAAATGGCGCGAGACTTTGGCCTACAAGGTTGACGAATTAGCCAATAAAAAGAAATACTACGTGCTCGACATGTTTCCTTACCCTTCAGGGGCTGGATTGCACGTGGGACACCCGCTGGGGTACATTGCTTCCGATGTGTACGCGCGTTACAAACGACACTTGGGCTTCAACGTTTTGCACCCGATGGGCTACGATTCTTTTGGCTTACCGGCCGAGCAATACGCTATTCAGACTGGTCAGCACCCCGCTATTACGACTGAAAATAACGTCAATCGCTACCGTGAACAGTTGGATCAAATGGGTTTTTGCTACGATTGGTCGCGTGAAGTGCGCACCAGTAGCCCCGATTACTACAAGTGGACACAATGGATTTTCAAGCAGTTGTTCAATGCGTGGTACGACAAAGACACCAACAAAGCGCAGCCGATCGATACATTGATTGCCAAATTTGAAGCCAACGGCACCTACAATGTGAATGCCGATATCGACGAATTGTGGTGGAAAGACCTGGACCGTAGTGAGTTTGCCATGTTCGGCGAGCATTTTTGCGGCGAGTTCACAGCGACCGATTGGAAAAGCTTTTCAGAGAAACAACAGCAATTGGTACTCATGCATTTCCGCCTTACGTTTTTGGCCGATAGCTGGGTAAATTGGTGTCCGGCCTTGGGAACTGTACTCGCCAATGACGAAATTAAAGACGGCGTTTCAGAGCGTGGCGGGCATCCCGTTGAGCAGAAATTGATGCGTCAGTGGAGCATGAGGATTAGCGCATACGCGCAAAGGTTGCTGGACGACCTAGAGTCAATCGACTGGAACGACTCAATCAAAGAGATTCAAAAAAACTGGATCGGAAGGTCGGAAGGTGCGCAGGTATTCTTCAAGCTAAAGGACCACGAGGCGTCAATCGAAGTATTTACAACACGCCCTGACACCATTTTTGGTGTTTCGTTCATGGTTTTGGCTCCCGAACATGAGTTGGTAGATAGCATTACCACGGCCGAGCACAAAAAATTCATCGACGAGTACAAGAAAAAGGCCGCAGCAAAAACTGAACGCGATCGCCAGGCCAATGTGAAAAATGTCTCAGGAGCGTTTACGGGCGCATATGCGATTCATCCCTTCACCGGACAAGAAGTTCCCGTGTGGATTGCCGACTACGTATTGGCAGGATACGGAACAGGCGCAGTGATGGCGGTTCCTGCAGGTGACCAGCGTGATCATGATTTTGCCATGCATTTCAAGATTCCTATTCCAGCTATTTTCGAAGGGGTCGACGTGAGCGACGAGGCTTGTTCCGACAAAGATGCAGTATTGTGCAATTCGGATTTTCTCGATGGGAAATCGGGTAAAGATGCTATTCCGAAATGCTGCGAGAAGATTGAGGAGATGGGCATTGGAAAAGGGAAGATCAATTACCGTTTGAGAGATGCTGTTTTTAGCCGACAACGATACTGGGGCGAACCGTTTCCGGTGTATTACAAAGACGAGATTCCATATTTATTGAACGACGATGAGGTCGTGACCTTGCCTGAGGTAGATAAGTATTTGCCTACGGAAGATGGCGAACCGCCATTGGCCCGCGCCGAGCAAAGTGCGTGGAATATTTGGAAGGGCGACCGCATGGAATACAACACGATGCCGGGTTGGGCAGGATCAAGTTGGTACTTTTTGCGGTACATGGACGCACATAACGAAAAGGAATTCTGCAGCCGTGAAAAATCGGACTATTGGAATCAAGTTGACTTGTACATAGGTGGTGCCGAGCACGCGACGGGGCATTTGCTTTATGCTAGATTTTGGACCAAGTTATTGTACGACCTTGGGCACATTGGATTCAACGAACCCTTTGCGAAGATGATCAACCAGGGGATGATTTTGGGGAGGTCGAGTTTTGTGTATCGCATCAAAGACACCAACACGTTCGTCACTGCAGAGTTGCAGGGTGAGCACCAAACGCAACGACTTCATGCCGATATAAGCATGGTTGATGGAGATAGTTTGGACATGGAAGCGTTCAAAAACTGGATGCCAGAATACAAAGACGCCGAATTCATCTTGAACGAAAGCGGAAAGTATACCTGCGGCAATGAAGTCGAGAAAATGTCCAAGTCGAAATACAATGTCCAGACACCAGACGAGCTAGTCGAAAAATTCGGCGCCGACACCCTTCGATGTTACGAGATGTTTCTTGGTCCGCTCGAACAAGCCAAGCCATGGGACACCAAAGGAATCAACGGCGTACACAACTTCTTGCGGAAGACGGCCAGGTTATTTGAGAATGTGACAGAGGGAGAACCGAGCAAGGACAATTTGAAGTCTGTCCACAAAACCATTAAAAAGGTAACCGAAGATCTTGACCGCTACAGTTGGAATACGGTGGTGAGTGCCATGATGATATGTGTGAACGAACTTACTGAGCAAAAATGTTCGATTAAAAGTGCGTTGGAGCCGGTATGTGTATTGCTTTCACCCTACGCGCCGCATCTTGCGGAGGAGCTATGGTCAAGTTTGGGACATACTGAATCTGTTTTGGATCAGGCGTGGCCCAAGTTTGAGGAAAAGCACTTGGTAGAGGATGAGATTCAGTATCCGGTTTCTTTCAATGGAAAGATGCGGTTTAAATTGGCGTTACCGGCAGATATGAACCCGAAGCAAGTCGAGGAAGCCGTGATGGCCGAGCCGAAAACAGCGGAGTATTTGGAGGGAAAAACCCCGAAGAAAATCATCGTAGTTCCGAAGCGAATTGTGAACGTGGTCATGTAGCAGAAAATAGCGAGGCGAAGCACATACTTTTAAACAACCAAACGTTTGAGTTGTTCAAAACAATTTGTACATTTGCACCCCTTAAAAAAATTAGGTCTTAATTAAATTACATTTAGATGTACGCAATCGTAGAAATAGCAGGGCATCAGTATAAAGTTGAAAAAGACCAGCAGATCTTTGTAAACCGCTTGCAGCAAGACGAAGGTGCGAAAGTCCAGTTTGACGACGTGCTTTTAATCGCTGACAACGGAAAGATCACTGTTGGCGCCCCAGCTATCACAGGTGCAGCCGTAATGGCAAAAGTCGAAAGGCACCTAAAAGGAGACAAGGTTATTGTTTTCAAGAAAAAGCGACGTAAAGGTTATCAGAAGAAGAACGGTTTCCGTGCTTACTTGACTGAGATCAAAATCGAAGGTATTTCAGCTTCAGGTGCGAAAGCAGCGAAGAAGGAAGAGCCTAAGAAAGAAGAAGCTCCTAAAGCTGAAAAGGCTGCCGCTCCTAAGAAGGAAGCTGCAGCTCCTAAAGCTGAAAAAGCCGCTGCTCCTAAGAAGGCAGATGCAAAAGGAGATGATTTGCGCAAAGTAGAAGGAATCGGACCTAAAATTGCCGAGCTCTTCAACAATGCTGGAATCATGACCTTCGCAGATCTAGGCGCAACTAGCGTTGAAAAATTGAATGAGATTCTAGCTGAGGCTGGAAGTAGTTATAAATCTAAGGATCCAGGAACATGGCCAGCTCAAGCTGCTCTTGCTGCCGAAGGCAAGTGGGACGAGCTTAAGAAATGGCAAGATGAACTGGATGGTGGCAAATAAGCCCAACCGATTAAAACCATAGAATCATGGCACATAAGAAAGGAGTCGGTAGTTCGAAAAACGGAAGAGAGTCACATAGTAAACGACTAGGAGTTAAGTTGTTCGGTGGCCAACACGCTATTGCTGGGAATATCATTATTCGTCAGCGTGGAACAGTTCATCACCCAGGTGAGAACGTAGGAATGGGAAAAGACCATACCTTGTTTGCACTTACCGATGGAGTAGTATCTTTCCGCAAAACAACTAACAATCGTTCATTCGTTTCGGTTCTTCCGGAATAAGTGATCTAGAATATTTGATCAAACTGGCCATCTGTCTTCGACGGGTGGCCTTTTTGCGTTTCATCTCGACGACGCGATTTTCCTTCTGGGGCCAATGGAAAAGTTACGAATATCGCTTTGCTCGATAACCGCATCTCTACCAGGTCCATTCTGTGGTAGACAGAATTTCACTCTACACAAAGGACCGGCCTTTGAATAAGATTCGTGTTGACTCGATTTATCGGAGCGTAAAGCGGAAGTAGGTGTCTGAGGTCAGCTATCGGAGGGAACGAAGTGAGCTACGTTAATAGCGTTTCCGAGTTTTACTTCCGTAGTGCAGATGAATCGTGAAGTCAACTAGAATCTAATTCACCAGCCTTGATTTTTGGTTACTTTTGATCAAGCAAAAGTGACGGAAGGTGAATAGATGGAGTGTCTTCCACTTGAGCTTGGTAGAGAACGGCAAAACCGTGCAGACTGATAGGGTGGTGAAGGATTAAGAGTAACTATCAGTGGTAGGTGTGACCCCCTACAGGGTCAGGTTGTATCTTCGACCTGCAGTTATAAAGATGCGACCCATACTGGGTCGGTTTTGGTCATAAGACAAACTCTAACTCTTCACAAAGGACCGGCCTTTGAATAAGATTCGTGTTGACTCATTTCGACGACGCGCTCCAACCTCTTGTCAGGATGTCAAATACTGTCAAAGAGGTTGTCGAGCAAAGAACATCTCGACGACGCGGCACAACTGAGGTTGATTGCATCAACTACCTCCAAGCCGCTTTGCTCGATGACCGTGGGTTCCCCTAACGGCTTTATCGTTAAATCAACAATCAGTCAATCCTGTAACCAAGTGTTCGAGCAAAGAAACATGAGTAAGCATCACGTTTCGAGTAAAAGTCAAGTTTCGTCGTCGACACCAAACCCATTTTTCATTTTGAATTCTGAATTTATAATTTAAAGAATGACCCACCGCTGAGACCCAGTTTTTCCTTAAATTTGCGCCTTCAATACAACACATCACCATGCTCGAAATTAACGTCCTTAGAGACAACGCTCCCCAGATTATCGAACGTCTGAAAAAGCGGAACAAAGATTTTACCCAACAGGTAAACGCCATTCTTGAACTCGACGAACAACGTCGCGCTTGCCAGCAAGAAATGGATCAGGCGCTCTCGGAAAGCAATGTACTTTCAAAGCAAATTGGTGATTTATTCAAGTCGGGCAAACAAGCCGAAGCCAACGAAATGCGTGCCAAGTCGGTGGAGATGAAGGAGTCTTCACATAAACTCAAAGACCAGTTTCATGAGTTGGACCAGAAGTTGACGGAGGCTTTGTACGATATTCCTAACGTACCGCAAGACTCGGTGCCAGCGGGAAAAGCCGATACCGACAACGAAGAGATATTTGCCGAAGGCTCAATTCCAGAACTGGCCGATAACAACAAAGCTCATTGGGAACTTACCGAGCAATATGGACTTATTGACTTTGACCTCGGTTCAAAAATCACGGGAGCGGGTTTTCCAGTATACACAGGAAAAGGAGCCAAACTTCAACGTGCACTCATCAATTTCTTTTTGGATGAAGCCGAAAATGCAGGGTACAAAGAAGTGATCCCACCTTTGATGGTGAACGAAGATTCAGCCTTTGGAACGGGTCAACTGCCCGACAAAGAAGGTCAGATGTACCATGCGACGGAAGATAATTTATTTCTCATCCCAACCGCAGAGGTGCCAATTACCAATATCTACCGCGATATGATTTTGAAGGAAGCAGACTTCCCAATTAAAATGTGTGGCTATACGCCTTGCTTCCGTCGTGAAGCGGGATCGTATGGAAAGGATGTGCGTGGATTGAACAGACTGCATCAATTTGACAAAGTTGAGATCGTTCAATTTCAACATCCCGATAAATCACAAGAGACCCTCGATACCATGGTGGAGCATGTTAAAAACTTGCTCAGAAAGCTTGGGTTACCATACCGTGTTCTGAGGTTGTGTGGAGGTGATCTTGGTTTTGCTGCCGCAGTGACTTATGATCTTGAAGTATATTCTGCAGCCCAGGAGAAGTGGCTAGAGGTTAGTTCGGTATCTTGTTTTGAGACTTTTCAATCCAATCGCCTCAAATGTCGCTTCAAAGGAGAGGATGGAAAAACACATCTCGCCCATACATTGAATGGAAGTGCTCTTGCTCTACCACGCATCGTTGCTGCTCTTTTGGAGAATAACCAAGATGAAAATGGCATTCGCATTCCAGAATGTTTGCACCGCTATACCGGCTTCGATCGAATAGACTAGTCGCGTTTAGCACAATTTTTGATAGTTGATCGGGCCAAACGCCTAGGTCTTAACTAACTTTGTACTATGCGCCCTAATTTGATTTTCACATCTCTCGCCTTTGTCATGAGCTGCATGCTCGTCATCGGTTCGTTCACTAGCTGTCAGCCAAAAGTTGATCATGCCGCTGTGATCAAAACCCTCGATTCTAGCTACCAAGCCGTCGAGGCAGCTGAGAAAAAGTTCAATTCCATCGACCGCTTTAATACCGAGCAGTTTTTCAAAGGCATCAAGGCCGACCTTGAATACGTCCAGGATAACTATCAGGGGGAGATGGATTATGACAATGCAAAGCTATTTGCCGACTATCGGTCAATTACCAAGCTCGTCAAAGACTTTGGACACAAACATACCCGTTTAAAAAAGGAGATTCAACGAACCAAGAAGCAAATTTTTGATTTGAAGTCGGCCCTCGAAGCTGGCGCTACCAAGGATGCGGCAGGGAACAATTTCTCAGCATTGTACGTTGAAAAGCAGTGCGCACAAGAAAAACGAATTGCAGAAGAAGTCGTGACCGAAATTGATGAAATGGTGGAGCGATTGCAAAAGGCCCAGGAACGGTACAACAAGCTCTTTCCCGATGTCGAAGCGGCCTTTGTTGAATTAGGAATTATGCCAGAAAGCGAATCATGAAGATATTTTTAAGCAGCTTATTCATTTTGCTCTCTGTCGTGGGTTTTGCCCAAACGACCGACTACGATTTGGCGGAATACTATTACAACAATGGAGAGTATGAGCAAGCCAAATTGTACTACGAAAGAATCTACAAGACCGATAAAACCAACCGTGTCTACGAGAGCTACCTGAACACACTTATTGCCCTTGGAGATCTGGAGACGGCCGAAAAAATGGTCAAGAAAAAGATCAAGTCTGGAGGAAAGTCGGCCAATGCTCACGTCGACTTGGGAGAACTTTACAAGAAATTCGACAAGCTCGACGATGCCGAATCGGAGTTTCAAAAGGCCCTCAAAGAATTGGAACCTGGACGAAGCAATGCGATCCGACTGGCCAATGCCTTCATCAAGTTGAACGAATACGATCACGCACTATCTACTTACAATACAGCTCGTAGAATATCGAACGATGGCTATGGTTACCACTATGAAATGGCCAACTTGCAAGGCATGATGGGTAACCATGAAGAAATGGTTGATTCGTTTTTGGAACTGCTTATCGTTTCCCCGAATTATATTCAAACTGTTCAGAATTCCATCAATCGAAATCTGAATATCACCGAAAACCGAGAAAATGCAGCCATGCTGCGCACAAAGCTTCTGAAGAAAGTCCAAAAGTCGCCGGAGCAAACCATCTACAACGAATTACTCATTTGGATTTTCCTGCAGCAGAAAGATTTTGACTCGGCCATTATTCAAGCCAAAGCGTTGGACTTGCGATTGGGTGAGAACGGACATAGATTGGTCGATATCGCTCAGTTGGCCTTGAACAACAAAGAGTACTCTTCAGCCGAAAAGGCTTACAAAGCAGTTATCGAAAAAGGCCCGGTGTACGAGTATTATGAAAATGCCCGCATCGAATTGTTGCAGGTCAAATTAGCTGCCATCACGTCGAAGCCAGGTTATAGCAATGCCGACATTCTCGAACTGGAGCAAGTATACCAAGCTACATTGGATGATTTAGGCATGACAGCAGCTACGGCTGTTTTGGCCAAAGAACTCGCTCACGTCAAAGGATTCTACCTGGGTAAAATCGATGAGGCTATCACTATGCTCGAAAGTGCGCTGGCTATTCCAGGTTTGTATCCGAAAATGGGAGCCGTAATCAAACTAGAGCTAGGAGATGTGCTCTTGCTCAAAAACGAAATTTGGGATGCCTCTCTTTTATATTCTCAGGTCGAACTAGATTACAAGGAGGATGTTTTGGGCCACGAAGCTAAATTCAGAAATGCCAAAGTGTCTTACTATACGGCCGACTTCGAATGGGCGCAGGCACAACTTGATGTGCTAAAAGCATCGACTTCCAAGTTGATTTCCAACGATGCCATTGATCTTTCTTTAGTCATAACCGACAATTACAACATGGATACCACGACGGTTCCTATGCGTCTATTTGCTGAAGCCGATCTCCTGGCTTACCAAAATCAAATTGAGTTGGCCTTTGTTAAACTTGATTCGATCACCAACATTTTTCCTGGACACACGCTCACCGATGACATTCTAATGCTCAAAGGAGATGTGTTCTACAAAAAAGGAGAATTCGAAAAGAGCCGAGATTTTTACGAGCAAGTGGCCGACATTTATACCGATGAAATTCTGGCCGATGACGCCATCTTCAAATTGGCCGAACTAAGCGATTATGTGTTCAACGAGCCCGACTTGGCCAAAGACTTATACAACCGACTCTTAGTCGAGTTTCCCGGCAGTCTGTACGTCGTTGCGGCCAGAAAGCGCTTCCGTGAATTGCGCGGTGACAATCTTGACAATTAAACACCTCATCTTCTTGGATTTTTAGAGGAAGAGAAGAGAAAAGAGCAAGAGATAAGCAAAAAAATCGCGCCGATCTTAATAGTCCATACTCGCACTCAATTCTGTCCTTTGCCATACTTATCTCTTCCTCTTGAAACTTCCTCTTATCTCTTAAAAGAAGAGGAAGAGCAAGAGAAAAGAGCAAGAGATAAGTGAGTCTCTCTTTTATTCTCAATACTCGCACTCGCACTCGCACTCGTTCAGACCTTCAAATTCAATTTACAATTGGCCGTTCCCACAAATGGATACCAGTTCCCTCAATAACCCAATCCTCTTATCTCTTAAAAGAAGAGGAAGAGCAAGAGAAAAGAGTAAGAGATAAGTAAAAAAATCGCGCCTATCTCTATACTCCGTACTCGCACACAATTCTGTCCTTTGCCATACTTATCTCTTCCTCTTGAAACTTCCTCTTATCTCTTAAAGGAAGAGGAAGAGCAAGAGAAAAGAGCAAGAGATAAGCGAGTCTCCCTTTTATTCTCAATACTCGCACTCGTTCAGGCCTTCAAATCAATTTACAATTGGCCGTTCCAACAAGTCGATACCAGTTCCCTCAATACTCCATACTCGCACTCAATTCTGTCCTTTGTCATACTTATCTCTTAAAGAAGAGGAAGAGCAAGAGAAAAGAGCAAGAGATAAGCAAAAAAATCGCGCCGATCTTAATTAATACTCCAAACTCGCACACAATTCTGTCCTTTGCCATACTTATCTCTTCCTCTTGAAACTTCCTCTTATCTCTTAAAAGAAGAGGAAGAGCAAGAGAAAAG
>JADFAK010000215.1 GCA_015665315.1 Flavobacteriales bacterium | reverse complement strand
TTACCTTGGCATTTCCTGTATTGACACTCTTAAAGCCAAGACCAATAAAATTGTTGAACCCAGGATTTGGATCCCATTGGCCAAAAGTAAACTCGACATAGTCCTTGTATTCTTGAATGAAATAGGCAGCATCAAAATACCCTTGGAAATTTCCTATTTTAAAACCTTGCTTCACTCCCAATTCTGCATTGTAAGATGACTCCGATTTTAACTCAGGATTGGGGAATACGCTAATGACTCCAACTTTGGTTTGTATGTATCTCTCCGCCATCGTTGGGAAACGATATCCTTGTCCATAAGAAGCACGTACAAACGTTGCTTTGGCCAATTTGTAATTCAATCCACCGCGATAAACTGGGCGACCTTCTGTTTCATGATTGATTCGGAAATATTCATACCTCATACCAGCCGAGATATTTAACTTGTCCCAGAACTTTTTATCCAGTTGCAGATAAGCCGAATAGTTGGCCGCTGTATTCACACCGTTCGCATTTTCACCAGTGTACAACTCACCGGTCGCATTGGTATATATTCCTACGACTCCCAGCGTAGTAGTAAAGTCCTTGATGTTGAACCTTTCATATCGTTGTTGATACTGATATTCACTGTAGTACACATCACTGTAATTTCCTTGGTCGTTATCATTGTCGTTGTCAAGGTTGAACCAACGCGTACGCAATGAATGCCGACTTCCGTGCTTCGTCACGTACTCAATATATGGATCAACATTGCCCACAACTTGTCGTGTACGTGTTGCCGCTCCATCAAAAGCGGTGTAAAGACCCTCCTTGTTGTTTTGCCAAATTAAGGTGTTCAGTGATTCACTCTTGAGCCAGTTGGTGTTGATGCCGATAGCCAGTCCTTTGATCTTCTTCGCTTCCCAACGCAGGTTCATATTAATCCGAGCCCTTGTTTCTGCTGCATATCGATTGACGTCGAATGGATTATACGCACTAGAGGCCGGTTGCCCTTCGGCATCATGTACAGGACCTAAATGTCCGTCATCGCCTAAATAACTACCACCAATAACCATTGACAATTGTCCTACTCTGCGCGAGTGAAAGAAGTTCATTCCCGTCATCATTGGCGATCCTTGCCAATATTTTCCTTCTGCCGTTTGCGGAGTACTGTAAACACCGTAAAAAACATTGGCCTTCGTCTCAGGATGCCCGCTCGGATATTTAGTTCGCAGATGAATAACCCCGCTCAAAGCCGCAGACCCATAAAGAACAGAGCTGGCTCCTTTAATAATTTCAACTTGTTCAACATTTTCCACTGGAAGAAAGCCCCAAGTCGGACGGCCCGCATCTCCAGAAAGCAGAGGTAGGTCATCCACGAGAATCATCACCCGGCTACCGGCGCCAAAACTGTAACCACTTCCCGATCGAATTTGCGGCTCATTGTCCACAATGACGACCCCTGGTGTTTGTTGCAAAGCGTCATCAATTGAGGTGGTAGCCTTATTCTCGATAATATTGGGCTTGAGAACTTCAAGTGAAACTGTAAGCTGACTAATATCTTGTTCAAACCTTCCCGCAGAAACAACTACCAAATCAAGGGCAGTGACATCTGGCTCCAAATTCACCGTTAAACTGATGATTTCATCGGCCTTGACAAGGACCTCTTTTTGAAAAGACTTATAACCAATATAGGACACTGTAATTCTATGAGAGCCAATCGGTAACTCGAGTGTATAACGGCCTTGGATATCCGTAACCGCCCCCGTTTTTTCACTTACAATGCTGGCGCCTATCAAAGTCTCCTCATTAAGGGCATCTTTTACTACACCAGTTATTGTACCCGTTTGTGAGAATCCGGCTAAAAAACTAAAAACGCAGACTAAAAAAGTAAGAATTCGCATAATCATTCCGTGAAGGTTGGTGCAATAATAGGAAATATCGTTGGGTCATCATTCTACACAATCCACTCAGTTATAGGCAAAAAGTGAACACTTATAAAACGAGTGGAGGCCAACAGCCCTTATCTACGCCCTTGAATATACTTTTAACCGAAAATGATCAATATGGACTCAAGGAAATACCAGTTGGCTCTTAGCTACTTGGATGGGATAGGACCCGTGTATGCGCGCCGACTAGTTCAACGACTCGGAGATCCTGAACCCATATTCACTGAGCCCTTGGAACATCTGCTTTGTCTGGATGAAATACCACGGACAAATCTCTTAAACATGCAACGCCTGCAGGCCCTAGATCGTGCTGAAAGGGAACTGGAGAAAATGGAGGAACATGGTATTACCAATTTATTCTATCGGGATAAGAAATTTCCACACCGACTCGAGTTTTGCAGCGATGCCCCTACCAATTTATTTGCCAAAGGCTCAATAAACCTAAACCCAAATAAGGTGGTCAGCATAGTAGGAACAAGACATGCCACATCTTACGGGATTCAGATGGTCAATGAACTGATTGAATCAATCACATCAAAAGACATTTTAATTATCAGCGGACTGGCATTTGGCATTGACATCTCCGCCCACCGCGCGGCCAATCGATGCGGCGTAAAGAATGTGGCCGTTTTAGCGCATGGTCTTGATAGAGTTTACCCTTCTCAACATAGATCTGAAGCGCTAAAAACACTCCGGGATGGTGCTTGGCTCAGTGAATTCCCAATTGGCACCGATCCCGATCGTGAAAACTTTCCGATGCGAAATCGAATTGTGGCGGGTTTGGCCGATGTTACAATAGTCGTGGAATCTGCCGAAAGTGGTGGATCGCTAATTACCGCAGAGTTGGCCCATTCTTACAATCGAGATATTGCCGCGTTTCCAGGAAGAATCATTGACAAATACTCGCAAGGTTGCAATGCCCTGATACGAACTCAAAAAGCATCGCTTATTCGCGGATTAGCAGACCTAGAAAAACTCATGGGGTGGGATTTGAAATGTCAACATCCTGAGCAGCAGGTACGCTTGTTTGAAGAGCTATCTCCTCAAGAAGAACAGTTAATTCGCTGTCTTCAACAAAATCGGATGGTGACAATTGACGATTTAAGCATCAAAACGGAAATCAGCATGGGTCAAGTCTCACGTCTTTTACTTGAAATGGAATTCAAAGGCTTGATTAGATCTTTTCCGGGAAAACTGTATTCTATGACTTGATCTCTTAGGATGCCATGCCTAACTCCGATGCGGAATCAGCCTTTTTCCCTTGACCAACCTTCTTCCCAACTCCTCCGGCAATTTCGCTTAAAATGGATTTGCAGATTGCCTTTCTCAATTGTGGATCATCGCTGTGAGAAAGAATATTTAAACTTTTCTGAATATCATTGAGGAAAGACACTTTGCAGTAGGGCATGATGCTCTGATAAAAACTTAGCGTTTTATAGTAACAGGCGTTGTAATTGTCCTTCTTCAAAGCTAGAGCAAACTCATTGATGAATAATCTAGCCTTCGCTTCAATACGCTGTACAATAGACTTCCGAAATTCGGCGTCGTTCTCCGCTATCTTTGTTAAAAGGTGTAAGTCAATCATGCGTCTGAGATTATAATTGTTACACAAGATTAACATGATCACACAATATATTCGGTAGGAAGCTCTCCATACCCTATGTCAGAATCATCTTACATTCGGGTTGAAGAGTGGGCCTGCTACAAATAATTCGAAAGTTCGATCTTGACTTCGACTTGTGCACGTTGGCACAAATCTATGGCGTCATGCATCAATACTGGAATCAGCTTCATATCGCCTTGATCTTTGATACAATTTTCCATTTTTTGAAAAACCTTAAATCCCTCGTGAAAACCGATGGTAAAGCTGGAAGATTTCATTTTGTGGGCAAAGTAGCGCACCATTTCCCAGTTTTCATCTCGTACTTGTAATTGCAGTTTTTCCAAATCCTTCGGAGTGCTCGAAAGGTATACCTCAAGAATCTCGCGTATAAACCCGTTGTTATAACGAGAAATAGCTTTTAGATTGTCTAGACTGATTAATGCTTTCAAGATTCTTGAGTTCAACGAAATAAAATACTCTTCACTATCACAATTCTAGTACAATCCCAGAATAATCCTTGCAAAATTTCCAGATGGTCAAGTTAGTCAATTACCTTAGGATTCGTGCTCATCAGGTGAATGAGTCTCAGTAGGTAGCTCCTCCACATTGTCCACATCCATGGTGGTGTTTGGCTTCAATCCATTTTGAATCAAGGAAACCGTCATAATGAGTGATGTCGCAATAATAACAAAAAGGAGTATACCCTGATTGAAAGACGGATCAACAAATTGCGGATAATTACTGGTGATGCTAAAGAAAAGAAGAATCGTAATCAATCCACGGGGGGCAATGTACAGCAATGGAAAAATCGAGTCACGCTTAAAAATAAACAAAGCACCTAGCCTTACGATGAACAATACCAACACGATCAACAGTGAATAAAACACTACGGCCATGTCCAACAGCGAGGCTAGCACAATAGTAATTCCAAAAATCACAAAGAAAAATGTACGGATCACAAAAGCGGTCTCCAATGTCAGCACATGGAAATCATGGGAAATGGTTTTAATTTTCTTCGGGTCGAGGAACTTTCGCAATCCTTTGAACCAAAAGAGTTTGGTGTTGTTCAACATCAATCCAAAAACCAATATCAAAACCAAAGGTGAGAGATGGTATATTTTTCCCACCGCATAGAGTAGCAACAACACACTAATCGTCAAAAACAGTTTCAATTGACCTTGTATCCGCTGCAATACAAATACCAGAGCGTAGCTAACTACAATGCTCAGTACCAGGGTCAGGCTTATATTGGCTGCCACGTTCATTGCCACTTCTCCAGCCTTGGTACTATCGGCGTTCTCTAGCAATAGATAGAAAAACATAATTCCCAGTATGTCGGAGAAAGTACTCTCATATACCATGAATTCCTTCTTATCAGGAACGAGGCCGGTGACACTTGGGATGATGATCGCGCTGCTCATTATCGACAACGGAATCGCATAAACAAGAGCTGTCATTTTATCCGAAATAACCGTCAAATTGAGAATGACCGCAATCAGCAAGGACGACAAAACCAAGCCCACGAGTGCTACAACAAATGACTTCCAAATGGTTGGCCATTTTTCTTTGCTCAGCTCCAGGTCTAGGGCCGCCTCCAGAACAATAAAAATCAATCCGACTGTACCGAGGACTTCTAGCACTAAATTTTGTTGTGGAATCCCAGCAATCCCCAAATATTCCATACCTTGATGGATACCGATTCCAACGGCTATCAATAACAACGGACTCGGAATATTCGTCTTTTTAGAAACGAAATTCGAAAAATAAGAGAGGATAATTATCAACGAAGCGGCTATGACCAATCCGTACGAACTAGTGAGATCTATTGCTAATAACATGTGTGGTATTAAAAGTCCTCATCATCATCTTCGTCTGCCTTCTTTAACTCAGACTTGGATGAAAACAACTTGGTTTTACTAGTCTCCTTTTCAGGTCCAGCTTCGCTTTTCTGTGCTTCGGAATTTTTTTTAGCCTGATCGGCAAATGTCCCTCCTCCGTCTTCCTCAAGCGCAGGTAAATTTACTAGAATTTGTTGAGCAATCGGTGTGAAGGATTTTCGAATAATCGTGTAAATGTCCTTTTCATGCCCTTCATACGAATAATACGCAGCACCGCCATAAATCTTATTGCCCTCACCATCTAGCCAATTGTAATGTACTTTAACCATGCGATCCCAAAGCTGTCCCATTTCAGAGTCGTGATTTCGGAGAACCTTGATATCCAACTCATTGATAATGAGTACATAATCAAAAGTGTGCCGACCATTCAAATGACTAAATAAGTCGGGATTCAATATCTGCACATCCATGAATCGCTCCTTGCCATCGTAGTATGTTAGAATTTCACCTTCGCCGACCTGCACGCCTCTGTTTTGCTGCTCAGGAGTTTCCTTTTCAAGGAGCTTTTCCACGCGCTTTACCAATTCCTTTTCCTCAGTAGGTGGCGGCGGTAACACAGAATAAACATAGCCTACCGACTGATGAATATTGTCGATATCCTCCAAGTCACCGTCCATACCAGAGTTTAGAATATCTAGAATTTCGTAGTTGGCTTTGGCCGCCTCATTGCTGATCACTTGGTTTAATCCTTCGCGAAACAACCTACGAATTTCATTCAGCTCAAGACCCGTGCGATTGTTTACTTCACGATTGATATCACTTAAGAACATCTTGTTCTCATAAGGCACAACCATAATGGTTCCTTCACCAGCATGGAATTGCCTCGGAACAATAGCGAAGGTTTTGTCCTGCGCAGAAAGTACAGAGCTGACCGCGACAAGGAGGGTCAACAGGGAAATATTCAAGTTCCATTTCATACTTGAAAAATAAAACAAGAATTGGCGCGCTTTTGCCCGATTTGCATCAATTATGCAGTACGACGTGTTAATTCCAGTACGAGAACGACGAAGAGTCAAATTCTATCCGTTGCCCATAACCGAACGGTAAATGTCATTACCATTTGCGAATAGCAGAAGACCCAGCAGAAGAATTATTCCTACCAACTGAGCTTTCTCCAAAAACTTCTGGCCTGGCGGTTTTCCCGCAACCATTTCGTACAATAGAAACATCACGTGCCCACCATCTAGAGCTGGTATTGGAAGGATATTCATGAATGCCAGTACAAGTGATAACCAAGCCGTGCGCTCCCAAAACACTTTCCAATCCCAAGATGCAGGAAACATATTCCCGATTGCGCCAAATCCTCCAATTTGAGATGCCCCTGCTTTTGAGAACAGGAATTTCATTTGGATGATATAATTGGTTAATTCCTCTCCCGCATGATCAAATCCAGCCGGAATTGACTGCAAAAAGGTATAGTCGGTATGCTCAATTTCGAAATAATCAGATAATGATCCTGAACGCTGAAATCCTACGGTGCCATTCTCATCCACATCCAAAGCCAAGGTCATTTCCTGGCCATCACGAACAAAATGGAAATCGACTTTTTCGTTGGTGTGCCGACTTAATATCTGTTGAATCTCATACAAAAACGTAGTTCGATACTCAGCTACGCCAACGATACTATCTCCAATCTGCAAACCTGCTCTTTCGGCACCTCCTCCCGGTATGATTTGACTTATCACGGTAGGATATCTTGTCACCATAGGTTTCTTAACACCACCATCTACCATCATTTGACCAAAATCTGCTGGAACTTTTAAATCAACTAAAGCCCCTTCGCGTTCAACAGTGACAGTTTGGATATCATGCAATAGCAAGTCTATACGCACGTCTTGAAAACTAGCCGGCCTCACACCATCAAGCTTCAATATCTTATCTCCATTTTGAAAACCGTGATCCATCAGAAGCGAATCACATGTAATTCCCCACGTCACGTTCTCCACAGGTATGGAGTCTTTTCCATAGGTAAAGAGAATCATGGAGAAGATCACAAAGCCCAAAATGAGATTCACGGTGACACCTCCCAACATAATAATCAATCTCTGCCAAGCTGGTTTTGATCGGAATTCCCATGGTTCAGGATCTTTTTCCAATTGCTCAGTATCCATCGACTCGTCGATCATACCCGCAATTTTTACGTAACCACCCAAGGGCAACCACCCTATGCCATATTCGGTTTCACCTTTCTTAAATTTCAAGAGAGAAAAACCAGGATCGAAAAACAGGTAGAATTTCTCAACACGGGTTTTAAACCATTTGGCTGGCAAGAAATGTCCTAATTCGTGGAGAACTACTAAAATAGAGATACTCGCAATGAAGCCAGCTGCTTTGATTAAAATTTCCATGTATCGGTTTTGAAGACGGTAAAATTAACACTACAATTCGATACTGAACCATTTCTTGCCAGCCTTTCACGAATTTTTTGAAAATACATGCTTTTAGCCCATCATACCATAAAATCGATTAGCTCTTCGTTATTTTGCTACGAAATAGACCTCAGACCGGTCAATCCCTATATTAATCATGGCAAAGAAATCCGTTAAAAAACCTTCCTATCGCAGACTAACGCTGCTTTTCTGGTGTTTGGTTATTCTTCCGTTCGTTGCTTTGGCAGCACTCCTGTTGATCGTTTCTGGAAACGATTTGCCTGCCACAGAAGCACTAGCCAACCCAAAAACCAACCTAGCCACAGAAGTTTATACTTCAGATTTAGAGGTTATCGGAAGGTATTATCGAGAGAATCGATCGGATGTTAAGTTTGAAAACCTCCCTCCGCATCTCGTTGACGCATTGATTGCAACCGAAGATGCACGATTCTATTCTCATGCAGGAATTGACTTTATCGGACTAATTCGCGCCGCTGCCTACTTAGGTAAAAAAGGAGGGGGAAGTACAATCACACAGCAATTGGCCAAAATGTTGTTTACCGATGGCTATGAAAATATCAGTTTCATTGAACGTGCCGCTCAAAAACCAGAAGAGTGGATAATCGCCGCACGATTAGAAAAACAATATACCAAAGACGAAATTATTGCCTTATATCTCAATAGATATGACTTCCTAAATCAAGCCGTTGGTATCAAGTCAGCATCACACGTGTATTTCAACAAGCCAGCAGACTCGCTGCGTATTGAAGAATCGGCCATGTTGGTGGGTATGCTCAAAAACTCTGCCCTTTTTAACCCCTTGCGTCGTGCCGACACCGTATTGTACCGTAGAAATGTAGTCCTCAACCAAATGGTGAAATACGGCTCGATTACTCCCGAATTGAGAGATAGTCTGAGGCTCTTACCCTTGAACTTAAAATTTCAACGAGTGAGTCATGACGAAGGTTTGGCTCCCTATTTCCGCGAAATTCTACGAATGGAATTGAAAAATATTCTAACGGAAAAAGATGAGGAAGGCAAGTTTGTAATCACCAAGCCTGATGGCAGTCCGTACGACATATATAGCGACGGTTTAAAGATCTTTACGACCATTGATTCGAGGATGCAGGAATATGCAGAAAACGCCGTAAAAAGGCATCTCGCTGGTGAATTGCAAGATGATTTTTGGAAGGACTTGGAAAGGCGAAAGGACGACTCATGGCCATTTGCGAATAGCATAACGAAGGCCAATAGAGAACAAATTTTAACCCATGCGGTCAAACAAAGCGAGCGCTACCACATTCTCAAAGGAAAAATTTGTCCCGATTGCAAAAGGCCTGCCTTCTATATCAAAAAAGAAAAGGATGAAAATGGCAAAGACGTCTTTCATTGTGATGGTGAAAAAGGTGGATGCGGACATCATTGGCATGTATTGAGTGAAGATTCCATCGAGGCAGAATTTGAACGACCGACAAAAATGCGGGTCTTTTCGTGGAAAGGGGATATTGACACGCTCATGTCGCCGATGGATTCCATCAAATATCACAAAAGTTTCTTGCACGCTAGTGTGATGTCAATGGATCCAAACACCGGTCATATCAAGGCTTGGGTTGGTGGTATTGACTACAAACATTTCCAATTCGACAATGTGTATCAAAGTCGACGACAAGTAGGCTCGACTTTCAAGCCTTTTGTGTACGCCACCGCGTTGCGATTCGGAGAACATCCTTGTACAGAATACCCGAATCAGAAAATATGCATCGAAATGCCAGACGGTCAGCCCCAATGGTGTCCCGATAACTCAGATTTTAAATACGGAGAAATGGTAAGCTTGGAATATGCTCTAGCCAATTCCATCAACACCATTACGGCCAAACTGATCAAGAAATACGGTCCGGGCCCAGTCACTCAACTAGCGCGTGATCTTGGAATTAAAAGTGATATCCCAGCGGTGCCTTCGATAGCCTTGGGTGTGGCCGAACTGTCTCTGCACGAAATGGTGGCCGCCAATGCTGCGCTAGTGAACAATGGAACCTACATTGAGCCCATCTTTATTGCTCGTGTTGAAGATAAAAATGGTCATATAATTTATGAGGCTGATCTGAACATTCAGCAAGCCCTTGACACCAAGACCGCCTATTTAACAGTGCAAATGATGAAAGGTGTTGTCGACGGAGCTTACAATCGTGAGAAAGGAAAAAGTCAAGGAACTGGAATGCGCCTTCGAATGGATTTAGATTCAAGAGATTACGACGGAATCAAAGCGCCCATGGCCGGAAAAACTGGAACGACCCAAAACAACACAGACGGTTGGTTCATGGGGCTCACCCCGGATCTAGTAACAGGTGTTTGGGTGGGAGCTCAAGACCCTGTAGTCCGATTTTCACGCACGGCACTTGGTCAAGGAGCAAATACTGCACTTCCTATTTATGGCTTTTACATGAAGGATGTGTACGCCGACAAAGACATAAACTTGTCTCAAAAAGATTTCAAAAAACCCGACGATCTCATCATTGATATGGAATTGAACTGTATGAAGTACTTTCAAACCGCGAATTCGATTAATTTTGGGTCTGAATCAGAAGGCGAAGAGGACGGACTTTTCGACTAAAGAAAACAACAATGGCAATAAATAAAGTGGTTGCAGATGTGCAGGAAGCATGTCAGGGTATACAGAGTGGAATGACCCTCATGTTAGGTGGGTTTGGACTTTGTGGCATTCCCGAAAATTCTATAGCCAGACTCGTAGAGCTTGGCGTTACCGACTTGACGTGCATTTCGAACAATGCCGGTGTCGATGACTTTGGACTTGGTCTGCTCCTTCAAGGCAAACAAATAAAGAAAATGATAAGCTCCTATGTGGGAGAGAATGATGAATTCGAACGTCAAATGCTCAGTGGAGAACTAGATGTCGACTTGATCCCACAAGGAAGTTTGGCCGAGCGTTGTCGCGCCGGAGGTGCCGGCATTCCCGCATTCTTCACACCAGCTGGTTATGGAACAGAAGTTGGCGAAGGAAAGGAAGTTCGCGTATTCAACGGAAAGCCACATATCTTGGAATCGGCGCTTACGGCAGACTTTGCGATTGTCAAAGCTTGGAAAGGCGATGCCGCCGGAAATTTGGTGTTTCAGGCGACCGCCCGAAATTTTAATCCAATGATGGCTATGGCAGGGAAAATTACCATTGCCGAGGTGGAAGAACTTGTGCCTCTTGGGGAGCTCGACCCGAATCAAATTCACACTCCTGGGATCTTCGTGCAACGCATCTTCCAAGGAAAAGACTACCAAAAAAGAATCGAACAAAAAACTGTTCGACCAAAGGCCTAATAATTCTGAATCCCACTCCCAACTATAAAGAATTCCATCATGCTCGATAAAATAGGCATCGCCAAAAGAATCGCACAAGAACTACAAAACGGCTACTACGTAAATCTGGGAATCGGTATTCCTACGCTCGTTGCGAACTACGTTCCCGACAACATTGAAGTTGAATTTCAATCTGAAAACGGTGTGCTGGGAATGGGACCTTTTCCATTCGATGGAGAAGAAAATGCCGACCTTATCAATGCGGGCAAACAAACCATCACGGCCATGCCTGGCGCAGCTTTTTTTGACAGTGCTACGAGTTTCGCTATGATTCGCGGACAACACGTTCAACTCACGGTGCTGGGAGCTATGGAGGTGAGTCAGAACGGTGACATTGCCAATTGGAAAATTCCTGGACGCATGGTGAAAGGTATGGGTGGTGCCATGGATCTTGTCGCCTCGGCCGAGAACATTATTGTGGCCATGATGCATACCAACAAGGCTGGAGAATCCAAGCTACTTACTGATTGCTCTCTCCCTTTGACTGGGGTGGCTTGTGTAAAAAAGATCGTGACCAATTTGGCCACTCTAGAAATTCACGGAGGAGCATTTCATTTGGTCGAACGAGCTCCAGGAGTCTCGGTTGATGAAATTGTCAATGCCACGGCGGGCAAATTAATAGTTCCACCCCTAGTCCCAGAAATGCAGCTTTAATACTGCATTGTAACGCTTACATATCCCACTTCAGCCTCGACCGGTGGATTGAGTTTTTTCACAACAACTGTAGCTGTTTCAGAGCCCAATTCGGCTTTGATTGATTCTAGGATCCTTCGTCCGACAGATTCGATCAGATTGGCGCGAATGGCCATTTCTCGCTTTACTATGTCCACGATAGCAACATAGTTCGTCGTATCAGCAATTTGATCTGAGTGGGAAGCTTTTTTGAGATCGGCCGACACATCAACATCAACTTCGAACCATGTGCCAATTAATTCTTCTTCGTGCATACAACCGTGGTACCCGAAAATGCGTATTCCGTGAACTGAAACTGTCTCCATCACCCTAGTTTTTCTAATCCTATTCGCAATCTTGCTACGGTCTCTTCTTTTCCTAGGAATTCGGACAGTGCCGACATAGAAGGACCTCCACCTTTGCCCGTGATCAACAATCGGAATATCGGTCCGATTTGGCCAAAGCCAATTTCTTTCTTAGCAACGAAATCTTGCATCACCTGATCTATCTTCTCTTCTGAAAAATCGTCCAACTGGTCAAGCTCATTCGTCAACTCAGTCATCAATCCTGTCGTCTCTTCTTTCCACTTTTTTCGTGCCAATTTCTCGTCGTATGACGCCGGTCTCTCATAAAAATACGTGTGAGTAAGAAGGTCAGTTATAAGCGTAGATCTCTCGGCCATGAGTGCACACATTTGCGCTAGCTTAGTATCATCCAAACCATTGAACTCCGGAGCTAGTGAACGCACATCGGCAGCCAATTGCTCGGGGCTTCTCGATCGCAAATAATTCTCGTTAAACCACTTGGATTTATCGGGGCTAAATCGCGCGCCAGACTTCACAACGCGGTCCAAACTAAAGGCCGCAATCATTTCATCTCGTGTGAAAATCTCTTGCTCAGTACCTGAATTCCACCCTAAAAGCAAGAGCATATTGACAAAGGCCTCAGGATAATATCCCTGCTCACGATACCCAGAAGAAATCTCCTCCGATTTAGGATCCTTCCATTCGAGCGGAAAAACAGGAAAACCCAATTTATCACCATCTCGTTTGCTCAGTTTTCCATTGCCCTCGGGCTTCATGATAAGAGGCAAATGGGCAAATTTCGGTCGGCTATCTTCCCATCCCAAAGCTCTGTATAACAATACGTGCATAGGTGCCGATGGAAGCCATTCTTCCCCACGAATAACATGGGTAATTTTCATCGCATGGTCGTCGGCGACATTGGCCAGGTGGTAAGTAGGCATCCCGTCAGACTTGAACAATACCTTGTCATCGAGTAAGTCGGAGTTACTTCTTACTTCTCCACGAATTTCATCAACGAATACAACCACTTCACCAGCTGGCACTTTGAATCGAACGGTATATTTAGCACCAGCAGCGATCAAAGAAGCTACTTCGTCCTTGGCCAAAGTTTCCGAATTGCGCATAGTCCCACGTGTATGCAGGTCGTATTGCCAAGCGTGCTTCCCCTCCTTTTTCGCATTTTCACGGGCCGCTTCAATTTCTTCTGGTGTGTCAAATGCGTAGTACGCCCATCCGCTATCAATTAGTTGCTGAGCATATTGGGCGTATGAGGCTTTTCGCTCTGATTGGCAATATGGGCCATACTCTCCTCCTTGCTCAGGGCCTTCATCGGGAACGATACCACACCATTCGAGTGACTTCTTTATGTATTCTTCTGCACCAGGAACGAATCGATTTTGATCGGTATCTTCAATGCGAAGGATAAATGTTCCTTTTTCTTTCTTTGCTAGGAGGTAGTTGTACAGCGCTGTGCGAACTCCACCCATATGCAGCGCTCCAGTCGGACTAGGCGCAAATCTTACTCTTACACTCATCTTGGTTATTTTGCGCGACAAAGATATGAATCGACAATCAGGGATTTCATTTGCGCATGCAAAAACAAAATACTAGAAACCTATCGCTCCCTTTTCTATGAAAGCCCGCAAATCTTCTAGTTGTGCATTGCTCAAACGCTCTTTCGAATAAAAAGGCATATACTGTTGGTGCCCCGGCTGTGCATAGGTGCCTTTTCGCGTGATCTTATACAGATTGAAGTAATTGTGCTTGTCTAAGTTGTTGACCAACTTCTTGAATGTGACCGTGGCATCGTCCAAAATGAATTGCGAACATTTCTTCGTGGTATGGCATGTCTTACAACTTCGGTTATAGATTTCTTCACCTCGATCGGGATTGGCCGGACGGTCAATCTTATATCCTTCAATCAATGGCTCAGGGAGTTCAACAAAATGTGCTGGAGAGTACGTCGCATATTTCTGCTTGATGTAATCTCGCGCCTCTTTGTGCCGCGACGGATCATCAATTACTATCTCAAGCTCTTTGAGTTCCGACTCCGATAATTTAACGTCGGCCAAAGTTAATTCAAGCGTCCTGTAATACTGTAGAATACATTCCAACTCCCAATCTTTTAATTCGCGTCCAGATGAGCATTCCATGGCACAGAGCTGGGTCGATTCTTTCAAGGAATTCCGGGCAACATCGACTAACTCACCATATTTAGAGTAATAGTCATCATTGTACCATGATTCGCGGTTTGAAATACCCCAAAAAGTGGTCGCCTGTAAAAAAGGCAAGTCATGCTCAATGGCATAATCCAACCTTGCCTCGGGGTCAAAATTTGCTGGATTCGGATCTTCTTTGACTTGGTTGTGGCAATCGGTACAAATGAAAAACCGACTGATCGCCCTGGTTCGTCCGCCTCCCGGAATTTTAGCTCGACCGTCTAAAACTAACTGACGACCAATTTCGATTTTTACGGAATCGGCTTTGGTTTGATAGTGATCTGGCCTGGGCTGACCCAACATTTCCATGATATCCACAAGAGGGGTGTCGAGCGTAAAATCGGCTTCTTCTTCGATAGCGAAAAAACCCATCAAAGCAGGAACAAATAGTACTATGGAAGCGATCAATCCTTTCATTTTCTTCCTGTCAATCTGAAATCACGACTAATATTGAACCCTATGTGCAGATCTCCGGCACTTATATCACCCGTCGTATCGGCAATGTAAAAACGCTCAGTCATACCTCGAGAATTTGATACATGCAGCTGAAAGACGTGGCCTTTTGTTTCAATGTCTATCCCCAAAGAGAGCGAGTTTGTCTTGTCTGGCGATAGTTGATCTGGCAATGCGTAATAGTACTCCAATTGCAAACTGATCGACTTACTCACTTGAAATCTTCCCGCAGCGCCTAGAGCATATACATCGTGCTTTACCGTATTGTCGGGAATGAGGTTTCTATGAAGCATCGTAGGCATCAATTGCAATGAAATCCGATCATGGAATTTTCGAGCAATCAACAATTGGTAGGCGTAGTAGAGCCGACTCGTAAAATAATTCTTGCGATTTGGATCTTCCCATTTAAGGGTGTTACAAGCCATGGAAGCATAAGCCGTAATGGTCACGGGAAAGCCGGTTTTCTTTTGTTTGACTAGCTTGTATTTCAAAAATCCATCGTAGGTCTTCTCGAAAGAGCTTCGGCCAATACCGACAGTGAGATTGTGAGTTATGCCATAGTCAAAAGCGATTCTAACGTTACTTTGATCCAATCCAAAAAGTTCATATCCTCCTCCATTCACTCGTCCGAATCGGTGTTGAATGATAAACTTGAGTTCGCCCGCGTCATTCGTTTCAACTGAATGTCCGTTAACTACCCGTGTATCTTTAAAGGTCTGCTGGACATATTCTTCATTTTGAGCTAGCGCAAATGAAGAAAAAAGGATGCCCGCGATAAATAATGTAATCTTCATATCCATTAATTGTTTGGAGCTCCTTGGTCAATCCAAGCTTGCAATAAGTCAATTTCACACCGTGGTAAGGGACCTGATCCAGGCATATTCCGTTGTACAATGGTCCTATCCTCTAGACTACCGTCATCAATCTTTGACTTGACGCCTTCATACGTGTCCAAATCAGCCCCGGAGACATCTCCGTCAGCATGACAACCCGAAAAGGCACATTTGCTAGCAACCAATGGGGCCACATGCGTAGCATAGGAAACTTCAGCCGGCGTGTTGCAGTTGGCATTCGGATACAGCTCCGATTCAACATCGTAATAGCATCCCACCATTAGCAGAGGAGCCAGAATCAATAAAAATCTAGTCATTGGGCATTCCATTATCTAGCCAAATTTCAAACATTCGAATTTGGCAGTCTGTAAGTTTAGAAGAATTCTGCGGCATATTTGCGAAGTAATCACTCCAATTGATCGATCCCCATAGACTTCCCGATTCACCGATGGCGAATACATCATCGTAATCGTTGAGCAATATATCACCTCCGGCATTGCTTCCCGAGTGACAGCCTTCACAAAAAGTCCCTATCAGGGGCATAATATCGCCGGAAAAAGTTACTTCTACGGTGTCGCACAACAGCGCATCGCACGAATTCTGAAGAGCACCTTGTAAAATCCAGTCCTCAATCATTTGAATTTCATCACCAGACAATGGTGGATAAGGATCAGGCGGCATAACGTCATCAGGATCGTTCTCCGTGATCACCTCCATAATATCACCTGCATTTGGATTTCCTCCTTCTATGTCACCTGTGCTAATAATGTTGCTATATGAATCCAAAATTATGCCATCTTCATGGCTGGCTTGATCATGACAATCCGTTATGGCACACGAAGAGGCAAATAAGGGCAAAATTTGCTGTTGGAAATAGATCGAGTCCTCATCACACACGATGGAGGATGTTGGTGGGCCACCAATGAACGGTTCTTCCACGAATTCCTCGGGCATATGTTTGCATGAAAACAACAGGCCTATTAACAGCAAGGATAGCTGACTCGCAATCAATACTTTTTTCACGATAATTGAATTTGGTTGTAGACGAGAAGTCTTAAACTTCCTTCTCACAAAGTTCACAATTAACCACCAATAAATATCACAATTCTGTATTTTTTCAAACACATGCCATCGGGGAAAACTCGTAGATTGTTTCTAAGTCAACCCGAAAAAAGCGAAATATGACTGACCTTGATTATTCGGAAATCAACTAAATAAGGGTCTAACTTGCAGATTAGTCTCATTCCGCTTTGCCCGCAATTTCTATGTAGTACCTTTGCTGTATATTTTAGACAAAACCTGTTTAGAGATGAGTAATACTAAGTGGCTTTCCACTTCAATAGGAAGAAAGTTTTTCATGAGCCTTACTGGCCTGTTCCTAATCACTTTCTTGACCCTCCACCTAGCGATCAACTTGCTAACTCTGGTGGACAAAGACTTATTCAACGAGGCGTCCCATTTTATGGCGACCAACATTGGAATTCAAGCGATGCAATATGTTCTAGCGCTTGGATTCATCATGCACATCGGATTGGGCATTGTGCTCACCTTACAAAACAAAAAGGCAAGACCTGAGAAGTATGCTTTTAATAAGCCTTCGGCAAATTCACAGCTGTCGTCTCGTTCAATGATCTACACAGGACTTTTGGTTCTGGTTTTTCTCGTACTGCACCTCAAAGATTATTTCGTCGAACTGAAATTCGGTGATATGAATGGCTTCAACAACGACTACGATCTCGTTGTCGCCCTTTTCGGAATGTGGCAGTATACTGTTATTTACGTACTAGCTTTTATCGCTCTTGGAATCCATCTAAACCACGGATTTCAATCGGCATTCCAATCTCTAGGTGCCAACCATTCAAGGTATACGCCTACCATAAAAAAGCTCAGCGCCATCTACTGCGTTGTAGTTGCTGTTGGCTTCTCAGCCATCGCTATTGTTCATTTTGTCAACTCATAAGATTCCCGTTAAGCCATGTCAATACTGGATTCGAAGATTCCCGAAGGTCCTATCAAAGAAAAATGGACCAACCATAAAAACAACATTAACGTTGTCAACCCAGCCAACAAACGTCACATCGATGTTATCGTCGTAGGGACAGGACTCGCCGGTGGCGCAGCTGCCGCGTCTTTGGCTGAAATGGGCTACAACGTAAAAGCCTTTTGCTTCCAAGATTCTCCACGACGCGCGCACTCGATCGCAGCCCAAGGTGGAATCAACGCAGCCAAGAATTACCAAAACGATGGTGACTCGACTTACCGCTTGTTTTATGACACGGTAAAAGGTGGCGACTACCGTGCACGTGAAGCCAATGTTTACCGACTAGCCGAGGTATCTGCCAATATTATTGACCAATGTGTCGCTCAAGGGGTTCCCTTTGCTCGCGATTACGGCGGACTCCTCGATAACCGCTCATTTGGTGGGGTTCTGGTTTCGCGAACCTTCTATGCCAAGGGCCAAACCGGTCAGCAACTCCTACTAGGAGCCTATTCGGCTATGAGTCGGCAAATAGGAAAAGGTAAAATCGAAATGCTAAACCGACATGAAATGTTGGATTTGGTACTTGTCGATGGAAAAGCGAGAGGCATTATTGCACGAAACCTGATCACCGGTGAAATCGAACGTCATTCGGCGCACGCGGTTGTTCTCGGAACTGGAGGCTATGGAAACGTCTTCTTCCTTTCGACAAATGCAATGGGTTCCAATGTGACTGCTGCATGGAAAGCCCACAAAAAAGGAGCCTACTTCGCCAATCCTTGTTTCACTCAAATTCACCCTACTTGCATCCCTCGTTCAGGCGATTATCAATCGAAGCTCACGCTTATGTCGGAGTCTTTGAGAAACGATGGTCGAATCTGGGTGCCGAAAAAGAAAGAGGATGTAATAGCCATTCGCGAAGGCCGACTCCGTGCTGTTGATTTGAAAGAGGAAGATCGTGACTATTATTTGGAGAGAAGATACCCAGCTTTTGGAAATCTTGTGCCCCGCGATGTGGCCTCAAGAGCAGCCAAAGAACGCTGTGATGCTGGATTCGGTGTGAATGAGACTGGTGAAGCTGTTTATCTCGACTTTGCTGCGGCCATTATGCGTTATGGTACCGAGAAAGCTACCGTTGATGGTATCCACAACGCCAGTGAAACGATGATTCGTGAACTCGGAGAAAAAGTGATCGAAGCCAAGTACGGTAACCTTTTCCAGATGTACGAAAAGATTACAGACGACGACCCATACAAGACGCCGATGATGATCTATCCGGCGGTGCACTATACCATGGGTGGCATTTGGGTTGATTACAATTTGATGACAACGATTCCTGGCTGCTATGCCGCTGGTGAAGCCAATTTCTCAGACCATGGTGCCAACCGACTCGGAGCATCGGCCCTCATGCAAGGTTTAGCCGATGGCTATTTTGTATTGCCATATACCATTGGTGATTACTTGGCCAACGAGATTAGAACTGGAAAAATCTCTACCGACTTGCCCGAATTCATTGAAGCAGAGCGGGCAGTAAAGGATCGAATCAGTACTTTACTCGAAAACAAAGGATCTAAAACAGTAGACCACTTCCACAAGCGACTAGGTAAGATCATGTGGGACAACGTGGGTATGGCAAGGAATGAAGAAGGACTGAAAAAAGCAATTGCCGAAATAAAAGCTCTGAGAGAAGAATTCTGGAAGGATGTATTTGTTCCCGGAAAAGCCAATGGTCTGAACCCCGAACTTGAAAAAGCAGGTAGGGTGGCCGACTTCATCGAACTGGGTGAATTGATGGCACTTGACGCATTGAGCAGATCTGAATCTTGCGGTGGTCATTTCCGTGACGAAAGCCGAACAGATGAAGGAGAAGCCTTGCGAGATGATGAGAATTTCGCTTTCGTTTCCGCTTGGGAATGGACGGGCGATCCAAGCAAGGCTGCACTCCACAAAGAGGCACTCGAATTTAATGATATCGAACTCAAACAACGTAGTTACAAATAATTCCAAATCCTGTACAAATGAATCTTACACTTAAAATATACCGCCAGGATGGTCCAAATTCAAAAGGACGCATGGAAACCTATCCTGTAACCGATATTTCGGAGCACATGTCCTTTTTGGAGATGCTCGATGTCTTGAACGAACAACTCGTTAATGATGGCAAAGAGCCTGTGGCGTTCGACCACGACTGCCGAGAGGGAATCTGTGGAATGTGCTCGCTATACATCAATGGAGAAGCGCATGGCCCCGATCGTGGAGTGACCACTTGCCAACTCCACATGAGAAAGTTTAAAGACGGGGATACGATCCACATCGAACCATGGAGAGCAGCAGCATTTCCAATTATTAAAGATTTGGTAGTCGATCGTTCAGCGATGGACAGAATTATGAATGCAGGCGGATTTGTGTCGGTTAACACTTCCGGCAATACACAAGATGCCAATGCCATTCCTATTCCTAAAGTAGATGCCGACAAAGCATTTGATGCGGCCACATGTATCGGTTGCGGGGCTTGCGTTGCTACATGCAAAAACTCTTCGGCCATGCTATTTGTGGGGGCCAAGGTCTCTCAACTCGCTTTGCTTCCACAAGGCCAGGTTGAACGCACCGACCGCGTTCTCAATATGGTAGCCCAAATGGATGAAGAAGGTTTTGGAAATTGCACCAATACTGGAGCTTGTGAAGTTGAATGTCCAAAAGGGATTTCTTTGGAGAATATCGCCCGTCTCAACAGTGAATTCTTGATCGCTTCTTTGAAGGCCGAAAAGAAATAAGAACGCTCTCCAAACCAGGTTCAGTAACATCTTTTAACCTGATTGCTAGAGGGTTTACGTAACAGTGTTCGAGAATTTCCGTAACTTTGGTGTATGCGCAAAATTCTTGCCATAGCGTTTTCTGTACTTTACGTCGTCGCCACGGCCGGCATCATCGTGAGCAAACATTCATGTTGCGGTGAGGTGTTGGACATTCATTGGATGGCCGAAAAGGACGGGTGCTGTGACCATGGAGAACATCAATGTTCTTCGGCAAGTCAGGACTGCTGCTCTTTCGACCTCATGTTTTTCAGCGTCGAGGATGAGCATACCTCAACAAGCCTTAGTTGGGATTTTCCGACAGACATTCAATCTGTGGAGGCGCACTTCGATCTGAGACAAGAGACAGAAATCGCCAATAGAATTCTGTTCCCCGATTCTCCCGATCCCCCCTCTTTACCCATTTATCTGACATCTTGTTCCCTCATATTATACGCGTGATCTAATTGCAGTTTCTCGATAAACTCAATTATGAAATCCAATACCGTATAAAATGAAATCTTTCAAATATATCTTCCCCACTTTGGCTTTGGCAATGTTCCTTGGCCTATCTTCTTTTGCACAAAGCAAGAAACCTGTCTCTATCGAATTTGAAGTAGGAGGCGTTTGTGAAATGTGTAAAGAACGCATCGAAAAAACAATGGACGTTCCTGGCGTAATCTTCGCCGAGTACGAACTTGATACACATACTCTTTCCCTCGTGTACAAGCCGAACAAAATCGACGAAAAGAAAATTCATGAACTCCTCAACGAAGCAGGGCATGATACCGAAAAGTCAAAAGCTTCGGACGAACAGTACGAGAGAATTCACCACTGCTGTAAGTACCGCGAACATGTACACAATCATTGAAACGTCCGAATATGAAAAATTTAATTCTATCTCTAAGCCTCGTGCTTTTGGGAAATTGGGCGTATGCACAGTTTGAAAGTCAAATTGTCAATGGTGTTGTTAAATCTGCCAAGACTGACTCTCAGGCCACAGAAGCCCTGCCAGGTGCATACCTACAATGGCTCGGAACCGATAACAGTGTTGCCGCCGATCTAGATGGTAAATTCTCTATCAGTACAGTTGAGTCTACCAATAAACTAGTGGTTTCGTTCGTCGGATTTCAAAGTGATACACTCATTTACAAAGGAGAAAAATTCCTTACTATTCACTTACAATCGGGTGAACAACTTGGTGAAGCCAAAATAGTCGGCGAAAGAGAATCGACCGAAATGTCGCTTATCGACCCCCTCGTTTCGCAAACTATAGGTGAACAAGAGTTGTGTAAAGCCGCATGTTGTAATCTTTCCGAAGCTTTTGAAACCAACGCTTCCGTTGACGCCTCCTATACAGATGCCGTTACGGGAACACAACAAATTCGCATGTTGGGCCTCGACGGAAAGTACACACAAATCCTCAAGGACAATATCCCAAATGTTCGAGGATTGTCCAGTATTTATGGGCTTACCTATATCCCCGGAACTTGGGTAGACCAAATCGCCATTTCCAAAGGAGCTGGCTCAGTTACTTCTGGTTACGAGAGCATCACTGGCCAAATCAACGTGGGCATGAAAAGCCCGGAAAATGCCGAACGCATGTACATCAATGTGTACGGGAATCAAGGTGGAAGGATCGAGCTAAACGCGGGATTTATGCAGCCCGTAGGTGAAAAGTGGGGAACGACGCTACTAACACACGGTGAGTATGGCAACGTTCGATGGGATAGAAATAACGATGGTTTTCTAGATAACCCTCTCAAGAAAGACTTCATTCTTCGGAATGAGTGGCACTACAAAGGAACCAGAGGTTTAAATGGCCGCTACCAAGTATCTTGGCTTGAACAAGAAAATATTGCTGGCCAATACGACTTTCGCCCAAACAGCGAAGGTCCATCTCAATTGTGGGGCGCGGTCATCAATACTTCCCGCTTCGACGCTTCGGCCAAGACCGGTTATGTCTTTCAAGAAAAATCATGGCAAAGTATAGGCACCCAAATTAGCAGTACATGGCACCGCCAAAACTCGACCTTTGGTCCCACCAGCTATGACGGTGAGCAATTGTCCTTTCGAGGAAACTTCCTCTTCCAATCTCGCATTGGAAGTGATGATCACAAATTCGTAACTGGAGCTAGCTATATCTACGATGACTTCAACGAACAGCTGGATTCGGTATCCTACACACGTACCGAACAAGTGCCTGGCGTATTCTTTGAATACACGTGGACCGATCTTGAAGTGCTGAGTTTGGTGGTAGGCGCAAGAGCCGATTACCATAACTACTACGGCCTCATTGCTACCCCGAGACTCCACTTTAGATACAGTCTTACCGAGAATAGTTCGATTAAACTGGCTGCCGGAAGAGGTTTTAGAACGCCTAATGTAATCATGGAAAATGTTGGTCTATTGGCCAGCTCACGTACATGGGATATTCAAGGCGACGAATCACAACCGGGATTTGGCCTCGATCCAGAAATTGCTTGGAATGGCGGACTTACTTATCTCCATAAGTTCAAATTGAACTACCGAGATGCAAGTTTGTCTCTTGACGTCTACCGCACCCAATTCCAAAATCAGATGATCGTCGATTTAGAAACGGCCGGGGTCGCCAAATTTTACAACCTCGACGGCAAGTCGTACTCCAACAGCGCACAAGCCGAGTTTAGTTGGTCGGTTTTCAAGCGTTTTGACATGCGTTTGGCCTATCGTTGGTTGGATGTAAAGGCTACGTACGGCGAGGATCTAATCGAGAAGCCTCTCGTAGCTTCGCACAGAGGTTTTATCAATCTTGCCTATGCTACACGCCCCGGAGAAAAAGATCAGCAGTGGAGATTCGATGTCACTTCACAAGTTGTTGGTCAAAAGAGAATTCCAAACACACAGGCCAATCCTGAAGAATACGAACTACCAGGGTGGTCCGACCCCTACGTCGTGGTCAATGCCCAAGTAACACGTGTTTTTGGGTCTACGTTTGAAATTTATCTGGGAGCCGAAAATTTGACAAACTATCGTCAGCCAAACGCGATCATCGCATCCGAAGAACCTTTTGGAGAACATTTCGATAGTTCACTGATTTGGGGTCCCGTTTTCGGACGGATGGCCTATGCCGGACTCAGATGGAAAATCGAATAAAAAACTAAAATCCCTTGTACGACAATCGTGCAAGGGGTTTTTTACTTCGTTGTATCGCCGTCAACCATGTCGGTAAATACTTGATCTACCGGTTCCCACAATTCGATCTTATTGTTCTCTGGATCCATGATGTGGACAAATTTTCCATAATCAAATTCCTCAATTTCATCGCAAATAGTCACCCCCGCCGCACGCAATTCTTCGACCAACTTCACCAGGTTTTCCACCCGATAATTGATCATAAATTCTTTCTTCGAAGGTTCAAAATAGGTCGTCTCTTTCTCAAACGGACTCCATTGAAGATGTCCTACCTGATCAGGCTTGTCACTTTGTCGAAATTCAAAGGTCGATCCATAATCATTGGTCGCCAAACCCAAATTATCCCGATACCAATCGCGCATGTCCGCAGGATTGTCACACTTAAAAAAGATACCACCTATTCCCGTTACTTTTTTCCTTTCCATGGGGTCAATATAACCGATTCTGACTAGAATAAATCCATTTGCAACGCCATACCTTCCAATTGGAGCAA
>JADFAK010000008.1 GCA_015665315.1 Flavobacteriales bacterium | reverse complement strand
GTACCTCCAATCTTTATTGGCCTTTAAGTTGATTACCGACTCATATATGAGCTCGATAACGTGCTCAACATCTTTTCGGTGAACCATCTCAACTGTCGTGTGCATATAGCGCAATGGCAATGAGATCAATGCACTAGCTACACCCATATTGCTGTAAGCAAATGCATCGGTATCTGTACCAGTACTCCTTGACGCCGCCAATCGCTGAAACGGAATGTTCTTGTCTTCCGCACAACCTATAATGTGGCGCAATAAGTTATTTTGAACGGCCGGACCATATGCCAACACCGGCCCCTTGCCACATTGCGTGTCTCCTTGCTCTTTCTTGTCTATCATCGGCGTGCTTGTGTCGTGGCACACGTCGGTCACTATGGCGACATCTGGTTGGATACGCTCGGCAATCATTTGCGCTCCGCGCAGACCAATCTCTTCCTGAACCGCATTGGTTATGTATAACCCGAAAGGTAACTTGATCTTGTTCTTTTTAAGAAGCTTAGCAACTTCTGCTATCGCAAAACCACCTATACGATTGTCCAGTGCGCGACCAACGAAGTAGTCCTTGTTTAAAATCATGAATTCATCTTCAAAGGTCACAACACAACCAACATGAACTCCCATTTTTTCCACTTCTTCCTTGTTTTTGGCCCCTAGATCAAGGAAAATATTCTTTAATGTAGGTGGCTGTTCCTTGCCCGCAGATCGCGTATGAATTGCTGGCCAGCCAAAAACACCTTTGACTATTCCCTTGTCTGTGTGAATGTTGACACGCTTCGATGGTGCTATTTGATGATCACTTCCCCCATTCCTACGCACATAAATATACCCTTCAGGTGTGATGTAATGGACAAACCAACTAATTTCATCGGCATGTGCCTCGATAACGACTTTGTACTTCGCCTTTGGATTTATCACACCAACAGCCGAGCCGTATGTATCAACAATATGCTCATCAATATGAGGCCTGATATAGTCCAACCACATTTGCTGACCGCTAGATTCAAAACCAGTAGGAGATGCATTGTTCAAATACTTCTCTAAAAATGTGATGCTCGACTTACTCAAAGTGATTTTTGCCATTGTTGAATTTTTTGCCAAGATAATGTTTTGGAACGCACAATTAATACTCATTTCTAGCTTGTCACTCACGATTTTTCCAACACCTTTGCTGATAATTATTCGCATATAGCTATTCTATGGATTCGTTATCGCAAATCGTGCTTGGAGCCTCTGTTGGAGAACTCACGTTGGGAAAGAAAATTGGAAATAAAGCACTGCTTTGGGGTGCCATAGCCGGCACTATTCCTGACCTAGATGTGTTGTCCCAGTTTTTTATGGACGACTTTCTCGCACTTACCTACCACCGTGGATTTTCCCATTCTTTGGTTTTCTGCCTGCTTTTCGCCCCCATCCTCGGCCTACTCATAAAAAAAATCCACGCCAAAAGCGGGGTTACCTTCAAAGATGGTATTATTATGTCCTTCTGGTGTTTCTTGACGCATATTGCCTTGGACTGTTGCACTTCGTGGGGTACTCAAGTATTCTGGCCATTTGAGCCAAGATTGTCGACAAATAGCGTTTTCGTAGTCGACCCCTTGTACACGCTTCCTTTTCTTATTCTGTTGGTAGTCCTGATGTTCTTTAGAAAGGACAGTCATACAAGACGAAAGTTAAACATGATTGGATTATACCTGAGTACAGCCTATCTCCTTATGGGTATGGTAATAAAGTCTGTTGTCAATGACGTTTTCCAAGGTGCATTTAGCAAACAAGAGATTCCTGTTGTGGCATTCGAGACTCGCCCTACACCGCTGAATACTATCTTGTGGACAGCCAATGCCGAAGTACAAGATGGATACTACCTAGGATTCTACTCCATCCTAGATACCGATGAGGATATAGAATTCATTTATGTCCCCAAAAGACATGAACTTCTGGCCGAAATTCGTGAAGATAGGAATGTGCAACGTGTACTCAATATGACACAAGGATGGTATTCTGTTGAGCAGACCGACTCTTGTTTGGTGGTGAATGACCTGAGGTTTGGTCAGCCCAATGGTTGGAATTCAGAGCCAGATGACTTCGTTTTTCAATACGTGCTCCAACCAAGTGAAAATGGAATCCATGTCGTCGTTCCCGACCCACCACGTCCGGGAAAAGGAGAGATTGAGCCACTGCTTGCAGCGCTTTTCGACCGAATTATGGGCAATAAGTAATGCTACTCAACGACGAATTTTGATGTGCTTGGTCCGAGGTCAAATTGGAGGGTATACACTCCGCTGGACAAGGATCGTATGTCGATGTCAAACTCACTTCGATCAGTAAGCGTTTTGCCCGTCATTATTGGCTGACCAAGGGAGTTGTAGATAGTCCAGGTTTGATCGGACTTAGCGATGGTTTCCAATCCGACTACATGCAGTGTCGTGGATGCAGGATTTGGATACAAGAATAGGGGGCCAATTTCTTTCGAAAGTATCGATCCATCTATGTCATTCGATAAATTGATGTCATCGAGAAATAGATTGTTGCCATTCCCTGTTTTGAACCAAAATTGAACACTCAGATTTGACGAAATGTCGGCCAACTCCAATTCATAAAGTTCAAAATGCCAGTCACTTGCCTGTTGCGGAAAATAGGCCTCGTCAAGCGCATCAGCTGTTGGTAATCCAGGTGTGTTTATTTGTTGCTTGAGTGAATAGGTCTCCCCGCAGTTTGCCGACATATATACCCGGAACCTATCAGAATTATCTCCTGAGGTTCCCGCAAACGAATACCAATAACTCAGGTAAAGTGTTTCTCCCTCTTGCATATTTGTCACATCAATTGGCCGAGAAGTAAGCGTATGAATTTCTTCGTTGTCTATGGAGAAATTGTTGACCATAACACACCTGCTGCCATAATGCGAGGCCTCTTCGGTTATAATCCAGCTTTGGGGACCATCGCCTTGAACATACCACTCGATTTCTTCTAACGAGGCACCCTCTTCAAATCCCTCGCTGAATGGCTGCTCTCCGGCGTCAGCAGCGTACACATGGATACAATCGTTGCAAGTCCACACCGAGCTTCCGGCTGCATTTCCAACCTCCAATGAATAGCTGTAAATCCCTGGAAGTTCATAGGTGATTTCAGGATGTTGATCATTGCTTTGGTTGGGCGTGCCACCGTCGAAAGTCCACGACCAATTTGGTGTGTGCATCGAGGAGTGATCTGTAAATTGAATGGCATCGCCTTCGCAGATGTAGATAGGATCGGAAGAAGCCAGTGCCACTGGCGGATCAACAGGCTCCGACCACAAATCAGTACGCCAAATCCCGCGCCCAAAAGTGGCAGCCAAAAGTTTTTGATCGAGGTAGTTGATTTCCAATTCAGAAACGATAACATTTGGCAATCCATTACCAAAACTTTCCCAATTGGCCAGTGTTTCGTCTTTGTAAAACACACCTAAATCCGTTCCTACATATACGCCAGATTCGGTGTCCTTGTCATAAACTATGCAGTTTACCGGACAGTTGGGTAGGTTCGTGCTGTGGTTCTCCCAAGTATCCCCACCATTAGCCGAATAGAACACTTTTTCATTCTCCTCAAATCCAGAATAGGTACACCATATCCGATCAGCGTCCGCAGGATCAACGGCCAAATAGCTGATAGCTTCATTCGGCAAACCAGCTTCTATGCTTACCCAGTCATTTCCACCATTCGTAGTCTTGTACAAATTGGTGTTGGTAGCTGCATAGACCGTGTTCGGGGCATTGGCCCCCATAGCTAGCGCGCGCATCTCTTGGTTTGAAAAATCTGAAATCTGACTCCAACTGTCACCCTGATCGGTCGATCGCCATACGTTGTTGAAGCCAGCGTATAGAACATTGGAGTTCACCGGACTCATGATGTAAGGTGTGACCCAAGGACCATCTTCGCTTATTCCACTGGCCGACCAGTCAAAGCTTTGTCCGCCGTCTACAGATTTATGAATATCACCATACTGGGTGCAGGCAAACATGATAGAAGGATCACTCGGATGAATAATGGCCTCCATTCCGTCGGCTCCCAAAACATGGGTCCACTCTTGTGATTCTCTTAAATTTGTTCCATTGTCCTGCGTTCCGCCTATGACCATGTCAGAATTTCCGGCGTAGGCCGATAGGCGATAAAACTGACTTATCTCCAAGCCTGCCGACAGGTCTGAAAAGGTATTACCTGAATTCATTGACCTAAAAACTCCACCGTCAGAACCACACCACAATACACCTTCATGAAAAGAGAGGTGATGAATATCGGCATGCACGTAGTTGATACCTCCACCACCCGGGTAGGTCCAATAGGCATTCAAGTCCCAATCAACTCCACTGTCACTCGACTCCCATAAGTTGACACCACCTACAATTAGACGATCGGTGTCGGTGTCGGATACGGTCAGCTCCATGTCATACCAAGCCTGTCCCCATAAAGCAGCTCCGTTCTCATCAGCAGTTAATAAATTCGGACTATTCGATTGAAATTGCCACGTTTCTCCGCTGTCATTGGAGCGGTACAAACCTTGAAAAGCATAAGAATTATCGTCAGCAAACATGGCGTATACCACCTGCGCGTTAGCTGGAGTGACAGCCAAAGCTATTCGTCCCACGGTTGAAGGGGAAGGCAAGCCTGTAGTGATTTGATCGAAGTTTGTACCTCCGTCTGTCGACCTGTAAATACGGTCTTTTCCCGCGTAAATAATGCTTGGGTCAGCAGCATTAAATTCAATATCTTGGACGTTACCTGTGAGAATTTCAGACCAACTAATTCCAGCATTCAACGTTCTGTATAGTCCGTTCGAAGTGGCGGCATAGATGATATCTGCGTTCTCTGGATGCATCAACATCTTGTGCGTGCGTACCGAATTGGAAAGAGGCCACGTCAATCCCGCAGTCTGCCACGATTGTCCGCCATCGGTCGACTTAAATATACCGAGACTATAGGTGTCGTTTCCATCGCTGTCGCCCGTGCCAATGAATATGACATCTGAATCCGCATGACTTACGACAATCCCAGAAACTCCCAATACCGATAACTGATCGCCAATAGGAGCCCACGAAGTGCCGCCCGTCGTTGATTTCCATATTCCTCCCGCCGGAGTACCTACATATATAATGTCTGAATTATTGGGGTCATGGGTTATCACGTTGATCCGTCCGTTTCCAGGTCCATAACTGTTTGAGTCCCAGTCCGACAAGCCAAGTGCCTCCCAGTTACCAGCATCACGACTAGTTGTCGTGGACGATCTTGCTGTGATTGTCGATAGGAATTCAGGGGAATTGGCTTTAGAAAGACCGTCATTTCTGAGACGATCTTGCCAGAAATAATTCCACCTTTCGTGCTGCTTATAGCCATTGCCGCGTACATATTCCCGATTGTTCCACTCCGCTTCGAAAGCCAATTTCACTTCATCGGGCGAAGCACCTGACTCTCGTAATTCAACCCAACCCTGCGCCGAGAGGGTTTCACTGCACAAGCTGCCCAGCACAAATAACAAGGCGGTGATCGAAAAAGTAATTCTTCCCATAATGACAAATCTATTCGATATCCTGCATATTTCCGCCATGGCATGATCTCTTGGCACACAATAAGTTGTTCATGCACCATCACGAGCAGGCGTCTCTTAATCCTACATTTTTACGTGCAATAACCCTTCTACCTCCGTACTTTAGCACCAAGAAATGATTATGAGATCTTGGATTAAAACGAAGGATGGATCCCTCTCTTTGTATGTAGAAGAGCTTGACGAGACTTATCACTCACGTCATGGAGCAGTCACCGAGTCGAAACATGTTTTTATTGAAAGCGGACTAGCGCAATTTCCGACCTCAGGCCAATTGAATTTGTTGGAGGTTGGTTTCGGGACAGGAACCAACTGCATGCTCACGATTGAACAAACCTTACAAAGGAATATTCATTACCAAGCACTTGAACCCCACCCGCTGACTAGCGATGAGTGGGAAGAAGTTGCTAAGTCTGGACTTCCACTCTTGGATAAATCATTTCTCAAAAGCATTTCCGAATGCGCTTCATCACTTCAAGTGTCTGAGAATTTCCTACTTACTATCCATCGAGAAACCTTGCAGGATGTGGTATTGGAAGCCAACCATTTTGATTTGGTGTACTACGATGCCTTTGGACCCCGTGCCCAACCAGAAATGTGGACAGTAGACTGTTTTCAAAAACTATACAAGGCCATGCGGCAGGGAGGGGTTTTGGTTACATATTGCGCCAAAGGTCAAGTCAGGAGGGATATGCAGTCCTGTGGATTCAAAGTTGAGCGATTGCCAGGTCCTCCAGGAAAACGAGAAATGATTCGCGCAATCAAGTAAGCATGAAGTATATCAATAACTTCAATATTCGTGTCTATTTCATCATTTTGAACCCTAGTTCTGAGGCCGTTCTAGTTTCGGATGAGTTGATTTGGGACGAGCTCGTGTGCAAGTTTCCCGGGGGCGGACTGGAATACGGGGAAGGAATAATTGATTGTGCCAAAAGAGAAGCACGGGAAGAACTCGGACAGGAAATTGACATCCTCGAACACTTTTATACAACCGAGGTTTTCCAACAATCGGCGTTCAATCCGCAGGACCAAATTGTCAGTATTTACTACCGAGCCAAGTTGATGGCCACGCCCAAATTCAAACTAACGCAAATTGGTGATTCATTTGCCGAAGGCTCAAAACAAAAATTTCGATGGCTCGATTTAAAAGATGCCTATACGGAAGACATGACCTTTCCAATCGATAAAATAGCACTCGGAAAATTGCTAGAGGCGCCCCTTAAATAAGTGGACCAAGTCTTTTTTGCACGTGTTTCGATACGTTTTCGTACACCTGCCGCGGAGTGAGCGTACGCCAGCCCAATTCATTCAGTTTCCCGCCAAGCACAAAGTAGCTGTCCACATTGGCCTTCTCGAAATCCTCCAATACATGTTCGCGAAAATTCACCAAGGCCACCCAACCCTCTTCGTCCTCGACTTCTTCAAACCATTCTTCGTAATAACAATCGTCCGATTCATGAAAATTCAACACATTCTCACCAATTAAAACAAAGCGTGAAATCCCTTCCATCATCAGCGGTTCAACAATATCGCGCTTGAGAAGCATGATGTCATTGTGCAGGCAATCGTTCCATTCACCCATCATTTCAATCACACAAAACCCATCGGAATAATCGGCATAAAGCACCTTGATAAACAGTGTCGCAGAGCCAAAATCATCCCACTGCGGGTGAATCAAATGATCATACAAAGCCCTCGAAAACTCAAATTCGCTGTACTCCCGATCAAAAAACGGACTGCGTGGATCCTCATTGGCAACGTAATGTTCTCGCCAATTGTAGTATGGTTCTATTGTATGCATGGATGTATGAGCCTATTCCGCCTACAGCTATTATTTTGTACTGGAAAACTCGATTCTCGCACTTCATCTCAGGAGCTCCCAAGGTCGCTCTGAATTCAGGCTCGAAAACGTGTTTCCCACCACAAAGATAACCGCCTCCGTCGGGGCTGAAAGCCTTCTTACCGATTTTCTTTCTCAAATTCTTCGACAGCCGCTCGGACGCTTCCTTTTTCGATTAGCAGTGCTTTCGCCGATGATTCATCAAGCCCTGTAGCATCCATCACCATGCGAGTTCCTCGGGCTACCAACTTGTGATTGCTGAGCTGCATATCGACCATTTTATTGCCCTTCACTTTTCCCAATTGGATCATGGCCGCAGTCGAAATCATGTTCAAGATTAATTTTTGTGCCGTTCCTGATTTCATCCGTGTGCTTCCTGTCACGAATTCTGGTCCTACAACGCATTCGACAGGAAAATCGGAGAATTTAGCGACCTCTGTAGATGAATTGCACGCAATGCAACCGGTCGATATCCCAGCTTTTTGCGCGTGATCCAGAGCCCCTACGACATAAGGAGTTCTTCCGCTTGCAGCAATGCCTACCACGAAATCTCCTTCGTTGATGTCGTGAGCCTGCAATTCTGCCCATCCCATATTGTAGTCATCTTCGGCAAACTCCACGGCTTTCCGAATAGCGGAATCACCGCCAGCAATGATTCCCACGACAAGATCATGGGGAACTCCGAAAGTGGGCGGACATTCAGAAGCATCCACCACGCCCAGTCGGCCACTTGTCCCAGCCCCCACGTAAAACAATCGCCCCCCACCTTTTAAACGTTCCACAAGGCAAGTAACCAGATTGGAAATTTTTGGGATCACTTTTTGTACACTGTGGGCCACAGTTTGATCCTCTTGATTTATACCGGAAAGCAATTCGTCAACAGACATTTGCTCGAGGCCATTATAATTCGAATCGGATTCAGTAGAAGAGTTGCTCATGAAGTCAAATTTCAAGGATTTACAACAATGTCTGTCCATTTACATTATTAACTTTCAACATCACGGGATAAAAAACTAGGTTTGTTCAAGTAGGCTGCGTTCTACTCTGATCTTTTTCTTTCCTTTGTTCTGAAAATTCGCTAACGAATGAAACAATATATTTTCCGCTTGTTTATCTGTACAATTGCCTTCGCGGCATCGATCAATTCCATGATCGCACAGGAAACCGATACCACTGATACAGGGTTGTTTGAAGGTGCTGCTGCATCGGCCAAAATGATTGCCGCCAAACATGATTATAACTTGAACAACATGCGAGGTGCTCTTACCTTATATAGAGAGATCCTTAAAGTTGAACCAAAAAATGCGGCCGCTCACTATTGGACTGCCCGGTGTCACTACAATCTAAAGAAGTACAATCTGTCAAAAGAGTATTTGGACAAGGCCGTCGAGTTGGAACCAAATGTCCAGGATGATGTCCTTTTCTTTTATGGAGAAATTCACCATCGACTCGCTGAGCTCGATGAAGCAATTAATTCCTTTGGAAAGTATCTCGCCAAAAAAGGGAAGACGGAGTACAACGTAGAATCTACAAATTCAAATCTGGCTGTTTTTGATTTCATAGGTAGCTTGGATTCGAAACTCTGGAACAATTATCAAAATTTCTTGGCGAAGAAATACATGGAAGAATGTGTATACGCGAGAGAGCGGATGAAGTATCCGGTGGACATAACCATCACCAACATGGGAAGAGAAATTAACTCGCGCTTCGATGAATATGCTCCATCAATCACGGCCGATGGTTCGAAATTGTTTTTTACAGCAAGAAGGTCAGATACAGAAGGTGGAGAGATTGATGAACATGGAGATTATAAATTCTATGAAGATATCTACACCAGCTCATGGAATGAGGAAATCGGTGAATGGGAAACATCGTACGGCGTTAAAGGTTTTGTGAATACACCTATGTACGATGCGGTTTTGAGTGTTAACCCGCAAGGAAACCAGATGTTCATTTACAAAAACAATGCAAACAATGCAGGAGACATCTTTGTGTCCACCTTAGATGTGCATCAAAATGAATGGCGCGTTCCTGAGAAATTACCAAGACCAATTAATACCACTTATTTTGAAGGATCTTGTAGCATCACGGCCAATGGAAATTCACTCTATTTTATTAGTGAGAGACAAGGAGGAAAAGGCCAAGGTGATATATATGTGGCCGAGAAAAAGAGTAATGGAGATTGGAGTAGCCCAAAAAACTTGGGTGACGTGATCAATACAGAAATGGACGAGAAGTTTGTATTTATCCACCCCAACGGAAAGACCATTTATTTTTCATCAGATGGCCATCAAACAATGGGTAGCTATGACATTTTCAAGTCGGAGTTTGTGAACGGACAGTGGTCTATTCCTATTAATTTGGGATATCCCATCAATACCGTTAATGAGGAGTCTACCTTCTCTCTTACCAAAGACAATCAAAAGCTCCTCATCGCAGCCGAATACGATGATTCCAACGGGGAAAGAGATATCTATGAAATCGACGTTTCACGGTACGAGCTTATTAGCCAAGGCTATGATAAAAGTGGATATGGCACCTTAATTTGCAACATAACTGATGCCGAAAACAAACCACTTAAAGGCGCTGAAATTCGAATTCTAGTTGTTGGAAGTGATAAGCCCTTGGTCGTTGAGAAAACCGACAAGCTGGGAATGGTACGCGTAAATTTGCCTGGAAATACAAGTTACACCGTAGAGATCGAGGCAAAGAAAGTCGTAAAAACGGAGTCATTGAATATGCAACTCAAGAACAAAGGGGAAACCGTCGAAAAGCTGGCTGTAAAATTCTAGACTGCAAAGCCCCCGCTATTCCGCAAGGAGCTCGTTGAGTGATTTTACCTTGATTTCAATTTGATCATCACTGTTTGCGGTGAAATACACAACTCGCTCTTCACCGGGAAGAAGTGGGAAATAATTGTCGCTGAATTTTCCTGTGTCGTTACTCGTAAGCCATACGCGAGGGAAATAGCTTTTTGCAGCTAAGTGAATTTCTATTTCATTTCCACGTTTTTCTTGGCTGAAAGTTAATTCAGTCGCTTGCAAGCCTAGGTGTTTTGGTGCTACCAGATAAGTGGATGCTCTCAAATTTTCTCCATTTGCAGAATTGCTAAGTTCTATTTTTGCAAAGCACTGCTCAATATCGATTTTATCTATTTCGTCAAATGACAACTGGAAGCAGGTCTGCGAGTGAACTGCTGCTGTTTGGAGTTGAATAGATTTCTGGAACAAGGTGTCGCCCGAAAAAGTTATTAGTTGGAACTCTCCTTTTCTAGTCCCTATTGGAGAGGGCATATCGCTAACTAAATGCCCGGAAATCCCTAAGCTGTCTACCTGGAAAAGAATCTGCTCTTGATCGTAGGAGTTTTTCACGACCCATTGCAGCGGTTTCCATACGCCCAAATTGTCCATACTGCTCCACGACGCTGCTGGCCAACAATCGTTCAGCTGCCAATAGAGCGTCCCCATGCAATAAGGTTGGGCAATTCTGTGCGCGTTAATTCCTTTGAGCATTCCCTCGGCTTGTACGAACTGACTGAGTACAACATAGTCTTCGAAATTGTCGGGAACTCTTCCGAAATCCCGAGTCATATAGTCGTTGATCAATGCGATTCCCCGACTATGTTTTTCATGAGCAAGAATATTTTCATGGGTCAAGTCTTGGTCTTCAGGTTGTACAAAACTGTTGATCGAAAGCATCGAAGGAAAGGATTGAAATCCAAATTCGCTCATGAAGCGTGGTACTTTGACCTCGAAATTTTCAAAAGGTTCGGCATCATGCCATACGCCCCAATAGTGAGCATCACCTTCAAATTGATGTTTTGGATCTCCTCGACCAAGGCTTGGCGAGCTTTCCCAGTATGGAGTGGAAGAGAAGGAGTGAACGGTATTTGGCAAGGTCTTTTGGAAAACGCACTTGTATGCACTCCACACTTTCCTTTTTTCAATAAAGCCCAGATCATTTTGCCATCCCCATCGGTGCCATCCCTCGGAATTTTCATTGTTTCCGCACCAGAGAGCAATACAGGCATATTTAGACAGTCGCTTTACCTGAAATTGGGCTTCTTCTTCCACGTTTTGGACGAATTCTTTGTTTCCGGGGTACATGGCACAGGCAAACATGAAGTCCTGCCATATCAATATTCCCAATGAATCACAGATCTCGTAGAAGTCGGCGTTTTCATAAATCCCCCCGCCCCAAACGCGCAACATATTCATTCCACAATCCTTGGCGTCTTGAAGTAATTCTTCATAGTCTTTTTGACCAACGCGCGTCTGAAATATATCCTGTGGAATGTAATTGGCGCCCTTCATGAAAATAGGTTGCCCATTGACTTGGAACATGAAAGAAGTGCCCAAGGAGTCAGTTTCATTGATTAATTCAATACTTCGTATTCCTACTTGGATAGTAGCGCGTTCAGTTGTTTTGTTTTTGTTGTCCGACAAGCGGAAAGTGAGGTCGTGGAGTCGTTGCTCGCCGTGCCCTGAAGGCCACCATCTTGGAAAGGAAGGTGGGAGTTTAATGGGCAGACTGATAGATTTACTACCAGACAAATTCACGATTTGCTGAATAGCAGAGTATTCCCCAATCTTCACCTCGAGCTGACCGTCAAAATTTTCGGGTGCATGTACCTCTACGTAACAAATAAGGTCGGTACCTCCATCTTGAGATGCCGTTTGCTTGATCCAATAATGATCAATGTATGCATTGGAAGAATATCTTATCCCAACCTTTCCTTGAATTCCCGATGTGGTGAGCTTTGGTCCCCAGTCCCAACCATAGTGAAATTGCGGTTTCCTGCTCACAGCCCTGATGGGCTCACCGGGGAGTTCGTAGTTCAATTCATCTTGCAGTTGGCGTCCCCTTGACAGCGGTGAGTCGAATTCGATTCTTAAAATATTTCCTGTTTCGAGGAGGATCGATTTAATCGGGACCGACCACGGTTTAAAGTAATTATCGGCTTCGAGGATCAATTTTTCATTGAGCCATACATGGGCGTACGTGTCCAAGCATTCGAAATTCATTTCTATATCGGTGGCAGCGAGAATTTCCGCAGGAATTGAAAAAGGTGTAGATGAATAGGTCCAAGACTTTTCTGAAATCCATTGCAGCTCCTTTTCATTCGCACCATAAAAGGGGTCGGAAATAATTCCATTCTCCAATAAATCTAAATGAACGCAGCCTGGAATTTGAGCGGGAACTTTTATATTCGTGTCTGCCGATGATAATTCCCAACTGAGATCAAGATCAAGTTGGTGGTTTTGGGCGAAGGTGGTATGCCCGAGAAACAAGAGTAATGTCGCCAAGACGCCCTCAATCTGCATAGATACTTTTTTTGAAAAATAGTGCTTTCTAAGCTATGGACAAACGGTATTTCGAAAAACTAGGTAAAGCTCAAAAGGTGGAATTTCTTCGCCGCGAAGCTACTTTTGTTGCCAATCGTCAGTATCAAGGCTTCATCGTTTCACTATTTCACGCCAATGGCATGTACGTCGAGTTGTGGAAACGGGTGGGATTGGACTATGTTGATTATGTGGAGGTCGTAAATGAACCAGAGCAAACTCTGGAATATGTAAAGGATCTTAACTTTAAATCCAGTCTAGGCCTCTGATTGTTTATTCCAGATTTTCCAGCTTTCTTCTGCTTGGGCATGTAACATTTCGAGTCCGTTAACGGTTACGGCGCCCTGACATTTGCCTTGTGCTAAAAACCTGGTGACCGTAGGATTGTACACCAAGTCAACGAGTGTGTGCTGATTGGTCAATAAATTGTAATCAATGGTAGGTGACGATTCTATATTCGGGAACATGCCCAAAGGCGTGGTGTTAACAATCAACCGGTGCGTATCGTAGTGCTCCTGCTTGAGTTGGTCGTAGGAGATAGTCGCCTTCGATCTCTTTCGAGAAACCAAAGTGAATTTGACTCCACGTTCGCCCAATATATACGCAACAGCTTTGGACGCGCCTCCCGTCCCCAAGATTAGGGCGCTTGTATGGATCACCGGGAGATGTCTTTCAAGAGTGAGGCGAAATCCATGGACATCAGTGTTGAATCCATGTAGTGTGTGGTTTTTGCCAACTAAGATAGTGTTGACGGCCCCAATGGATGCTGCTTCAGGGGAAAGCGTGTCAAGTAGTGGGATGACTTGCTCTTTGTATGGAATTGTGACATTTAGACCAACCAATTCAGGGTTTTGACGGACTAAGTCAGGAAGCTGGTCGATCGACGCAATTTCATGCAATTGATAAATACAGTCGGAAATATGCTGCTTTTGAAATTTTTGGGTGAAGTAATCTTGGGAAAATGAATGAGCTAACTGTTTACCAATAAGTCCAAATTTTCTCATTACTCTCCTTTTACAGCTAGTCTTTCCATGCCAAAAATCAGCGCGAATCCTAATATTGCGAGACCAATGCAGAACCCTAGCTGCGGGTCAAGGGCAAACTCGCTGGGAAGAATATTGGTTTGAAGCCAGTCCTCTTTGCCATTGCTGTGAGTGTAGAGCAACTCAACGTTTTCCTTCCAGGGCCAAAGTTTACTCATCGAACCCAATAAGAATCCCGTCAGTACCGAAATGGTAATGTCTTTGTGCTTTTTGAACATCCAATTAAGCAGTCGGCTAAACGACATCAGACCGGCAATGCAGCCAAGACCGAAGATACCGAGTAGCAGAAAATCCCATTCGGAAACTGCGTTGATCACAACTTGGTAGGCGCCTAGTATCAAAAGGATAAAGCTACCCGAAATCCCTGGTAGAATCATCGCGCAAATGGCGATAGCGCCACAAATAAAGATATACCAAAGCTCCGTTCCGGCTCCCATGGGTGGCAACTGGGTTATGTAATAGGCTAGAGCTGTACCAATCAAGAAACCCGTGATCGTAGGGGTGGACCAACTATTTACTTGTTTGCCCACGTAAATAATGCTTGCTGCTACAAGGCCAAAGAAAAAGGACCACAGTAAATGAGCATGGAATTCTAACAAGAAGTTGATTAGTTTGGCAAGAGAGAAAATGCTTGTCAATATTCCGGCGAAAAGAACCAGAAGGAATGTGCCGTTCATTTGCTGCCAAGCGGCGGCGAGCCCATCTTTCTTAAGCGTCGTTAAAACACCCAAGTTAATCTTGCTCAGCGTTTCAAGTAATTCCTCGTAAATCCCTGTGATAAAAGCAATGGTTCCTCCGGAAACTCCAGGTACTACATCGGCGGCACCCATCGCCATGCCGCGAAGAGCTAAACCAATATATTCCTTGGTGGACCGTGCCATGAACTAGTAGATTTCAAGTGAATTGTCCACTTCCTGCGCCCAGCCCACTATGCCACCACGAAGGTTGAGCAGGTTGGTAAATCCGAATTTGGTAATGAGGGTATGAATAACTGCTGCGCTTCGTTGTCCGGATCGACAGTGAATAACCACTGGGATGTCTTGGCGAATTTCATCTTTTCGACCAATGATTTCGTCCATGGGGATATGTGTGCCATTGATCGAACAAATCGCAATTTCGTGTTCTTCACGACAATCGATGATCTGGATTTCTTCGCCAGCCTGAATTCGTTGTTTCAGCTCTAAAGGAGAAATGTAATTCATTGAAGGAGATTATTGGAGATATCAGGATTGGATTAGCGAGTCAGGAAGGAAAGTCTCGAACGTATCTCCCCGAAGTCCTACTCGCAGACATTCTAAAGGAATGACTTCTGATGCTGAGATATTGCCCAAGTTTACGTTGGCGCCGAATTGTTTGATGAACCAAACTTGCTGACTCTTGATCGGGGCCTCCCACAGAATATCTTCTTGTTTAACCTTAGCAAGGATCTTGTTGATCAAAACGACGTGAGCTGTTCCGTTTGGTCTGTAAATACCGACATTTCCGCTCTCTCGAGCTTCGGCGATAACTTTCCAACTTCCGGCTTCTAGTTCGGAACTCATCATCCGTATCCATTTGGCTGGACTAATGAGGATGCCCTCTTCTTTCGAGCCGACTTCACTCATGACCGTGAAATTCTTGGAGTACTTGGCGATCAGTTCGCACTTCTCGTCATGTTCGATCACCATCGAGCCATCGCTGATTTCCATGGTGTCAATTCCAAATTTATCGAGGAATCGGATGTAATCGTCTATTTGTCCGCGAACATAAAAAGCCTCAAAGAGAGTGCCTCCTACATAGGTCTTCATGCCCGCCTCTTTATATAGGTTGACTTTTTCCTGCAGGTTTTTTGCGAAGTAGCTGGTTCCAAATCCAAGCTTAACAACGTCTACCCACTCTCCACAGTTCTCTAAGAAGTTTTCGGCCTGTCGTATACTCAGGCCTTTATCCATCACCATAGTGATACCACTTTCTCGAGGTCGAGCTGGACGTTCTGGAAGATGATCTAATTTAAAATTCATGGTTTGCAAATTTCTTCAATGCGAAGCGCAAAAGGGGGATCAGTGAGAATTTCTGGTCTTGTATTGAGGAGCTCCTCAATTTCTTTGTATCCAGAGGCACACACGTAGTCGAATAAAACCAACGCTTGATCGCCATGGCCTAGCGCATGCAAATAACCGACTTTCCTGTAAAGTAACGACCCGTCATGCGGATTTTCTGCTAAGGCTTTTTCTACACAGGCCAATGCCTTGTCGAAATTGCCAGATTTTCCGTAGAAATCGCAAAACGACAACCAACCATCTATATAGTGAGAAAGGCGCTCAGAGAGATCGATGTAGTTGTTTTCGGCTTTCTGCGAAGCCCCATGTTTGTCATAACACTCGGCCAACATTGTCTGAGCCAAACCCGTTGGATCCATTTCAGCAGCTATTTCTAAATAAACGATCGCCTCTTCCAGTTGATCGGTCATTTCGAGCGCTACAGCTTTTCCAAGGTATGCCTCCATAAACAGCCCGTCGGCCTCAATAGCTCGGTCGTAAAATTTCAAAGCCTGTTGTGGCATCTCCATTTTTTCATACGCCTCTCCGGCAAAGGTTAATAAGCTGGCGTCTTCAGGTTCCAACCGAAAAATGTCTTCGACAGTACTTATCGCCTTGTTGAATTCGTCGGCTTCAAAATACGCTGTTGCTAAATCATGCAAAGCAGGTAGGAATTCCTCCTCAATCGCCACGCAAAACTCCAATGCATTGATGGCCTTCTTATAATCCTCCTGTCTCATGAAGATAATTCCCAAGTTGTACCAAGCGGAAAAACTATATGGATGAGAATCTAGGAAGTCTGTGAAAAAGCGAACACCTAGACCAAGTCGGTCGCATGTTTCATAACAATGCGCAAGTTCGTAACACGCGGTTTCATTTTCGGGGTTTGACTTTAGGGCCGACTGCAAAGTATGTATAGCATCATCCCAATTTCCCATGTTTTGATATTCAAGAGAAAGATCGATGTAGATTTCATCTCTGAAGCCGTCTTCGCTGTAATTCAAAGCAAGTTTAAAATTCTTGATGGCATTCTTGTGGTCTCTGAGCTGACTGTAAACAGAAGCAAGAGATAAGTAGATTTCATCGTTCGATGGCTCTATACTTAATAGGTGTTTGAGTTTTGGGATAGCTTTAGATAGTTTCCCCATAACCGCATAGATCTGAGCCTCGCGCAACAGGAGTACTGCAGCATTATTGAACAATTCAAGACCATAGTGGATTGCTTTGATCGCATCGTCCACTAAGCCTTTTTCGAAATAATGTTCAACAATGATTTCAAGTTCATCAATGTCAAAATAGACATGATTCCCTGTCGCTACCATCATTTCATACCGTCCAACAACTTCTACGAAGTCACGTTGGTTATCCCACCTTTCCTCAAATTCCATTCAGTATTCGTATTGACTCCTAACAAATATAACGTTTGAACCTCCTGAACACGTATGCCAGTCGATTTATTATTAACAAGGACTCCCTACCTCATAGAGTGTGCCATAGTTGTTGTGCTGACAAAGCTTTGCTTAAGACAAGGTCCAATCCGTTCTGGTGAGATAAGTCTAGAATCGAGTTGGGGCTATTGACTTATTGAAAGTGTATTCGTAAGTAATGGATACACAGTTGATTAGGTGTTGGGTGTGTGTTGGGTCCTCGATTTGAATGGGCGTGTCGATGTGCTAAGTCCGGTGAAGATGAAGCGACAATTTTAAAACGGTCATTGTCAGTCATTATGGCATGATGCTGACGTTCTGCGCCAAATGCAGTGGGAATGCATCAGCTTCATTCAGTCGTGGCTAGCCACTGTTGGTTAGAATTTTTACTGTTGCTCGTATCATACCTGCTTATTGGCAAGCTATGAAGTGATGCTCGTTCCAAGTTGATATATTAGCAAGAAATAAACACGCATGTACAGAATATTAGCCCTTTCACTGATTGCAATGACATCAATTTGCTCTTGCGCTATTAAGCAGGAGTCGGCAGATTTGATTATTCATAACGCTAGAATCTACACGCTTAACGCATCCAATGATATTGCCCAAGCCGTGGCGATCCGCGATGGGAGAATCGTGGAAATTGGACCCGAAAGGCAGATCATGAATAAGTATAGCAGTGAGCAGGTAATCGATGCTGCTTTCAAATCTGTGTATCCCGGTTTCATTGACGCACATTGTCATTTTCTAGGCTATGGGCTGAATTTGCAGGATGTTAATCTGGTAGGCACCAAGTCGTTTGAGGATGTGGTCAATCGTGTAGAGAAGTTTGCCAAAGACACCAAAGAAGCTTGGATTGTGGGACGTGGCTGGGATCAGAACGATTGGGAGCTCAAAGAGTTTCCAAACCGCGCTGTCCTCGATTCATTGTTTCCGAATACACCTGTAATGCTCAAGCGGATAGATGGTCATGCACTATTAGTGAATGAAGTAGTGCTCAAAATGGCTGGTCTGAACGTCGATTCAAAAGTTGAGGGAGGAGAATACCTTCAGGAGAATGGTCGATTAACTGGAGTGTTGATCGACAATGCCATGGACCGAGTGTATCAAATCTTTCCAGGTCATAGTGCCGACAAGAAAGGAAGGGCTCTGTTGGCAGCGCAAGAGAACTGCTTTGCGGTTGGACTCACCACGATTGATGACGCCGGGTTGGATGCTGCTGATGTGGAGTTGATCAAATCAATGCATGCCAGTGGTCAGTTGAAGATGCGGGTATACGCGATGATGTCTGACAATCAGAAGAATTTCGATGTCATGTTGGCAAGCGGACCGATAAAAACAGAACGCTTGAATGTCCGGTCTTTCAAATTTTATGCCGATGGGGCTTTAGGGAGCAGAGGAGCCTGTTTGATTAAGCCCTATAGCGATACGAAGGATTCTTCTTATTCAGGATTCTTGCTTGACAGCATTTCGTACTTCCAGTATCGGGCCCAACAGTTGTTTGATGCTGGCTTCCAGATGAACACGCATTGCATCGGAGATAGTGCCAATCGAACGATGCTTGAAGTTTATAGCAATGTATTGAAAGGCCACAATGATATGAGATGGCGTATTGAACATGCGCAGGTATTGCATGCCGACGATAGAGCGATGTTCTCGGAATACTCCATCGTGCCGAGTGTTCAGCCCACGCATGCGACAAGTGATATGTATTGGGCAGGTGAGCGTTTGGGGAGAAACCGCATTCGAAGGGCGTACGCATACAATGATTTAAAAGAGCAAGTTGGTATAATTGCATTGGGTACCGATTTCCCCATTGAAGGAATAGATCCGCTGAAGACCTTCTATGCTGCTGTGGCCCGAAAAGATATGAAAGGGTATCCGAGTGACGGTTTTCAAATGGAAAATGCCTTGTCTCGTGAAGATGCTTTGCGTGGAATGACGCTATGGGCAGCCATGGCCAATTTTGAAGAAGATGAAAAAGGAACGATCGAAGTAGGTAAATATGCAGACTTGGTCATCCTGGATCGTGATATCGTGACGGTTCCTGCCGAAGATATTCTAGGCACTCAAGTGGAATACACCATCGTTAACGGAGAGGTTGTATATAGCAGAAGGTAAATAGTGCGGTTAAATCGATTGATTTTAGGTGTTGTTTTTTAGCCTTCGGCAAATGATGAGCAATTTGAAGTTCAGAGATATCTTGTGCCTACTTTTTTAGAGCCTTTGCGGATTGAAGTTTATCAATAATGAAGAATCCCTGTCATATCAGGGTGTTTAAAGCTTTTGTTTCGAAAAAGCGAAAATATTTCTTCAGCAATTTGCAAATAGTGAAATTTATACCTATTTATTAGGGGGATGAAATTCAGGATCTCTTAAAGGATACGTTCATATTGCGCCGTCTTCAAAAGGTAGTACAACTATTTACCAGGTTCCTCTACTTGCGGGCAGAAGGCAAATGACTCCAAAGCATATAATCTTATGCTCCCTAGTTGAGAATCAAGCATAGCAATTCATGCGAAGGTCGTTTTGCCGACTACAATGAACTCGTTAAATTAAAGATTCTGAATAGATGGTGCCGATATGTAGATCCTGAAGATGGGTTTTGTGAAGTTGAGAAGTTGGATTGTCATCTGGAGTTTTGCTTTTGACTTCAAATATGATGCAAGCGAAGCGAGTTGAATCTGCTTTTTGTCGACGCAAATGCACTTTATTGATTTTGGTGAATGTCGAATTTTTGCGTTTTGATCTAGAAAAAGGGAAATTGAACGTGGTTTGAAGCAGATTATGATGGATTTAATCCAATATTGATTTGGGAGTATGGGCTATCGGATTCGGTTCTACACTGTGGTGGCTGGCGGTTTAATAGAAGTAGAACAAAATATTTCGATCTGTAAAGTGCTGATATTCAATCTGTGCAGTATTACTTTGAAAAAAAAACGAAATAATGCTTGCGCGAACGAAAATCCAGTGTACATTTGCACTCGCTTTTGAACGCAAGGGCAGTCACTTTGAAAGGATGAAAATTGAAGGGTTGGAAAAAAAAGTAAAAAAGTTTTTCCAGATTGAAAAAAGTGATTATCTTTGCGCCCCCAATCGAAAGAGAGGGAAACAAAAAAGAAAAACGTTCTTTGAATTATTGCAGCAGCGAATCAATTAGATTACACCGGGAGAAAACATTTATTGTATTTACAACGGAGAGTTTGATCCTGGCTCAGGATGAACGCTAGCGGCAGGCTTAACACATGCAAGTCGAGGGGTAACAGGAAGGAGCTTGCTTCTTCGCTGACGACCGGCGCACGGGTGCGTAACACGTATGCAACTTACCTCTAACAGGGGGATAGCCCAGAGAAATCTGGATTAATACCCCATAATATCACGAAGTCACATGGCTATGTGATTAAAGCTCCGGCGGTTAGAGATAGGCATGCGGCCCATTAGTTTGTTGGTGAGGTAACGGCTCACCAAGACTACGATGGGTAGGGGTTCTGAGAGGATGACCCCCCACACTGGTACTGAGACACGGACCAGACTCCTACGGGAGGCAGCAGTGAGGAATATTGGACAATGGGCGAAAGCCTGATCCAGCCATGCCGCGTGCAGGATGACGGCCCTACGGGTTGTAAACTGCTTTTATAAGGGAAGAAACCCCCGCTCGTGAGCGGGGCTGACGGTACCTTACGAATAAGCACCGGCTAACTCCGTGCCAGCAGCCGCGGTAATACGGAGGGTGCAAGCGTTATCCGGATTTATTGGGTTTAAAGGGTCCGTAGGCGGGTCTTTAAGTCAGTGGTGAAAGCCTGCAGCTTAACTGTAGAATTGCCATTGATACTGGAGACCTTGAGTACACTTGAAGTAAGCGGAATGTGTCATGTAGCGGTGAAATGCTTAGATATGACCCAGAACACCGATCGCGAAAGCAGCTTACTAAATTGTCACTGACGCTGAGGGACGAAAGCGTGGGGAGCGAACAGGATTAGATACCCTGGTAGTCCACGCCGTAAACGATGATCACTCGATATTGGCCTCCGGGTCAGTGTCCAAGCGAAAGTATTAAGTGATCCACCTGGGGAGTACGATCGCAAGATTGAAACTCAAAGGAATTGACGGGGGCCCGCACAAGCGGTGGAGCATGTGGTTTAATTCGATGATACGCGAGGAACCTTACCAGGGCTTAAATGCAGGACGACCGGTCTGGAAACAGACCTTTCTTCGGACGGCTTGCAAGGTGCTGCATGGTTGTCGTCAGCTCGTGCCGTGAGGTGTCGGGTTAAGTCCCATAACGAGCGCAACCCCTATCTTTAGTTGCCAGCGGATAATGCCGGGGACTCTAAAGAAACTGCCAGCGTAAGCTGTGAGGAAGGTGGGGATGACGTCAAATCATCACGGCCCTTACGTCCTGGGCTACACACGTGCTACAATGGCGGAGACAGTGAGATGCAAACTCGTGAGGGTGAGCAAATCTAAAAACTCCGTCTCAGTTCGGATCGAAGTCTGCAACTCGACTTCGTGAAGCTGGAATCGCTAGTAATCGCGTATCAGCAATGACGCGGTGAATACGTTCCCGGGCCTTGTACACACCGCCCGTCAAGCCATGGAAGCTGGGGGTGCCTGAAGTCGGTTACCGTAAGGAGCTGCCTAGGGCAAAACTAGTGACTGGGGCTAAGTCGTAACAAGGTAGCCGTACCGGAAGGTGTGGCTGGAATACCTCCTTTTTAGAGTTTCTAGTGTAATTTAATAGTGAAGCTGCTGCAATTTTTTTAAAATCTTGATAACGTCCCGGATCGAGTGTTAATTTGAGTTGATTTAAATTACCTCGATGACAATTGGGTCTATACGGACTTATTTAGTCCCATAGCTCAGCTGGTTAGAGCGCTACACTGATAATGTAGAGGTCGGCAGTTCAAGTCTGCCTGGGACTACTTTGAAAAATTGACGTGTGAAAGCACGTGAATTTATTTTGGGGGATTAGCTCAGCTGGCTAGAGCGCCTGCTTTGCAAGCAGGAGGTCATCGGTTCGACTCCGATATTCTCCACTTACTTAAGATTTTGCTGCTGTATATGTAGTGACAGGTTTGTCAAACGAGACAAGACTGATTTGAAATAAGAGAAAATGGTTACATCTATGGTTCGATTCCTAGATTCTCACTTATTGTGATGCAAATCGCAGTTGACAGTGCCAGTTTAGCCACTGGCGTTGACTAAGATTTGGTAAAACATTACAGAAACGTTCTTTGATATATTGATAGAGATTATAATAAATAAGCAAATAAGAGCAATCGGTGGATGCCTTGGCTCCTAATAGCGATGAAGGACGTGATAAGCTGCGATAAGCCATGTTGAGGTGCAAATGACCTTTGAGACATGGATTTCCGAATGGGGTAACCCATCTCAATGAAGTTGAGATACCTTCGGGTGCTAACCTGGTGAACTGAAACATCTAAGTAACCAGAGGAATAGAAAACAATAGTGATTCCCTAAGTAGTGGCGAGCGAACGGGGAATAGCCCAAACCAATGATGTCTAGGCATTGTTGGGGTTGTAGGACCACATAATCTGAGTGAATTGAGTTTGGAATAGATCTGGAAAGTTCGTCCAAAGAGGGTGATAGGCCCGTACAAACTTGAGACATAAAGTGGTGGTATCCTGAGTAGCGCGGAACATGTGTAATTCTGTGTGAATCTACCAGAACCATCTGGTAAGGCTAAATATGTTAGGAGACCGATAGTGAACTAGTACTGTGAAGGAAAGGTGAAAAGAACCCTTAGAAGGGAGTGAAATAGACCCTGAAACCGGTTGCTTACAAGCGGTGGGAGCCTTCGGGTGACCGCGTGCCTTTTGCATAATGAGCCTACGAGTTATTCTTCACTAGCGAGGATAAGGATTTCAGATCCGCATCCGAAGCGAAAGCGAGTATTAATAGTGCGTTTAGTTAGTGGAGATAGACGCGAAACCCGGTGATCTACCCATGGCCAGGTTGAAGCCTCAGTAAAATGAGGTGGAGGACCGAACCAATAGACGTTGAAAAGTCTTTGGATGAGCTGTGGGTAGGGGTGAAAGGCCAATCAAACCGGGAAATAGCTCGTTCTCCCCGAAATGCATTTAGGTGCAGCCTCGGAGTTGAGTATATTGGAGGTAGAGCTACTGATTGGGCTAGGGGGCTTCACCGCCTACCAAACCCTGACAAACTCCGAATGCCAATATATATATCCGGGAGTGAGGGCATGGGTGCTAAGGTCCATGTCCGAGAGGGGGACAACCCAGACTATCTGCTAAGGTCCCAAAATGTACACTAAGTTGGTTAAACGTGGTTCAATTGCTTTGACAGCTAGGATGTTGGCTTGGAAGCAGCCATTCATTTAAAGAGTGCGTAACAGCTCACTAGTCGAGCGATTGAGCGTGGATAATAAGCGGGCATTAAGTGTACTACCGAAGCAGTAGATTTATGGTAGGGGAGCATTCTTATCTCCGTCGAAGGTGTATCGTAAGGTATGCTGGAGGGTTAAGAAAAGAAAATGTAGGCATGAGTAACGATAAAGCAGGTGAAAAACCTGCTCGCCGTAAAACCAAGGGTTCCTCAGCCATGCTAATCAGCTGAGGTTTAGTCGGATCCTAAGGCGAACCCGAAAGGGGTAGCTGATGGGAAACAGGTTAATATTCCTGTACTTGTTTTAGTGCGATAACGGGGACGGAGAATTGTAGTGGTTACGTACTGACGGAATAGTACGTTGAGCCTAGCCTTCGTGGCGAAGCAAAATCATGAATGTTCTTCCAAGAAAAGCCGTTTGAGCTTCAGCTAATGACAAACCGTACCCCAAACCGACACAGGTGGTTAAGGAGAGTATCCTAAGGCGCTCGAGTGATCCATGGCTAAGGAACTAGGCAAATTAGTCTCGTAACTTCGGGAGAAGAGACGCCGTGTCTTCGGACACGGCCGCAGTGAAAAGGCCCAGGCGACTGTTTAGCAAAAACACATGGCTTTGCCAAATTGAAAGATGAAGTATAAGGCCTGACACCTGCCCGGTGCTGGAAGGTTAAGAGGAGATGTTAGTTTCGGCGAAGCATTGAATTGAAGCCCCAGTAAACGGCGGCCGTAACTATAACGGTCCTAAGGTAGCGAAATTCCTTGTCGGGTAAGTTCCGACCTGCACGAATGGTGTAACGATCTGGGCACTGTCT
>JADFAK010000050.1 GCA_015665315.1 Flavobacteriales bacterium | reverse complement strand
AAGAAGGCCAACAGCCCAAGCCAGAGGAAGAGCTGAACAACAACATCATTTTTCGTAAAATCAAGATTGCGCTGAACATGAAGGATACCGATATACTGGATGTCCTTGAAAGCGTTGACCGACAAATCAGCAAGCACGAATTGAGCGCATTTTTCCGCAAGCCTACGCAAGACCAGTACCGACCGTGTCAGAATCAGATTCTGCGTAATTTCTTGAGCGGATTGCAACAGAAGTACCGCGGCGAAGCAAGCTAGATGTAGTATATTGCTACACAAGGCTTCAACTATGTTTTTCAACTCAATGGAGGAGAATATCCTCAACGGCAATTTCCCCAATATCCACGCGGTATTGATCTCAATGGGAAGCGAACTCATCTACGAAAATTACTTTTCTGGCACCGACGCAAAGAATGGAGTTTCCATAGGCGAGATCAACTGTACACCCGATTACCTCCACGACGTCTGCAGTATTTCCAAGCTCGTCGTGACATCGTGTGTTGGCATCGCTATTGAAAAAGGACATATCAAGAGCATCTCACAACCCATTATCGATTTCTTTCCGCAGTTCATCAATCCCAGCGACAAGCGCAAATGCGGTTTGGCCGTAGGGCACCTACTCACGATGACCTCAGGAATGGTCTGGAATGAACCAGCACACTCCAACGACCCCGCAAATTCTGAGCTCCTCATGCTGCAAAGCAAGGATCCCATTGCCTTCGTCCTCAACAGTGAGGTGAATGTAGACCCAGGAACAGCGTGGCGCTACAACGGAGGAAATACCCAACTCCTCGCCGAGATCATTTATCTGTCCACAGGATTATCCATCGCCGATTACGCGCAAAAACACCTCTTTGAACCACTCAAAATCAGTCGATTCGAATGGGTCGACTGCCCTGCACTCAAGCGACCCGCCGCCGCATCAGGATTGCGGTTGACGGCTCCGGATCTGCTTAAACTCGGACAACTCTATGCGTCATCTGGTGTATTCAATGGCCAACAAGTCGTCCCAAAAACATGGGTAGATGAATCCCTCGCCTCACAAATAGCAAAATCCGACACAGAAAGCTATGGATATGCCTTTTGGAGGTGGGAAGACACGATCAATGGCCAAAAAACAAACTTCATGGCTGCCCCAGGAAACGGAGATCAACGCATTTACCTTGATCATAGATCAGGATTAGTGATCGCCGTACTAGCCGGTAATTACAACAAATGGGACATAGAAAACAACTCCTATAAACTCCTCAAAGACCTAGTCTATCCACATTTTCTTGGGTTGAGCTCGTCCTTCGTTATTTGAGATAATGAATAGGAAGAGTGAGGTTCGATCTCTTGTAAAAAGGAATCTCCACGTTGTCAGATAGGAGAAACAGGTGTCCCGTAGGGACTATATATCGGTAGAAACCAATGCCCACGCGAATCCCCCGTGCCTTTGGGTACGGAATAAACATGGCTGCAGGTCGGGAAATACTTGGTAATTGATCAAAGAACATGATCGCCCAACCAAACATAAGCGTACTTGTTCAATTGCAATTTCCTAGGGATAAATTTTCCTTTACTATTTGGAACGAAATAATCAGATGAATTAAATAATTATTTAATTTGCCGTATGCGTATCCTGATTCTTGCTTTTATAGTAATGTCCCTAACTTCTTGTATGTCATGGAAAACTCAACTTTCTACTGTTTCTTCAGATGTGGTTGATGAGAAATTGATATTCGAAAATGAAGATGTTAAACTGAAATACTCTTTTTGGGATGAAGGAGGTAAGCTTGGTTTTACTGTTGAGAACAAAACTGATGGACCAATTTTTATAGACTGGACTCATTGCAATTTTATCTTCAATGGATATGCGTATGATTTTTACTCGAACGAAGAGAAGGTGGATCTTAGAACCATTGGGGTTTATAATACAACTAGCGTTTCTTCAACATATTCTTATGACCTTCATGTTACGAAATCGAAACAATGGTCAAAAGGAACTGTCACCAAAGACAAGGAGTCCACTCAGATACCACCAAATTCACAAATTCAGGCCAAAATTATTGGATTAGATTTTCCGTGGCTTAAAATCGAAAATGGTGAGATTAAATTTCCCAAGGATAATTCTCCATTGACGGTTCGGAATTATTTGAGCTATTCGAAGAACTCAGATTTGACAGAACTGAACTATGTTGACAATGAGTTTTGGGTAAGCTCTACCATTCAGGCTAAAGGAAATCTAGCCGACCTTGTAATAAATGAGGATCAATTTTACAATAAATCAGAATATTTAGATACGAAAAAAACAGCGATAGGCGTTGGCGGAAGTGCCGCAGTGGTAGTATTGTTCTGGTTGATGGTTATCGCGACTACTCGATAAATTTGTATTCATATTTTGTACAAAGAAAGCGTTGAATTCGCTGATTTCATTGTAACTACAAGATCAGCTTTATAGCTTCACTTAAAGTCATGTTACTCTTTCTCTTAAACCATCCTCCCCAACCTCCGATTCCGAAAAATCACCCACATCACAACCGGCGCGCCAACCATACAAGTTACCGCATTCAATGGTAATCCGCCCTGTGTCCATGGCATTCTGCTGATTAAGTCGCAAAGCAAGCCCAAACCACCTCCCAACAATGGAGTAGCCCAGAGCAGGACTTTGTGATTCGATGTTTTGAATACGCCTCGGGCGAGGTGGGGGACGGCCAGACCGAGAAAGGCGATCGGACCGCAAAAGGCGGTGATGGTTCCTGTTAGCAACCCGGTAGATAGCAGTGTGAGCAGTCGCACCCGTTTTACCGGAACGCCTATCGACGTCGCCTGATCATCGCCTAGAAGCAGTACATTCAAGTGCTGTGCAATGGGAATAAGCAGGGCAAACCCTCCGAGCACTCCAATGCTCAAGATCAGCAGCTGGTCTCCTAGCAAGTCTGCAAATGACCCCATTCCCCAAAGAACGAAGGTCCTCAAAGCTTCCTTTCCGCTTCCAAATTGCAAGACACTCACCAAGGCCGAAACGACGTAGCCCGTCATCAAACCGAAGATGAGCAGCGAGACAGGGTCCGACAAGCGTTTGGCGACCAACATAATCATGAAAAGCAGGAACATAGATCCAGCGAAGGCCGCCACAGCAATCGCAAGCGGACCGGTAAGCCCAATGGTCGCGTGAAATCCGGCCATACCACCAGAAAACAGTACCAAGAAAGCTACTGCGAGAGAAGCACCTGAAGTTATTCCCAACACCGACGGACCAGCCAGCGGATTCCGAAAGTAAGTCTGCATAAGTAATCCACTCACGGCCAAGCCCGAGCCCGCAAGGAAAGCAGTGAGCGCTCTGGGAACACGCGAGGCCCAAATCACCGAGCTCCAAGTCGGTCGTTCGCCTTCACCGCCGAAGAGAATGGTCAATACATCCCCCAATGGAATTTGCACACGCCCCAAGGCTATCTCGAGAAAAGCTACCACAAGGCATGCGGCCAACAACAATATGAATATTCCCTTTTTCACCCTATTCGTTCACTTGCTGAAAATAGTGAAAAGTGTAGTCGGGCAGGAGCGAGGGGTGTAGAATCGCTATCAAATCGGCAAGGATCGCTTGCGGCTGAACAATAGCATCTCCGAAATAGTCCTTCTCTGAAGCGTTGCAATAAATGACTTGGCCCTTCTTGAAAGCCGCTAGCTCGGCATAACGTGGATCATGGGCTCGAATAGATTCTAGGGTCAGTTCGTCCTCCTCGAATACGACCTTGCCCCAGTAGTCGACGTCGTAGGCGAGGTCAAACATTTCTTCAAACTGCAATTCAACATTGCTCGACTGGTGGTAATCTTCAAAGAGGTAGCGGCCGCCAGCATCGCGGATAAACTGACCGATGAAACTGTTGCTTGGAGGAGCGAACCAAATGCCATTGTTGTGACTCCCCGTGAACATCGAGGGCTTCTGGTCATCGGGAATGCTGCTAGTCATTTGCGCTAGCGCTTGATATTCTTGCTCAATACGATCAAAAGCCTCCACAGATTCCTCGAAATGCCCCGTCAACGCACCAAAAACCTTGATCCACTCCGTGCGACCCAGCGGGTGCTCCTCGAGATACTCGGAAATCGGAATGCAGGGAATACCACTCTCCTCGTACACGGTGTAGTCGGTCTGACCATACGGATAAACCAAAAAAAGCTGCGGCTTCAGGTCGAGCAACAACTCAAATTCGATCTCCTCCGATCCGCTCAACGACACAATCTTTCCTGCTTCGATCAATTCTACTGCATGGGTATTGCGCACATACTCCGCGAAGGCCGTGGCTTTCAAGGTTTTGATAGCGCCTATTTGGTCGAGCATCGCGATGTGGGTGGTGCTCAGACAAGCAATTTCGTCTACGGGCTTTGGGAAATACGTGATGTCGCTCTGTGAACTGTCGGCAATCCCACCAACAAGGACCGTGGAGAGCACGTTTAGATTTTCGGATTCCAGGTTCAAAAACTCGATTTCAAAACCTCCCGATTCCAACTCCTGGATCCTAAATCCTTTGGCATAATCGTTCTCAATCACCTTAGCCTTTATAGGAGTCTCCACGCTTTCAGGAGTTCCACAGGCAGATAAGAGTACGGCCAAAAAGAGAATCGGGATGAATTGTTTCATGGGGCAAAGAAACGAATTGAAGAGGTGAGGGCAAAGCAAAGGATATGCACAATGAATTCAAGGAAGTTGTGACCGATAAGATTAACAAATGTTTGTGTTCTCCCTATTGTGCCAGTGTTGCGGTGTAACTACCTTTGAGGATTCTGCTTTAGCCTATGATCAGACTAGAAAACATCCACAAATCGTACAAAACTGGCAAGAATTCCCTGCACGTTTTGAAAGGGATCGACATGCACATTAAAAAAGGTGAGATGGTGTCTATCATGGGCTCATCAGGCTCAGGAAAGTCGACGCTTCTCAATATTTTGGGCATGCTTGACAACTACGACGAAGGGGAGTACCACTTGCAAGATACCCTCATAAAAAACCTCTCGGAAACGAAGGCGGCTCAGTATCGCAGTCAGTTCTTGGGCTTCATTTTCCAGTCTTTTAACCTGATCAACTTCAAGTCGGCTGCCGAAAATGTCGCTCTACCGCTTTATTACCAAAAAGTTCCTCGAAAGAAACGCGTCGAACTCGCCCACGAATACCTCGATAAGGTCGGTCTGCTCGAATGGGCCGAACATACGCCGAATGAACTCAGTGGCGGACAAAAACAACGTGTTGCCATCGCCCGAGCGTTGATTGCCAATCCACGAGTGATCCTTGCCGACGAGCCAACGGGGGCCTTGGACTCAACAACTTCTGATGAAGTCATGCAAGTGCTCAGAAAGGTGAATCAAGAGGGGATGACCATCGTTATTGTAACGCACGAAAACGATATAGCCGCTAAGACCGACCGACTCATACGCCTCAAAGACGGCATGATTATCGGCAAAGAACTAACCTCATCCAGCATCTAATATGTTTGATCGCGATAAATGGATAGAAATTCTGACGACCATGGTGCACAACCCACTGCGCACCATACTCACGTCTATATCCGTTATCGTCGGTATCTTCATTTTAGTCATTCTTCTCGGACTCGGACAAGGCTTGCAAAACGGCGCCTACGAATCGATGCAAGACGATGCGGCCAATTCCATATGGATCAATCGAAGTCGGACTTCACTACCATACCAAGGCTACCAAAGCAACCGAAGCATCCAATACCGCAACGATGATCGCGAAGAAGTGGTGGCGTCTGATGATAAGATTACTACATCCTCTTCCAGACTGCAATTTTGGGGTACCCAGATGAAATGGGGCAAGGAAGCGGCCAATTTTACTGTCCGAAGTGTACATCCCGGACATCAGGAAGTTGAACGAACCGTCCTTTCATCGGGTAGGTATATCAATCAGCGCGATGTGGACGAGGCGCGAAAAGTTGCCGTAATCGGACAAACCATTATTGAAGACTTGTTTGGCGATGTTGAACCTTTGGGTGAGTTGATCGAGGTAATGGGTGTGAAATTCAAGGTTGTAGGAACTTTTAATGATCCGAATAGTCGCTGGGAGAACCGTATTTTGTACACACCAATAACCACGGGTCAAAAGCTCTTCAATGGCGGAGGAGACGGCATCGATATGTTCATCATAAGCACAGGTGAAAGTAGCTTTGAAGAGTCCTTTGCTATGGAGGATAATATCGACAGTTACCTTCGGAGCAAGCACAAAGTGCACCCTGATGACCCCCGAGGAATTGACGTTCGAAATGTAAATGAGGAATTCCAGACGATCCAAAATGTCTTTCTGGGAATCAATGTATTCATCTACGGAATTGGTATTCTCACCATGCTCATCGGTATTATCGGGGTCTCCTTGATCATGTCGATCGTAGTCAAAGAGCGCACAAAAGAAATTGGAGTACGAAAGGCGTTGGGAGCCACTCCTTGGTCTATCGTCAGTTTGATTCTGCAAGAGTCCATCTTTACGACGCTTATTGCCGGATTGATCGGTCTGCTCATAGGTGTGGGCATCCTTCAGGTCCTCGCTCACTTCATCGAACACGAGTTTTTCAAGTCACCAAGAGTCAATGTACGAGCGATATTGACTGCTATTGGACTCATTGTGTTTTTTGGCGGAATAGCCGGACTAATCCCAGCGATACGTGCCGTCATGATAAAACCAGTTGAAGCCTTGCGCGACGAATAATGGATAGAGATACCTTCATAGAGATCTTTCAGGTGATCCTTCGCAATCCGCTTAGGACTTTCATGGCTTCCGTGGGCGTTGGCTGGGGAATCATGATGTTGATCGTGATGGTGGGGGCTGGAAACGGACTGGAGAACGGAGTGCGAAGCGATATGCGTAACCGAGCTTTTAACAGCCTCTACATGTGGTCGATGAGCACAACCAAAGCCTACAAGGGGTTCCAGCCTGGTCGGCGCTTTGAACTTACCAATGAGGATGTCGCATATCTAAAAGACAATGTCCCTGAAATGGCAGTCATCTCTCCAAGAAATCAACTTGGAGGTTACCGCGGTAGCAACAACGTAAGCCGAGGGTCGAAGACTGGTGCTTTCAATGTCTATGGCGATTGTCCGCAATACCGTTTTATAGAACCTGTGCCCATTACTGAAGGCCGTTACCTCAATGAAACCGACATGGCCGAGTTCAGGAAGATTTGCATTATTGGCGAGCAGGTCAAGAAGGTCCTGTTTGAAGAAGGAGAAGATCCCATCGGTCAGCACATCCAACTCCACGGCATCAATTTCAAAGTAGCTGGGGTGTTTGGAACGACGCGGAGTGGGGAAGATGGAATAGAAGCTACGCAGACTATCTACATTCCTTTCTCGACTTTTCAAAAAGCCTTTAACTACGGCAATATCATCGGCTGGCTCAGTATGCTTAGCAGAGATGATGTCGATGTAAGAGATTTGGAGGCCAAGGTCCTGAGAATCCTCAAAGAGAGAAAGAGTGTGCATCCTGATGATCGTCGTGCCTTTGGCTATTACAACATGGCCGAAAGTACCGAGGAAATTCAACTCGTGTTCGGTGCATTTGATATTGTCGGCTTTGGTGTGGGGACTTTGGTTCTCCTCGCTGGAATAATCGTGATCATCAACATTATGCTCATCACGGTAAACGAACGAACGCGTGAATTTGGCGTAAGAAGAGCTTTAGGTGCACAGCCGAAAAGTATTATAGGTCAGGTGGTTAGCGAGACGCTATTACTCACAATTGTCTCCGGATTTTCGGGCATGATGGTTGGAGTAGTTCTGCTCGAGCTGGTCAGTTATGCCATCGGTGAAGGCTCCGATGCTCCTTTTCAGAATCCAGAAATTAGTTTGTCCATTATATTGTTGGCCCTTGGCGTGATGATATTGTTTGGTGCCATTGCAGGGCTCTTGCCCGCATTCCGCGCTGTAGCCGTACGTCCCGTCGAAGCTTTAAGATCGTAATTGCATTATGAAAAAAGGTTGTTTAACTACACTTGTTATTTTTTCCCTTCTCGTCGTCGTAGGCGCGGCGCTCACTATCAATTACCTCTATGGAAAGGAGAATCAAGACCCCGAAAGCTTCAATACGGAGCAAGCTAAATTGTCGGACATCATTGTCAAAAGCGTGGCTACAGGTTCGGTCGAGCCTAGAAAGGAAATTGAAATCAAGCCTCAGATTTCGGGTATTATTCGCGAACTCTACGTCGAAGCTGGTGACACGGTAAAGTACGGCGATCCCATTGCCAAAGTAAAGGTGATCCCCAATATGCTCAGTCTGAACAACGCCGAAAACCGCGTGGAGCAAGCAAAAATCAATTTGGACAACGCCGAATTGGATTTTAACCGAAACAAAACGCTCCTGGACCAAGGAGTCATCGCCATGGCCGAATTCCAACGATTCGATGTAGCCAAGAAAGGCGCTATGGAAGAGTTCAAAGCTGCAGAAGATAACCTGCAAATAGTACGAGAAGGAGTTGCCAAGCGGTCAGGACAGTCGTCCAACACCATCGTCACGGCCACCATTTCAGGAATGATCTTGAATGTACCCATCGAAGAAGGAAACTCGGTCATCGAGGCCAATAACTTCAATGATGGAACGACAATCGCCAGCGTGGCCGACATGGAAGACCTAATTTTCCGAGGAAACATCGACGAAAGCGAGGTCGAAAAACTCAAGAACGGCATGACACTGATCGTCACAATTGGCGCCATCGAAGGCCGTGAGTTTGAGGCCGAACTAGAATATATTTCCCCAAAAGGTGCCGATATCAACGGAGCCATTCAATTTGAAGTCCGCGCGGCCATCAAACTCGAAGCCGGCGAGTTCATCCGCGCAGGCTACTCGGCCAATGCCGATGTCGTCCTAGACAGACGAGATCAAGTCCTAGCCATTTCTGAACGCGTCATTCAATTCGATAAGGACCAAAAAACCTTCGTAGAAGTCAAAGTCGGCGAAAATCAGTGGGAGCGAAGAGACGTAACCCTTGGGCTGTCCGACGGCATCACAGTCGAAATCCTCTCCGGAATCACCGAAGTCGATGAGGCGAAGCTTTGGAACCAGCCGATTAAAAATACAGATTGAAAATAGAGGAAGAGGAAGAAAAAAGAGCAAGAGATAAGTGGATTTGCTCATGGGGCTAAGCACTTGCTTTCAAAGCCAATTTTGTCCTGTTAGGGCGCTGCTTTGCTGTAAACTCGTCAATCTCTCTGTACTCGCACTCGCTCTGACCTTCAAATAAATCAATGACTGCCTTTCCAAATAGCCATATAAGTGGAAGTACAACCGAATTAAAAACTTCTCTCTTCCTCTTATCTCTCAATTCATCTCGAAGTGTAAAGTTCATCCAATAGTCCTTTGTATTTCTTCAAAGACTGACTATTCGCCGCTTTTCCACCCGAAATTTCAATCGAAGCCAGTTCAACTGCGCTCGACAACTGGTTTTGCGCAGCAGGTGCCGTGTATTCAACCGTAACAGCTTCATTTACAGAATTCCCCACGGAGTTGTCAAATCGAAATTCATCGGCCAATACCACGCTGTCTGAGTAAAAAGCCTCCGAAATTGTAACGTCCTCTGCGGTGAAATCGGCGCTCGCATCTTGTGCAATGGCCTTCCGCGCACTCTCTTCAGCTCGATAAACCTCTTTTCCCTCAGCAAGATCCTTTGCACTTTCATCTAGATCCATGGCTTGCTCAACTTTCTTGTACCCCGCGTCAAAAGCCATGTCTGCATCGATTTCTGCATTTTTCTCGAGTTCCCTTACATCGTCTTCAGCGACAAGCGCAAATGAGTCACCACTTGTCTCAGCCAATATTTCATCGTGGCGCTCAAGTTGCTCACCTTCAGCCTTTAAGTCTTCGACTTGCTCGTTCATAGGCGCCTGCTCAGCATTTGCCGAATGGCTAGGATCCTCCAATGTCTCTATGTTGCCGTCTTCCAGGTCTTTTTGGTCCGGTTCAACCTCGGGGACGTCCTTGTCGGCTCCCATGCTTTCAGTGTTTGGGCTTTCTTGTCGTACTTCGGCTATCTGTTCTGGCGCACTTTCTCTCGTGGCCATCCATGTGCCGACTAGGGCTATGACGAGCACTCCCATTGCCACGCGGAAACCTAGGCTTCGGTACCAGCTGACTGATTTGCCTTGTGCGAAAAGCGTATTCAACCAGATGAAAAAACCGGCCTTCTTTTCTTTGACAAACTCCTCATCTAAGCGTTTCTTGATATCGGCCCGCGGTTCTATGCTGTCCTGATCCCAGTCTACCGCTTGCAATTCGAGCAAAGTCTGCCGCATCGAGGCGTATTCCTCGGGCGAGTCCATGTGGTTCAGCACAAAGGCGCGCTCCTCGGGGTACAACTCGTCAAATGACTTGTGCTGGAGTAGGGACTCTATATCTTCGGGATCGTATTTCTTCTGGGTCGTCATAGGAGTTCATTTAATAAGTGCAATGCCAATAGCAGGGCTCCAATTCCCTCGTAGGCTTTCAATTTTCCGTTGAGCATTTTCAAGGTGTAGAACAGCCGGGATTTTACTGTTCCTTCGCTACACTCCATGGCTTCGCTGATTTCCTTAATGCTCAAATCTTGTTCAAATCGCAGCAGAAAAACCGCGCGTTTCTTCTCGTCCAATTCGTCCAAAGCCAATTTCAATTGCTCGTTGAATTTCAAATTATCAACGGCCGCAATAGCTTCATTTCCAGTGTCTCCCATGGCGTGGAGGGGCATGTCATGTGAGGTGGGTTTTCTCACTTCTCGTCGGCGATACTCGTTCTTGCACATGTTGTTGGCAATACTGAAGAACCATGTTTTGAACGGTCGGCCTTCCTGATAAAGATGGGGTTTCTGGACGATTTTCAAAAAGATCTCCTGGGTGAAATCTTGTGCCGTTTCCTCTTCCTGCCACAACATGCGGTGAAAGTAATTGACGGTCCGACCAGCATAGCGCGCGTACAATTCGTCAAACGCCTTGCTGTTCTTCTTCGCGACGTCGAGCATCAATTGCTCATCGGTCATTGCTTGATATGTCTTGCCCAAAATCCCCATATCAGTACGCTGCCGGACGTTTCTTTGAGGTGGTCTTGGTCTTTTTGACTTGCTTGTCAGACCGCAATGTCTCGAGTTCTTGGAGCATTTGCTGGTTGTTGCTGTCTTTGTAATAGTCGGCCAGCACCGAAAACATCAAGTCGTAATTCCGATTGATAGGTTCGTTCAGCTCAATATAACTCCGCGCAAATCGATTTTCCCAGTTGCTGGCCAATGTTGCCAGATTGGAAATGTCCCCATCGGAATAATGCAGCGCCAGGCCAGTCAAATACAAGTCTTTCGAATGATTCTTGAGGATGTTGGGAGCAATAGTCAGGGCCAAGTAGACATTCCCATTCGGACTACCAAGGAGCTCGTCAATCCGTGCTTCAGCATCGAGTTCTGTTGCATCGAAATCAGCAATATTTAGCCGCTGGCAAATGTTTTTTCGGTAATCTGGATTCGCGAGCAAGTCCACATTGATGACCGTGACTGTCGTCGCTGTATTGAACACTTCTTGCCAAATCCAAAGGGGGTACGTGTCGTCGTTTCCATACGTGATCAGGAAGGCATTGGCTGGAAGAGAGTTGAGTACGTTGAGGTTGTACTCCATGGTAGGTAGGGAATATACCGAGGAGGCTTCCAGTTTTTTGGAGTACTTCTTTTTCATACTCGCATCGCGATTCATTTCGCCCTGGGCTACGTAATCGTCGAATACAAGTGAGTTGTTCGGCTCTGCAGCCGAGGCTTGATCTAAAAGTGTCTTTGTCGAAGTGCTAGGAACAAGCTCATGGTAGGGAATGTAGTAACTCGCAAACGTCCCAGGTGCCAATTCCTGTACTTTGCGTGAAATAAGGTCGAGAATCTCCGTTCCCGCCGTGCTGACTTGTCTGTTCTCCAAATTCAGGTACTTGGCCTCTTGTTCAAAGTAAACAGCAATCCATTCATCCGAAGTAGAAGAAGCATTCAGTCCGAGCGCCTCAAGCTGTTGGTTTTCAGACTTCGTTTCTTCGCCAACTTGTGCAAACGAGCCAGCTGTAAAGACCAACAAACCAAGAATTAATACAAGTTTTCTCAAAGTAAAAGTGTTCATGCGAGCTGAAAATTACTGCAATTTCTATGCCCTGTACACTTTGGTGGGGGGAAAGTTCATTGCTCAGGCCAAAATCGAACAAATGATTTTTCTCAACATGATATACAAAGCTCCGTTTCTTTACATTTAGCTCACTATTTTTGGAAGGATAGAGATGATAGAAAATGGCAAAACAATTCGGAAAAACTTGGTGGGGTGAACAGTGGTTAAATTCATTGAAAAACATTGATTTTAGCAACCGGTTGCCAAGAGGAAGCAGCTATGCACGTAAAGGAGCTGTAGAGAGTATCAAGATTACAGAGAATAAAATAACGGCTAAGGTGGCCGGTAGTCGAAAATCTCCCTACAAGGTCGATATCATCTTGCCTCCATTTTTTGATCCAGCATTGACTCGATTTATTAAAAAGCTTGGCTCAAATCCCAATATTATTTCAAAACTATTGAACCGTGAGCTAGATCCTATGGTAATGGAGCTTGCTGAGGAAGAGGGGTTAAAAGTATTTCCAACTCAATGGACCGATTTTAAAATGAATTGTAGCTGTCCAGATTGGGCGGTGCCGTGCAAGCATTTGGCGGCGGTAATTTACAAGGTGAGTGCTGAGATTGATAACAATCCATTTCTAGCGTTTGAACTTCACAAGGTTGATTTGATTGCTGAATTTTACAAATTGGGAATTGTAGTTAACAAAGAATGCACTGAAATACCAAAGCTCAGCGATCTGCTTTTGACCAAGGGTAAAATTATTCCCGATTTCCTAGAGGAACAAGCTTACCAAAAACTAGCTTTTTCAAAATTAAAAGACATTCATCTACCTCTTGTTTCCTTGCTGGCAGATGACCCCGTGTTTTACAATGAGGCGAGCAATTTCAAAACCCGCTATCAAGCGAGGTTGAGCAAGGTAGTGAAGTTGGCTAAAAGAGTTGTTGCTGGTAAAATGGGTATTTCCGACTTACTGAATGTCAATGAAAACGCAGTAGGTGCTGTCAATACACATTCTACCGAGCAAGTAGTAATAGATGAAAACTATAAAGCTCGGGTGCTCATCGACGGCAATGAGATTTCACTTGAGCAGTTCGTCCTTCAGTTGGCCAAAGTTCCTTCAAATCACACAGCCAATTATCAGCCAAGCACAGCTGCATTGCATTCCGTTCTATACTATGCCATTCATTTATTGGCCAATGGAGCGATCACTCCACAAATTGTTGAGTCTGCCAAAAAAGGGTATTTGGTGCGTTGGTTACCAGCCGCTTTGAGTAAAGAAGTACGTGCATTAACCGAGCAACTTGAAACGATGTTACCGCTTGATCTTTTTGTATTTCAAAAAGGCAAGAAACAAGTAGCAGTGAATAGAGATAGGGCGGAGAATCTACTTTCCGTGCTACTTACAGAATTGATCTCGCTTGTTGGCCACACAAAAAACAAAGATGTCTTTTTGCATTTGTTTTATGGCAAGGAAACAATGCTGTTTGAAGAGCCTGGAGAAGAGTCTTTACCCATGGGGATTGCATCTTGGGTTCAAAAATATTACGTAGCTCAAGGGGATTTTAAGCCTCATCTATCTGTACAAGAGGCTGTTGGTGATTCGTTTCAAATAGAAATTGGAATTCAAGAAACTAAAGAAGATGCGGATGGAATCGTTTCCTTAAGCAAAGTATTGGCCAACGATGAATATCAAAACATACGCTATGATTTATTGAAAAGTATCTCCATGTTTTCAAGTTATATCCCCGGACTTGACGGTCATATAGAATCCAAAGCGGAAAGGCCATTAATCCTTGAAAATAGCGTGTTCTCCGATTTTTTAATGAATATAATTCCGGCCATTCAATTGCTGGATATTCAAGTTCTATTGCCAAAGTCCTTGCAAGATATTCTCAAACCTAAAACATCAATCAAACTCAAAACGAACAAGCAAAACAAATCGTTCATTCGCTTGGATGAAATGTTGTCTTTTGATTGGCAAATAGCATTGGGAGATAATCTGGTAGGTTGGGACGAGTTCAAAAAACTGAGCAAAAAGTCAAAGAATCTGATAAAATATAAAACGAATTACATCTATGTAGACGAGAACGATTTGCAAAAATTAGTGCGTCACTTTACAACTGACCCCAAGTTAAATGCCTTCGAAATGCTTCGCGCTGCATTATCTGGAGAATACATGGGGGCGAGAATAGATATGACAGCTGAAGTACGTGGCATTATTGAAGAACTCAGTAAAGTGTCCGAAATAGCATTGCCCGTGAATATTCATGCACAACTTCGTCCCTACCAGCTTAGAGGATACTCGTGGATGTATCGAAACTCATTATTGGGTTTTGGATCAGTATTAGCGGATGATATGGGACTTGGAAAGACCCTACAGGTGATTTGCTTGATTCAAAAATATAAAGAACAAGACTTACTTTGTGATAATAAGGCCCTGGTCGTCGCACCGACTGGACTGCTCCACAATTGGCAGTCTGAAATTCAAAAATTTGCACCTAAGTTAAAGGCCTTTATATATCATGGCCCAAAACGAAATTTAGATGATGCCGAATCGTACGACGTGATTATATCATCGTACGGGGTTGTTCGAAGCATTGGAAGCAAGTTCAAAAAGAAAAAATGGAGTCTGCTTATTATTGATGAAGCTCAGAATATTAAGAATAGCGCTACCGCCCAGAGTAAAGCTGTGAAGTCAATAGCTGCCGACAATTTCATAGCCATGAGTGGAACGCCGGTGGAAAATAGGTTGAGTGAGCTATGGAGCATAATGGATTATAGCAATAGAGGTTACTTGGGGAGTGTTAAGACGTTCAACGAAAATTTTGGAATACCCATTGAGGTCTTCAATGATACAAATACGGCCGAAAAGCTGCGAAATGTGACTGCGCCTTTTATGATGCGTCGATTAAAGACAGACAAGTCCATTATCTCTGACCTACCTGATAAAATAGAAATTGAGGGTTATGCAACACTCACGAAACAGCAAGCTAGTCTGTATGCTGAAACATTAAAGAAGGCTATGGCCGACATTGACGGGATAGAATCTTTGGATAGTAAGGCACTTTTTAAACGGCAAGGTCTTGTACTTCAAATGATAATGGCCTTAAAACAAATTTGCAATCATCCTACCCAATTTTTAAAGAACAAAGAATACGATCCGTTGCTGAGCGGTAAAATAGAAATGCTCTTTAATACGCTGGATAATATCCTGGAGAATAATGAAAAGGTGCTAATATTCACCCAGTTCAAGGAAATGGGGATGCTCTTGCAGCGATTTATTACCGAGCGCTATGAGGAAGAACCTTTATTTTATCATGGAGGGAGTACCATGAAACAACGGAGTGCCATGGTCGAAAGTTTTCAAAACAATAGAGCCAACAAGGTCTTTATTCTTTCACTTAAAGCCGCGGGCACTGGACTTAATCTTACCGCAGCTCGTCACGTGATTCACTATGACTTATGGTGGAACCCTGCTGTGGAGGCACAGGCGACTGATAGAGCCTATCGTATTGGACAAAAGAACAATGTCATGGTGCATCGATTTATTACTAAAAACACCTTTGAGGAACAAATAAATGAAATGATCCAGTCGAAAAAAGCGCTTGCTGAGATGACCATAGCAACCGGCGAAAATTGGATTGGGAATATGAGCAATAAGGAACTGAAAGAACTATTTACGTTGAGATAATATTGCTTCAATTAGTCTTTCGAAAGTACAAGTCCCTTAAGGATTGATTGCTTTTCTGGTTCATCTCCATAGTAGTAAGCATCATCGAAAATGAAGTTTTCATTTGTGGGATATGCTCCGTTCATTTTAGTAAAGGAATGGTAGAAGTACTCCACTTGTAAATTGATTCCAAGGCTGTCCGTTTGAATCACTTTCTCCGGTATAAATTCTGATATTCCAGCTATTTCTTCTGGACTGAGGTCGGTGAAATCAAATTTTGCTAGAGACTCGGTGCGAGTAATAAAGCCTTGTTCGTTTAGAAAGTAAGTCGTGGAAAAGCGAGCCTCACATTCAGTGGACAGCATTTCAGTATCAAAGTGATATAACTTTTCGATTATTCGATCTGCTTGATACTCGTATACAATTCTATTGGCCAAATAGCAAAGTGGATCTTTTATCAATTCTCCGTCTTTTAGAAATTCCAGTTGGGTTACTCTGCCTTTGTCATCAACCGTTTCCTTCAATACCCAAGAGACCCTTGCCGTATCTTGAAGATTCCATTCTAAAATGTCCCAACTAGAGGCTGTAGGGGTATAGGAATGGAAGAGTATTTGGTCCTGTACGTTTACCATTCCAATCTGGAGTACGAAGAATAGGTTGAATATTAGATGTTTCACTTGAATAATTTTTTGGTACCACGTCGGCAAGTCGCCCTCACGCTAAATATATAGGTTGTTTAGCGATATCAATCGACTTTTCTTGAAAGCGATCCCAGGTTAGTAGGTCTGTTTTTTAGTGGTTGGCATTCAATATTTATCGAGTATCGAAATCGACCAGGGATCAGACAGGAGGATTTTTAGGGGGTCTTAGATTGCCAGTATTGAATACTTCTCTAAATTACCCCCATAAACCTAATCACCTATACCGTGCGCAATATCCTCCTGCTAGCCCTGCTCGTTTCTCTTTCAATTTCGTCCATCGGCCAATCAACAGCCGAAGCGTTTTTCAGTCCGCTTAAGTACAGGAATATCGGACCTTTCAGGGGCGGACGATCCGTGTCTTCATGTGGAGTTCCAGGTGATGTGCTTACCTATTACATGGGCACGACCGGCGGTGGATTGTGGAAAACCGAAGATGCCGGTCAGCATTGGAATAATATTTCTGATGGATTCTTTAAGACGGGGTCGGTAGGAGCAGTCGCTGTTTCGGAATCGCATCCTTACATTGTGTATTGTGGTATGGGGGAACATGCGCCTAGAGGAGTAATGACTTCTTCAGGAGATGGTATGTACAAGTCGACCGACGCGGGAAAGACGTGGATTCATATTGGTTTGGCTCCAACCCGGCATATTGCACGGATTGTCATTCATCCCACAAATCCCGATATCGTGTTTGTCGCCGCGCAAGGGGCTTTGTACGGTCCAAACAAGGAACGCGGAATCTACAAATCAACAGACGGTGGTAAAACGTGGAAGCAGGTACTTTTTGTCAATGAGCTGACTGGCTGCAGCGAGTTGTGCATGGACATGAATTTTCCAGATATCCTGTACGCCACGATGTGGGAGCATCAACGTATGCCGTGGAAAGTGGTGAGCGGAGGCGAAGGAAGTGGAGTGTATAAAAGTACCGATAGCGGAACAACTTGGAAAAAAATCGAAGAAGGATTGCCCAAGGAGAAAGGCAAGATGGCCATTTCAGTGTGCCGGTCAAATTCAGAGCACTTGTATGCCCTCATAGAAAGTGATAGCGAGAAGGACTTGGGCGGATTGTTCGTATCGACCAATGCCGGTGAAAAATGGAGCAGGGTAAGTGACGACAACCGACTTACGCAGCGGTCATGGTATTACACCGAAGTGTTTACCGATCCTTTGGACGAACATACGGTCTACGTGTTGAGTGCACCAGCTTTGCGATCGATTGACGGAGGAAGCAGTTGGGAGCGCATTGGAGGGACGCACGGCGATTACCATGATCTCTGGATCAATCCTACCAATTCTAGGAATATGATCATTTCCAACGACGGTGGTGCGGCCATTACCTTTAATCAGGGAGCATCTTGGTCGACGCAGGACAACATGCCTACGGCTCAGATCTACAGAATCAATACCGATAACCTATGGCCGTATAATATCTATGGCGGACAGCAAGACAACTCGACCATTCGCATTGCGAGCATGTCCAACGGCTCGGGGAGCATTGGTGAGGCCGACTGGACCAGATCGGCTGGAGGGGAAAGTGCATTTCTGGCCTTCGACCCCGACAATCCGCGCTACGTGATGGGAGGAAGCTACCTCGGAACGATTGACATAACCGACATGGAAGCAAAATCGAGCATTGAAGTCATGTCGGCCCCCTTGCAGTATTTAGGCAAGGAAGCGCGCGACATGAAGTACTTGTTCAATTGGAATGCTCCGATAATATGGTCGCAACACGAGCCGGGAACATTCTATCATTGCGCACAACTCGTATTGAGAACCCGCGACATGGGTGTCTCATGGGAGGAAGTATCGCCCGACCTAACCCGAAACATCGATGAAAAGCAAGGCAAGGGCGGCGGTCCGTATACCAATGAGGCTGTGGGCGCCGAGAACTACGGAACGATCAGCTACATGGTGGAGTCTCCACATGAAAAAGGTGTGTTTTATACAGGTAGCGACGACGGACTGGTACATGTCACCAAAGATGGCGGGACGACTTGGACCAATGTGACGCCAAAGAAACTACAGGAATGTCTGATCAACTCGATCGAAGTATCTCCACACGCTCCTGGGACGGCTTACATCGCCACGACGAGGTATAAATTCGACGATCATACTCCTGCACTGTACAAAACGACCGACTACGGTAAATCGTGGGTGAACATAAGCAAAGGTATTCCGCAAGGTGCTTTTACACGTGTTGTTCGCGAGGATCATGGCCGAAAAGACTTGCTCTTTGCCGGAACGGAATTGGGTATGTACATCTCCTGGAATGGCGGCACCAGTTGGGAGCCCTTTCAGTTGAACTTACCCGTTACGCCTATTACCGATTTAAGAGTGCACCAAAATGATCTGATAGTCGCGACGTCAGGTCGGGCGTTTTGGATCCTGGATGATCTCGACGTATTGGCCCAATACAGTCCCAAGAAATCATTGGACCTGCTAGAGTCGCCAGAGATGGTCTATGCATCATGGTACAGTGCCATGGACTACAGCGACAAGAAATTCAAGGGTACCTCACATTTCGAAGGAATAAACCCCGCAAGCGGCATGGTGGTCTACTTCGAGCTTCCCGACAGAATTGATTCCACTTCGCTCAAGTTGGAAATATTCAATGAGTTTGGTGAGTTGATTCAAAATTTCTCTCCGAAGCGAGACAAGCATGCAGGTCGCTGGGCAGGCGGACCGTCACCAGATAGAGTTTTGGTGGCCGAACCGGGACTGAATAGGTTCGTTTGGGATACACGACATAAATCCATGCCAGGAATTCCGGGAGTTTATATTGAAGCCAGTTATCGCGGACATAAAGTCGGCCCAGGGAATTACAAGTTGCGCCTAACAATGGGAGAAAGTTGCGACTCGACCATCGCCGTAATCGGGCAGAACCCCAAATTTGAGATCACAGCCGAGCTATACGCAGAGTACGACGTGTTGTTGAAAGGCATGGAAGACACGCTCACCATGATGCACAACCTCGTGAATCAACTTTACGATTGTCAGCACCAATTGGCAGGCGTCATGGCCGAAATCAAAGACGATTCGCTTAAAATGGAGATCCAACACGTCCTTCAAGCCATGCACTCATGGGATTCAACGATGGTCCAGCGGAAATCAAAAGCCTACGACGATGTCGAGAATTTCGAAAACGGATTTTCGGCAGATTACATTTACTTAATCAATCAATCTTCAAGTGATATTCCGCGTGTCAACAAGTCATCGATTGAATACCGCGACCTGATGGAGGCCGAATGGGCACCTTTGCGAGCCACAGCCTATGGATGGATCAATACCACGATTCCCGATTTGAATCAAAAACTATGGGCACAGGGCATTGGGGCCATTCGTTTAAAACCTTTTGCGGATGAAGAGGGCGAGGAGAAAGTTGTAAAGGAAGTGAAGGAGTAGAGTTCTGGATATGGAAGGGCAAAGTTCGGTTTGCGCTTGTCGCTTGTGAAAATATGAGGACGAATGCTCTTGAAAAGGCGCTATGGATTATTATTCTTTCTTGAGTGTATACGTATTCTTATGGGGTGGTTTTCAGTATCGGCAATTGAAAATCACTAATTAACCTTGGAAGGTGTCATGTGTCTTCCCCCGTCAATATTAAACAGGCTGTCATTCCGTAATCGATATTCCTCGTTGTCAGGATTCTCGTAGTATAGAGTGCGGATCCTAGCCACTTCTGGATTGTTGCGATGTAATATGCTGAGCCATGTGGGAGTTGATATTAAAAACATGGCAGATGATATGAGCATAAGAGCTACCGACCTTATAAGAAGCCGTTTAATGAAAACACCATCCTTTTCGATAAACTTAGGGCGCGTGGCAAGTACTAGGATCAACGCTACAGCACAGGCCAAAAAAGACGCAAGTACAAGATTGTCATGCGAAGTCCAAACTTGAATTTTGAATACTAGTGCAATGGGTATTATTGAAAATAGAACTCCACATATAGCTGAAAGAAGAGCCTGGTTTGCCTTGAATTTTCCAGCTCTGAAAAAATATGCCGCGCCTAGGAAGTACAGCATAGAAAGCACACTGGTGGAGATTATCAGAACCGCGTTGGTAGGCAGATGGAAAAATTTTCCAATGACGGCAAGAATTACTATCGTTGATACTGTAAGTTCTGTTTTCATATTTTTTTACAATAATTCATTCTGGAGCTCGTTGTCTATGCTCAATTCCCATTTTCAAACCTTCACTTATTGTAATTCTCGTAAATCACCATTCCCAAAATAGACAAGATAATTACCAGCAACCGATTATTCCCTCCCCGTTAAACTTTGGATAAGTCTGCTTGCCCCCTTGGCCCTTCCGTTTGAAAGTTGTGAAAGTAATGTAGAAGGTCTTTTAGAAAGATGAGTATTCTAGTTTGTCTTGCTGAGCTAATAGCTGTTTTTAATCTTGATACCTTAATGAAGATATGCATTTCTGAAGTATCACTTCTTTGGACTTATCAAGAGTGTAATATGCGACAGAAATGTGGTTGCTGTAGAATATCTGACCCGAAGATTTCTTCTGCCAATTGTCATACAAGTACATTTTATTGTTTTCATGAGTAACTATGTTTGCTATTTGATCACCGCTTTCGATTTGAGATAAGAAATGATTTTTATCTCTATCTGCGAAGTCGTAATAGATTATCACGCAGGTTTCATTTTGGGTATCTGCCCGACTTTTAAATCCGATTGAGAAATTTTCCTCACCATACCCAAAATACCAGGAGTCAAATTCGGCCGGCAGTAAAAGCTCATATGGCTGGTCGTAATATTTGTCAATAAATTTAACCTCCTGAGTACAGCCAGTTAGGTGGGGAATCAAGTCGTCAAACCCTATATATTCTGCTTTCTGTATCAAGGAGTCAATGGGTTGGAATTCTATTATATTAATCTCAAAAAGACAAGTGTCCTTGCGTATTCCAATTCTGTCTTCAAGATATTCTGTTTTCGTGTACTTTACTGATTTTCTAAAAGCATTTATATTAAACTTGGAGGGATATGTGCCTAATTCAAAATGATCACCAAAAAGAGTCAAAGTACTATCTGTTTTATCTCCTATTGAAAACACTTCATTCGGAGGGTAAATCAGCCCGTACTGGAATTTGAATTCGATCTTTTTCCTATTAGATTTCCAGTCCGTAATTTGTAAGGAAATAAGATGATTACTGAGAATTGTGTCCTGCCCATTGATGGTCTTTCCAAATGTCTTTATTCCAGATCCGTCTTCGTTTAGCCTTAAGTATTCGAACGTAGAGTCGTCATCTAGATACGATTTCCATTCTCCAATAAAATAGTCGGCTTTTTTCTGGGCATAGGTGATGGTCGAAATAAGCATTTGCAGCACAACGATAAAGAGTATTCTCATGATTAAATCATGTTTTGTAATAAAAGCTAAATCCAGAAGTGAATATAAGAAACAACTTGCATCAGACAACAGGCTTGGATTATTAGATAAATTTGCGCTTGTCGCTGAGCTGAAAAGGTGAAACTAGGAGCTATTGCTGGGAGAAGCGGAAGAATGAAGGAATACGGACTAGTCGAAATAGGCTTTGTAAATAAACATGCTGACGATGGTCAGGACGAATACAAGAAAGGCGATCAGGCCCTGCCAATTGAATTGCGGCGTCTTTTGGCGAAAGGATCTTGAGGAAGGGTATTTGTCGTTGATGAAAGTCATGGTGAAATTCGTTGATGCTCGCTATTTCTTTCAACTATCAATTTCTACTTCCAATGGCATAATCTGTCAAAGATAAAATCTGAATTTTGGTATCCATTGAGCTAATATGATCTCTTTTAATTAACCCAATATTTTTTGCGAAGTAGTCTAGATATCGATGGTTAGCATTGTTAATATGGTATTCATAGACTTCAATGACATCGCTGTATTCGACATCATTCACGACTAATATTGTATCCAGATTTGTGGTCATTCGCCTGTAGTCTATTTCTTCAGCGTGTAGAATAGTTGGAGAATCACCAAAAGTTACAAATGAAATAGGACAGATTAACACTGAGTCTAAAGTGAGTGAATATATTGGGGAATTATATGCACCTTCTCTTCCCAGACCGTGATATGCGAATTGTATTAGTCCATTACCGCTCAGACATTTATCGGCATTCGTGAAAGTGGGCCGACAAATGTGATCACACAGTTCATACGTAGGAGATATGTAAAATGTAATCAGACTATCATGTTGGTCAACGTATTTCCACCAAGTTCCGGGATAGCCGGGGAAGTAGGCGCCAGGCTCGCCTACCAATAGGCAATCGATGCACGGATTGTGGCATTCTTCATTTTTGCAACTAGTGCAAATGAGAAGAGCAATGATTACCAATGATCCGAAGAAGGTTTTCATGGACTTGACCTTGATTTTGTTGTTATATATAGTGCGAGGTAATTTAATGAAGTTTACGCGCATCCATGCATGAATATAACTAGTCCATTGTATTCTTACTCAAGTTGAAAAACAGCTAGCGCCCTTGAATAATTCGCAATCCCGGTCGCTCTGTAATCTCGTGATAGGCCACGCTATGATCGGCAAAGTAATGGTACACTACGCTCTTTCGTGTGCTTTTCGGATCAAGGACTTTCTCGCCCCCGTGCAGCAAATTAGCATGCCAAATCAATACATCACCCTTTTTCGCAGTGAAGACTTTTTTCTCCATGGGGTTTTGAGCGAGTACTTCCTGAATCTTGTTTTCGTAGTCTGAATAATCTTTAGGCCCCAGCCATAACTTCGAACTGATATTGTCGAAATCCTTGTTCATGACATAAGGGAGTTTGTGCGAACCAGGATAGTAGTGCAGCGCGCCATTTTCCAGTGTCATGTCTTCCAAAGCCACCCAAATCGCGATCATGTTCCCAAAAGGAAAAGTGGTCATGTGAATGGCGTCGGAGTGGGTTCTTTGCTGACTGCCCGTCTTGAAGTTGATGCTTTGAAAGAGGCTTACTGGCTGACCGACCAGCACATCTAACACGTCGAGTAGTTGGCGATTGGAACCAAGATCGGTGAGCATTTTTGACTTGTGGATGGCAAACATGATTTTATTGCCGTAACGCCACTTAACCTTGCCCGTATCGAGCAAATGATCCACTTCTTCATTGATACTCTCGGCCTTCTCGTCGGAATAAAAGGAGCGCAGAATGGCGAATCCGTTTTGATTCCAGTCTTTGATTTGGTCTTGAATCTCCTTTGGTAGATTGTTCTTTTTTGTTTGAATAGCTGTTTTAACTTCCTGACTCGGAGCGAGTAAGCTAGGGTCGAGATGCTCAAAATCGGCACTGGAAACGGGCGCAGCGTAATGTTTCTTCAATCCGATCTTTTTATATAAATCCTCATTTTGCTTCAGCTTCTCACGGTGAAAGAAGTTGTAAATACGGTAGACCAGTTTGCTATTTCGAAGAAGACTCATAGTAGGCGTAATTGCGTTCAAAGATAGGGGGAATCTAGGATCAATGGGCGGGTTCTGCTTTGGAATTCGTTACCTGTCTGTCAATGAGCAGAGGCAAACACCAAATTATCATGCTCCGGCAATTCCTCAAAATCACGTACTCGCACCAACTCCCCCGGGTGATTCTTGTTCTCAGGAAACCGATAAACTTCATAGCCCAGACCAACTAAATAATCAACCATCTCGAGCACAGTTCCGCCTTCCAGTTTGCGATGAAGGTCTATCTCAACAATGATCGTTGGTTGGAATTGCTTAAGGGTAGACTCAGCGCCTCGCAGCATCTCAAACTCCCAACCTTCAATGTCTATTTTGACCAGATCCAATTTGTCTAGTTTGAGTCGCTCTGCAATTTCGTCCAATGACACAATCTGAATTTCAGCTCCGTGCTCTTCGTTTTCCTCATAGCCCATCAAACTGGCCCCTCCACGGTTCTTGTTTTCGTTGAATAGAGTTCCTTTGCTATTCCCAGATCCCAGGCCTAATGCCTGAATGTCAATTTGTTCAAAGCCATTAAGTCCCTTGTTCTTTTCCAGGATTGCGCGCGTTTTTGGATGCGGTTCGAAAGCCAATACACGACCTGTAGATCCCACTTTCGTGGCAGCCACCAAACTCATTACTCCTATGTTGGCACCAGCATCGAGGAAGGTGTCTCCTTCAGACAGATTTTCTTGTATAAAATGCATAGTCCCCATTTCATACATCCCGCGCTCGTAGATTATCCGATCAATGCCCGTGTCCTCTGCCGGATTGATGTGAATGTCAAAGTGAAACGAAGTAGTCAGCGTGAAGGGAGCAGAGGGGGCGGGTAAAAACCATTTCGGCATGTTGACGATAAGAAAGTCCCTCCCAGGAAAACGTTTCTTGCGTGTTAGGGATTGGACCCAATGATGCGTGCGCCAGACTTTACTCATAGCTTGTCCAATGCCTTAGTGATAATTTTTGCTGCTGAACGTAATTCGTCGTCGGTGATAACGAAAGGAGGCGCCAAACGGAAAGACGTGCGATGTGACAAAAAGTAAAATCCGATGACTCCTGCTTGCAGACAATCCTCTACGACTGCTTGAACAGTTTCGTCAGACTCAAGATCGATGGCGAAGAAGAGTCCGCGATATCGTATTTCTTTGATTTTTGGGTGAGTCACGAGCGCATCGTGGAGTAATTTCCCTTTTTCATTGATGTCGTCGATGAGTTTCCGGTCGACTAGTTCGTTTAGTCCGGCTAGCGCTCCCGCGCAAATGACTGGGTGTCCTCCAAATGTGGTAATGTGTCCGAGGACAGGATCGTGGCTGAATTGATTTAGGAGGGGCTGAGAGGCGATGCAAGCTCCAATCGGCAAGCCAGCTCCCAATGCTTTTCCCAAAGTGAGGATGTCCGGAACAATGCCGAATTGCTCAAAAGCCCACCATGTCCCTGATCGCCC
>JADFAK010000175.1 GCA_015665315.1 Flavobacteriales bacterium | reverse complement strand
ACTTGAATATTCTGCTAAATGTATAATGTCCTAGAGTTTCTTTACTCGACAACCTCTTTGACAGTATTTGACTTCTTGACAAGTAGTTGAAGCGCGACGTCGAAATGTTCTTGGTTCGACTGCCTCTTTACATCATGTGGTTAAAATGAGGTCATTGAGCATGTCTCGACGACGAAACTTGAATATTCTGCTAAATGTATAATGTCCTAGAGTTTCTTTACTCGACAACCTCTTAGACAGTATTTGACATCTTGACAAGTAGTTGAAGCGCGACGTCGAAATGTTCTTGGTTCGACTGCCTCTTTACATCATGTGGTTAAAATGAGGTCATTGAGCATGTCTCGACGACGAAACTTGAATATTCTGCTAAATGTATAATGTCCTAGAGTTTCTCTGCTCGACAACCTCTTTGACAGTATTTGACTTCTTGACAAGTAGTTGAAGCGCGACGTCGAAATGAGTCAACACGAATCTCATTCAAAGGCCGGTCCTTTCTAAATTATAAATTGAAAATTCAGAATGAAAAATTGGCTTGACCTCGCTTGTGCTCGAACAACTAAAGGACCTCGTAGAGGTCAAATATCGGTAGGACTGCAAATGACTTATGGCCTAAAACGCTACGATCGTTGTATGAGAAAAGCATGGACCCTTGTTAGTGACTACAGCGCGTATTATGGAAGCCCCTCTATCTATTGACCTTCCGTCACTTTTGCTTGATCAGCCTCGACGACGGTCAGAAAAAAAGGAAGCTCTGTGAAGAGCTTCCTAGATAATAAATACTAGCCATTTAGGGGTCAAGCGTACAGATTTTTAATTGCAAATGCTACCGAAACTTGCAAGGAAAAGTAGTAAATCGGTTGAATTCACAACCAAATCATCGTTCAAGTCACCTTGACAGCTTACCGTAGCATCGAATACACAAAGGCCATTGTCACAAGCAGCAGAGGGGTTGTAATTCAAAGCATTCGTCTGCATACATCCTGGTTCTTCACATGAGCCATCGTCACAAAGAGCGCTCGGGTCGTAGTTGCAAGCAAAGGCGTACGTGCAACCGCCGCCCGTGTACGGGAAAAAGAAGTTGGCAGAGCCCTCTGCCGTTGTTACAATGACCTCCGTCAAACCGCTTCCTGTGGGAACGGTACATGTAAGAATACTATAGCTTTCGCCGTACAGATTCGACAATACAGTCACCGACGTTCCCCCAATGGAGACATCGATATCACCACAACCATAGTCGACATATATTGATGCTATTGATGAGCCATCACAATTGAAAGCGCTACCAAAATCATCGCTATACACTTCGAAAATCGAAGGTGAATATGAGTACAAGCATGACCCGTTGTCGCATAGCGCCTCAGAATTAAAGTTGCAGGCACTAGGATCCATGCAACCACCTTCAGTATAATACAAGGTCCACGCTGGTGATATTCCAACGCTGTTACTCACCTGTATTTCGAATGTTCCTAGGCCTTCAGGAATTTCTACGTAAAGAATTACATATACATCCTGGTCATCTATGAAAATTATATTAGCTGGAGAGCCATCTATCAGTACATCCAACGGTCCGCATCCTCCATCGGCAAAAACCGACGCTATGCTAGTTCCATCGCAACTAAAGGGATCACCACCACCTTCATTATACACTTCAAGCAAATAGGGATCAGTCGGAAACTCACAGCTCCCATCATCCGAACTCGCTGATGAATCATAGTTACAAGCTGCAACATCCGTACATCCTGGCGCTCCAGCAGCACAAGCCGCTTCAATTTCAGCTCTTGAGGAGCATCCCGGGGCATTGAGAAAAATCAAGTCCGGATTTGAAGCAATTGCCAAGAAATCACAAACACCTTGCACTTCACACATTGCTAGTTGAGGGTTGTCTACAATCTGCAGTTCCCATCCAATGTTGTTCAGGCTAGAGAGCCCTGTTAAAGCAAGCAAATTGGCGTTATCCGTAATAATGACTTTACCTACGACAGAAGTTAGAGATTCAAGACCTGATAAATCAGAAAGCAAATCGCAATTATTCACTTGAAGGAATGCATTGATGGTAAGGATGTTGTGCAATCCATTGAGATTAAACAGAAGTGGGCAATCGGTTATCTGGAGATCTCCATTATGAGAGGTTAGTTGTGACAATCCATTCAAGTTGGTTATGTCGGCCCCTTGAACTTTCAATATCCCCGAAATCTCTGTACATCCAGGATAGTTGAGTGAAAAATTGTCAATTGAGGCTTGACTTGAAAGAATCAATCCGCTCGGCGGACATTGTGCAAAGCCGCAGGTCACTAAAGCTAAAGCGAGGAATAGTGTGAAATAATTTTTCATAATTGATTTATAGATTAAAGGGTTTTGGCTGTGTAAGCATGACAAGAATGAATTGTACAATCGGAGAACATGGGCTGAGGTGCTGACCTAAAAACCATAAATAGTAATGTTCTTCTCGACTCTCTCTTCAAGACTTAATCATCACGACAAATCCGTGATTCGACAGTGCTCTAAGCCTTGTCGACTATGCTTCACCCCGCAATTATATATGCAATTTTCACAACTAACAATTCGACTTATCGAACGGTGAAATTTGATTGATTTCTTACCGTTGGATAAGTGAAGGTGTGTTATTTCGGAGATTTGGCATTTATTTTGTAAATGGACGAGCTCGCAGCGAAATGAACTAACACCGTGAGAAGTGATGTGCGCTCCGGTCTCTTTGTTTGACCACTTTTTAAATGAAGGATTTATGCTTTATAAAAAATAAACGTGGCCCTCATCTTTGAATTGATCGGCAGCACACAAATCACATGCACAATAGGCGAAACAATTATAGCAAGTCTAGACCTACGGTCGATATACTGCTTCTCCCACTCTCAAATGCACGTCAATCACCACGCCACGGCTGCGCTCGTTCTTGGAGTGGCATTGATCATTTGCGCTTGTCGCGTATATATTGACTTGTTCTCGACCTACGAATCTCCTTTTTGGGTGTTGTTGTAGAGGGCGCCGATTAGTTGCTCGGGCTTGTATGGTTTTGGGATGTAGTCGTTCATGCCGGCGGCGTAGCAGTTGCTGATTTCGGATTCGAGCAGACTGGCAGTCATGGCGATAATGCTTACGTTTTCTTTGTTTTCGGCTGCTTCGTGTGCTCGTATCTCGCGGGTGGCATCGAAACCGTCCATTTCGGGCATTTGGACGTCCATGAGGATAAGGTCGTAGGTATTGGCTTTGGCTTTTGCGAGGGCCTCGGCGCCGTTGTTGGCTATGTCCAGGTGAACCTTATCTATATAAAAATTGAGGTCGTCGGTCGCGATCATTTGGTTGAAATCGTTGTCTTCGGCCAGTAGGATGCGCATACCACTTAGAGACTTGGCCATGTTTTGCAGACGCTCCTCGGTCATTAACTCGTCGTCGGATACGGTATTTATTGATGTATTCGTTAGCGGCAACTCGAAGTAGAACTTGCTTCCTACACCCTCTTCGCTCTCGACCCAAATTTTTCCGTTTTGGAACTCGACCAATTGTTGCGAAATACTGAGGCCCAATCCTGTGCCTCCATGGGTTCTTGTCGTCGCGCTGGATGCTTGTTCAAAAGCCCCGAAAATACTGCTAAGCTTCTCCTGAGGAATGCCAATACCCGTGTCTTTGATACAGAACTTGAGACTTCCTCCTGTGCGACTGAGGATCACTTCTACCCCGCCCTTTTCCGTGAATTTGATTGCGTTTCCAACTAAGTTCACCAAAATCTGGTTCAAGCGAGCGGCGTCACCCATGACCAGTTCGGGGATGTCGGCTTTGATGTCTGATGTGAGCGCAAGCCCTTTCTCGATAGCCTTGAAATGCAGCACTTGGCATACATTTTCGACCACCAATCGCGGTTTCATAGGGGCCGATTCGATATTGAGCATGCCCGCTTCGATCTTCGATAAGTCGAGCACATCGTTCAGAATCACCACCAGACTTTCGGCGCTTTTGGCCATGGCGTCTAAATACACATCCTGACTGGGTGGGTGCTCGTTGCGCTTGATAATTTGCAACATGCCCGAAATGGCGTGCATGGGCGTCCGGATTTCGTGACTCATATTGGCCAAAAACTGCTCTTTGTGCTTTTCACTCACCTCTGCGCGTTGCTTGGCAAGGGCCAACTTTTCATTGACCGTCTTCATATATCGATTCCGACTCCACAATCCGATTGCCAACAACAAGACAAACAATCCCAAGGCGATGAAGATATTTCGAATGTTGTTTTTCTCCTTGATTTCAGCTTGATGGACTAGCTCGGTCTGAAATGCTTGTTCCACCTGAACGAGGCTATCGGCCAAAGCCTGCTGCTGGTAGGCGTAATCGAATTCTTGTCGGATCACTCCCCGCTTATTTTCCTCGCTTAGAATCGAGTCGTTGACGGCGTTGTAATATTCATAGTAGCCAAAGGCCTTTTTGAAGATTCGCTTTTCTTTATAAATATCGGTGAGATCGGCAGTGATATCTCGGATTGTTGCGAGGGAATTCACTTCTTCGGCCATTGCAAGTGCTTCTTCGAACAGACGAATAGACTTGTTTACATGGCCCATTTCGCGTTCGATTTCGGCCATACCGCTCAATGTCACAGCCATTCCATCTTTGTCTTGCATTAACTCGCGGATGGGTAGCGCCTCTTTGAAGTAATTGAGACCAATTTTAAAGTTTTCGGATGCTTCTTGGGTTTGTCCTAAGCTCTTTTGGTGCTCGGCGAGCGAACTGTAAATGGAACCGAGCGAACTCAATGAATTGCCATAGCCTTTGGTATCGTGGGTAATATCGAACAACTCCATGGACGTTTTTCCCAGCTCAATGGCGCGGTCGTATTGTCCCTTTTTCTGCAGCAACATGGCCATGTTTCCGGAAGTGAGGGCTTGTCCGTTGGTATCGGCCGTTTCTTTGTAGATCGCTAGGGCTCGATCAAAGTATTCGAGGGCATGGTCGGGATCGTTGATTTCTTTGTAGAGCAGACCGATATTATTGAGTGATCCTGCGGTACGGTGTTGGTTTCCTTGTGCTTCGTTGAGTTCCAAGCAATAGTTGAAATAGGTTATGGCTCCACGGTGATTGCCACGAATGGCCATTGAAATACCCTGGTAATTTCGAGCAGTCTCCATCCACTTGGGATAGCCCGCGGTATCGGCCAGCGCGTACATGTTTTCGGCAATATCGAATGCCGTATCCGGACGGGAAAAGAGGTAGCCGTATTGCACAACTTGGCGAACAGCTTCAAGTCGGCTTGAATCAGCCTGACTTTTGTCATTCCAAACATGTTCTAGGGAATCGATGTTTACTTGGGCGGTCAGACAGATTGAAAGCAAAAATAACTGTGTAAAAACCAGGGCTTGGAGCGTTTGCTTTTTCATTGTGGCAAGAGTCAATGGGTGGATTACTTTCACAAGGATAGCTGCAATTTACTAGGAAACCAAAGTCACTTACCAAACGGCAAAGTTGAAAAGCGCCCAAAGCCTTAATTTACGGCAATAGTGACCGATTTGATCAAGAATCACGACTTATCAAACGGCAAAACGAAAACAAAAAAAACAGATTAGGAATTCAACTTACGCAGCTCCGAGGACTTGTCCGCGCTCTTCCGCCTCCTTGTCCTTCTTCCTACCCCAAAGCAATCCAAAAATCATCCCCACGGGCATGCCAAAGGCGAATCCGCTGTTGATGCCAGATTCATGTTGTATTGCATAAAATATCACCATACCGATCACCATGCCCAAGGTCATGCCAATCGCCAAATAACGCTCTTCATAGTATTTCGTGGGAGTCAGCTCAAGCTTTTCCACGATGAATTTGGTGAAGTAGTTGTACTTTCTGGTGTACTGGTAATGCTTTTGCTCCTTTTCCGAATTCAATTCAAACTTGTCCAACTCCACTTCGATTTCAGCGATTTGGCTTGAATCAAGTTCTTTGGTTGCGAGATCAGCGAGCACAGCGGCGACTTTCGTGTAGAATTTTTGTCGGTATTTTCTCTCCGTTTGTTGGGCGCGGACTTCAAAATACTGTGCTGCTTCTTCGATCTTCATGGTTTGGCTTTTTCTGGATTTATCGCGTTGGGCTTATGCCTGTTATCCTAGAGACGATTCAAACTAAGATATGTTTCAATTTAGATGGCTTCGCTAAAAGCTTTGATCTTCTTGTTAAAACTAGCCTTCAATTTATCGTCAATAATTCCCGACTCCCCAAAATTATCATGGAAAGAAGGCAAAGAAAAACAGGCAGCGACATTCGGATTGGAACGGCTATAGGTTGTAGTTGCTTGTTCTAGAACACTCATAGCACCTCGTCCGCCTGGGGAAGTCGCCAATAGAAGCATCGGTTTTTGAAGCCAGACATCCTTTTCAATGCGAGAAACCCAGTCGAAGATGTTTTTGTAGGCCGCCGAATAAGAGCTGTTGTGTTCGGCGAAAGAGATTACAATACCATCGGCATTCCGGATATGCTCTTTGAATTCCAAGGCCTCTTTTGGATGACCTAGTTCCTTTTCTCTATCCACACTGAAAATTGGCATTTCGAAGTCATTCAAGTCTAAAATTGTAAGATCCGCGTCGTGAATCAAACTGGCCGCATAGGTCGCAAACCGTTTATTTATTGACTCTTTACTGCTACTTGCGCCAAATGCTAGAATTTTCTTTCCCATGGTCTGTTTTCTTGAGTTGCAATAATAGACAAGTGGAATCACAGAATCGTGCAAAACTCGCATCAATATTATGATAGTTGTGCTACCCTATAAATAAGGTTATTTCTAACTTGCCGTTTCTACCAAATTCATACCATGAAATTAAAACTTACTTTACTAGTAGCCTTTGCGGCATTTGTAGGCAATGGCCTTTTCGCTCAATCATATAATGTGTCAAGTGGTGCTGTATGTAGTGCTTACACGACGAAACAGTACACCTTTGAGAACACCCCAGAGACTCCGGTTACAGTAAACATGTCGGTTTCTTGGTTGTACTGTGGCCCGTGGAGCGGCAATAACTATGGCAACTTGCAAATGGATATCTGGGTTGATGGCACCTGGGTTGACATGCTTAACACGTCTAACTCTGGCAACGGATGCTCTTGGGTGACCAGTACTTTCACAATTTCTGCCACAACTTGGAACAATGCCATAAACTCCAACGGAGGATCCGTATTGATCAACGGATACATTAGCGACAGTTGTCCGGGCGGTGTGGGCTGCGGTGGTTGGTCAGACCCTTGTTTCAATATCACGGCTTCTTATGACTACGCGCCAAGCGCAAATTTCGAGGCGTCGACCACGTCAACATGTGTCGATGGAATGGTGACTTTTACCAATACTTCCTCTGGTCCGCAAGAATCACTTAACTGGGATTTCGGAGTTGGTGCTAGCCCAGCTACAGCTATAGGCCCCGGTCCGCACAATGTATCGTGGGACAGCGAAGGAACGAAGGACATTACACTTGACGTAACTGGCAATGGTGATGCAGATACAGAAATCAAATTCGGCTATGTAGACGTAGGCCCGGCGCCAAGCTCGGTGATTTTTGGAGAAGCATTTGAAAGTTGGCAAACATCCCATTACAACACATCCATTTCGACCACGAAGACTATCCGAAACCCACAGGGCGGGTATTATACGATTGGAACTTATACATCGTCCTACGTGTACGGATGGATTCAAAGTATTTCGGAAACGGGCGAACAAAACTGGCTCGAGGATTTCTACCTCGGCTCATTTGGAGAGGTGAATGATGCTGTGTGCGATGCCAACGGCGACATCTACTACACAGGAAGGTATGGAACCGATATTCTCGTGGGTGCCTTTGCAGCCGACGCGACACCTACGATTTTTAGCAGCTACGACGGTGCAACGAGTGTCGGAAACGCCATTACTCTGGACGACGACGGGAATATCTACATTGTGGGAGAAGGAAACGGTCTGACCGATGCAATGGCGGTCAAGCTGACTAATACGGGCGAGGAATTGTACATGGTTTCTATCGAAGGAGTTGGCACCGTTTATGGTACCGATGCCCTTTTTGTAGACGGCTACTTCTATATGTTGAGTTGGGGACGAACAATCGGCATCAATGCCGACATGCACCTCACGAAATATGAGCCAGTCCTCGGAATTGAGCAGTGGACCTTTGATTTCAATGGGAATGGATTTGCAACCGACGAAGCCCACAAGATGGTGACCTACGGAGGAAATATTTACATCATGGGACGTTCGGATCAAGGTGCCGACAACGGCTGGACCTTGGCCGAAGTGAGCCCCGACGGATTCCAAGGTTGGGAGTCTGACTTCCTCATGGGAGAGGCCGACTACGATGCAAACGATCGATTTGATGTTGATAGCGAGGGTAATTTATACCTGGCGTCGACGATTGATGATGGGGGTGACACGACTATCAAACTACTCAAAATCAATTCGGATAATGGCGGACTGATCTGGCAGCATGATTTTGCCGGGATTGGTGACACGGAGTTGCAGAATATTGACTGTGCCGATAACGGACAAGTATTTATGTCGGGCCGCACGATGAACAACAGCGGCGACTGGGATATCGTAACGACAGAAGTTGGCCAAGGCCCCAATGAAGAATGGTGGGCCGTTTACGATGGCTGTGGTGAGGACAATGATTTTGCGGGCGGTTTAATTGCTACCCCTAATCATGAAGTTATAGTGACAGGATTCAACACACAAGCAGTGGCCATGCGCTACGGTGCTTTGGTAGAGCCCGATGCCAGTTTCGAAATTGCTTCGGCAACAACCTGCGCGGGAAATGTGATCGTTTTCGAAAATACTTCTCAAGGTTCCGCCCTCTCCTACATGTGGGATTTTGGCGCGGGAGCTACGCCTGCGACAGCTATGGGTGCTGGTCCGCATGAAGTCATTTACGACGGAGCTGGTGTGAAGAATACGACCTTATCCATCGAGAACAACTTGGGAACAAGCGACTACCAGTTGGACGTAACCGTATTTGCCGAGGCCTCGATTTCTACGAGTGCCGATCAGGATATCTGTGAAGGCGAGGAAGCAGCTATTTCGGCCACAGGCTCGGGAACGATCACGTGGGATAACGGATTGGGCGTAGGAAATGACTTCGAGGTTTCTCCAAGTGAAACTACAGTCTACACGGCAACGGTTGTCGATGGAAACGGATGTACAGCTGAAGACGTGGTAGCGGTGAATGTATTCGATTATCCGGCCGTTAGTGCAGGCGACGATATCACTGTGTGCGAAGGTGTTCAGGTCACTCTAGGTGGCTCAGGCGAAGACGACCTAAGCTGGGACAATGGTGCTGGTGACGGTGCTACTCCTACGATCACGGCTACAGAAACGACGACCTATACGATTACAGCCTCAAATCCTGCTGGTTGCGATGCTTCGGACTCAATGACGTTGACAGTAAACGAAGCTCCGAATGTGAGCACCGATGCCGACTTCTCGATATGCGATGGGGAGTCGATTGAATTGACTGCGATGGGCGCCGATTCATACGTCTGGTTTCCAGGCGAAGCCTCAGGAGATCAACTTGCTGATACGCCGACAGAAACAAAGACTTACACGGTCGTAGGAACGGGAAGCAATACGTGTGAAGCCGAAGCTGAGGTCACTGTAACAGTCAACGAAAATCCAGCTGCTTCGGCAGGTGCTGATGACGAGATTTGTTCGGGTGAAGACTATCTTTTAGTTGCTTCGGGTGGCACTTCGTATATGTGGGACGGTCTGGGAGCAGGGATTTCGCAGACGGTCACGCCAACAGAAACGACTACCTACAATGTCATGGTGACCAACGCGTTCAATTGTTCGGATGAAGCCATGGTGACGATTACAGTAAATACTACGCCTACGGCAAATGCTGGTGAGGACCAAGTAGTATGTATTGGTAGTTCGACGGAACTTGTAGGCTCTGGAGGTGGAAGCTACGAGTGGATTGGTTTAGGCACTGGGCAAACGATCACTGTTTCCCCTACTGCCGCGACTACCTATACCTTGGAAGTTGAAGCGGCCAACGGCTGTACGGATACAGATCAAGTATTGGTTAACGTTGTGCCCTTGCCGAATGTGAATGCAGGAGCTGATGCTGCCATTTGCCTTGGCTCAAGCACGACCTTGAACGCTGTGGGTGGAGTTACCTACGAATGGAACAACGGACTTGGAGAAGGCCAGTCACACGAGGTTTCTCCCCTATTCCAAACGACTTATATCGTAACGGCTACCGATCAATTTGGATGTATGGGTACAGATACAGTGATTGTAGCTGTGAATCAGGTTCCAAGCGCCAATGCTGGTGCCGATCAGACGATCTGCCCAGGAGAATCGGCAACTTTGAACGCCTCAGGCGGAGTTGAGTACGAATGGAACAATGGGGCGGGCACAGGAGCTTCGGTTGTTGTTTCGCCAACAGAGACAACTACCTATACGGTGACCGCGATTTCTGAGAACCAGTGCGAAGGTACAGATGAGGTTACAGTGAACGTATATCCTGGTGTGGAACTTACGATTGGCGGTCTGACTGGTGGCAGCTACTGCGTTGAGGACGACCTAGCCGTACCACTTTCTGGTGATCCCGCAGGAGGAACATTTAGCGGACCGGGAGTGAGCGGTTCAGACTTCGTCCCTGCGACGGCCGGCGAAGGAACGCATACGATTGTGTACATGTACGAAGATGGCAATGGCTGCGACAATGAAACTTCGGTAGAGGTTGTGGTTGAAATTTGCGACTTTGTTGAGGAGTGGGACAATTGGGTAGAGCTCTTCCCTATTCCAACTGCTGGACGCGTTACGTTGAAATGGAAAGGAGAATCGATGTTGCGTGCTGCCGATCTTACTTTGATCGACGCACAAGGCCGTTTGGTTGACATCAACCCAGAAATTCACGCCGATCAAGTATTGTTTGATCTAAGCAACTTAGCTACCGGAACGTATACACTGGTTGTCCGACAAGGCGAGAAGCTTTGGACGAAAGGGGTTGTTTTGGAGAGATAGACTAGTTCAAATTATAAAAATTATGGATGGCCTGTACTCGACGAGTGCAGGCCATTTTCTTTGGCTTTAACCATAGAAAGCCAACGAGAAATTAACAAATCACAAGTCGACATCTGAACGGAGGGTCCATGTCAATTCTTCGGGATATTCGAGCAATTCAAATTAAAGTCTGCAAATAATAGAACGTCGCGGGAAGCTATTCAGTACCTGACGGCACTGGGATCCGCGGGCATGGTTGACGGCTACCGATATGTAGTCCCTACGGGACAGATGATGCTCATACATTATCATAAGGTCTACCCATTTGAATACTATGGATATTACATATTCGTTGAAAGACGAACGCTCTATGCCGACGGACGATTTTCACATGTGATAAGACCTAATGCCTAGATGACTATGGGGCTTTTTGGTTCATGGGGATTCAAGAATGTCCCGTAGCGACTACATATTGGTAGAATCCAAGTTACCCACCAAATTCTCCGTGCCGTCAGGTACGGTATACCGTCGACCCCTGTTAAAAGCTTCGCGACGCCCATTCGAAGGAATTGAAAATACTTCGCCCAATTCGGCGTAAATTTGAAGCCGAAGAATTAATTCATCCAACGAAACAAATTCACAACATGGCAAAAATCACTCTAAAAGGAAACCCAGTTACCACATCAGGCGAACTACCTACTATTGGAAGTCAGGCGAAGGATTTTAACCTGGTCGCAACCGATTTATCTACCAAAACTCTCCATGACTACAAAGGCAAAAACCTAGTCCTCAATATCTTCCCAAGTGTTGATACCGGCACCTGTGCAGCATCCGTTCGCAACTTCAACAAATCGGCAGCAAATCTTGACAATACGCTCGTACTGTGCATTTCGAGGGATTTACCATTTGCGCAAGCTAGATTTTGTGGCGCCGAAGGAATCGAGAATGTACACATGCTTTCCGACTTCAAAACGGGTCAATTTGGCAAGGATTATGGCTTGGAGATTTTGGATGGTCCATTGGCCGGACTGAGCTCTAGATGTATCGTCGTTCTTGACACAACTGGAAAAGTCATCCACACGGAGCAGGTTACCGAAACGGTCGACGAACCGAATTACGAACGTGCTCTCAGCTCTCTCTAAAGTACTCCAGATTCTATTTTAGTCTGCCCATAACTTACAAGCATACGAGGGGGTTTCTAGCGACGAGCGCAAATGACATTGACCCTTTAAAACACATTCAATTGATGAACAGCATCACTCTATCTCACGACAAAACAATGCTCACTTATATTCAAGACGTACTGGAAAATATGCCGGCAGACTGGCTAAATCTTACGACGCACCGATTGGATATTTACAACGAAAGCTTGGCCAAGACCCAATTCTTGGAGCAATTTGAACTCCTGTTTCACGCTGGAAATGCCCACGCTCCTGCCCTGAGCGAATTGCCTACTGCCTTTGACTATATCCGATTGGGTCATCCTTTGTCGTGTGTGCTAGAATGGGCTATTGCCAAGTCGAATGGGCTGCCGGCAGACAATGTGATAAGTTTCTCGTCGCAGACCATCCCCGTTTTTGCCATTCTACGCAAGAACTTGTTGGACAAAAAAAATACGCTCATTGCCTATTCGGGCGACTTGCCAGCTGCCTTTGATGCCGATGTATTGAAGCGCATTTACGGTTACCAATTTGAGTTGAAGAAGGTCGAAAATGCGAGCGATGTAGGCGACTTTGACGGAAGCACGGTGTTCATTTCGCATCAAAATGGCATGGGTGTTATTGCCCCTTCCCCCAACGTTGATTTTTACGTCAATCTGCACGCGAATCTCGGCAGTGTTCTTCTGGTCAACGGTCGGCCAAACGAAAGCTATATCTCTGAAATACAGCATGTCAGACGAAGAGAGACCATTGCCATGACGCCGGTGAATTGTCTGCTCGCCTTGAAATCTATCACCGGAACATCCACAGAGGCCGACGAGAAAAGTGATGTAAAGGCCGATAAATCACGGGTCCTCGATGCGATCAAAAAGATTACCGGCACGCCTACCAAAGCACTGGTTGGCTCAAGCGGACTGTCCATTCAATACGCGATCATGATGGGGATTGTCCACGATGCCCTTGAGAATCACCCGGGAAAAGCCATTAAAATCATCGTTCCGCCCAATTGTTATGGAGGAACCAATGACCAGGCCCGGCGAGTGGCTGCCTGCAATGAGCATGTTGAAATCGTCGATTTGCCTGTTGATGGTGGCAACGACATGGTGCAAAGCATCGATCAGGTCTTAACCCAAATTGCCAAGGAAGACGCCGTCCCATACATTATCGCTGAAATCCCTACCAATCCACGAGTTGAGGTTCCCGAGCTGTTGAAATTAAGAGAAGTTTTAAGTCAAGTTAGAAAAACAGCGACAAGCGCAAATGCGATAGATCCTGTTTTCATCTTGGATCAAACCTTTTGCCCGAACGTACTGTTTTTAGGCGAGGGAGAAATACTCTCGACAGTGCGCACCATCTCCTATGTAAGCGGATCGAAATTCCCAAGCGGCGGCAAATGTACTGCAGGCTACTGCGTGGGAAATACCAAGACGGTGGATTTGATGGATAAAATCGAAAAGCACCTCCAACTGTGCGACAACGAAGCCACCGATCTACAACTGGAAATCCTCGCGAAGCAAATGCCTTCGATGAATCAACGTATTCAAGATGCTTATCAAAATACGCGTGAGTTTGTGAATTACATACAACAACATTTGCCGGAGGCTAAAATAAACTTCGTCTCAGAAGAACTTGCCAGCGAAGGATTTACGCCCTCCGTATTTTCATTGGACCTTCCCACCAAAGGCGACACGGCGGCAGAAAAGGAATCGTACAAACGAGCATTGAACCACAAATTGATCAATTTAATGATCACCCGAATTCCCCATGAAAGCAAGTACTGCGTGAGTTACGGTCAGCTCAAAGGCTGCTACTGGACCATCCCCGCGACATCGACACAAGGCACCACCAAAGAGGGCGACAAGGATTACATTGCCCGCGTGGCACTCTCTCCGGATATTGATCTTGACTTGCACAAAAAGGTATTTTTGGAGTTTGTGGAGGGGATTTGATTAAGAATTGCATGGACGAGCACCTTATGACTAGTCTGTAAACCACTCCCATTCAACATATTACAACACACGACAGGATCATGGATACAATAAACTATATACGAAAAGGCGAAGGAGAAAATTACAACTACTCCCAAGACCACTGCTTCATCAAGCTTTCATCGCGCGACACGAATGGCGAACTGTGCATCATAGAAGACACCCTCAAACCCGGCTTTCACCTCAAGCGCCACCACCACAAGCTCATGACCGAGGTTTTTTACATGCTGGAAGGCGAAATGGAACTGATTTTCGACGATCAAACTGTCATCCTCAAAGCCGGCGATACGATAACGGTGCCTTCATCGGTCTGGCACGAGGCCAAATGCATAAACGGCGGAAAAATGTTGACGATCTTCAAAAACGGGGAGTTTGATGTTTTCTTGGAAGGGCTGTCTACTATGACCGAAGCCGATTTTTCGGATGGGGAATTGATGCGGGAGTATTCGGAGCGGTTCGATATTTATGAGCAGAAATAAACGGAGGCAATCTCATTGTCAGTCCAAACATAAAATACACAAAATCGTTATCTTTGAATAAATCAGGAAAAAATGGACATCCAGTCTTTGAAAATAGAACTAGTAAAAAGAATACTGAACACGGATAGTACCGATTTGATACGTAAGCTATATGGAGTTCTAGGGAAAGAGGATAAAGACTTTTGGCTTGAGCTTTCGGCAGATCAAAAAGCTGAAATCGAACTTGGCATAAAACAGTTGAACAACGACGAAACAGAAGACTGGGATAGCTTTTTGAAACGCGTTTCATGAAAATAAAGCTCTCGAAACTTGCTTCATTTAAACTGGAGAATCTTCTGCTGTTTTTGGAGGCTGAATGGTCAGTCAAAGTAAGAAACAATTACTTAAAAAAGTTGACTTCTACCTTGACCGTAATTTCCGATAATCCAGAGGCCTTTCCAAAAAGCGCGGTTAGAAAAGAAATCAGAAAAGCCGTTATCACCAAACAATCTTCCATATTGTACCTTGTGCAAGATGATACTATTCTGGTTGTAACCGTTTTTGATAATAGGCAGAATCAGAAAAATGTCAGCGAGGAAATAAAGAAACACTTTGGCTAATCCCCTGCTCGCTTGTGCGCGTTTCCGAACGCGTTCAAAAGTTTACAATTACAACCCCAACCCAACTATTGCCAAACACTACAAACACCTCGACACGAGCCAGATGGTAACAGTTCCCCATGTACGGACACCGCCAGTCGTTTAAAGTGATTTTGCAGTGGCTAAATTATTCTTATTGTTGGAGATGAGTTGTAGCCCGGAGAGTTGAACGCGTTCGGAAACGCGCACGAGCGGGGGGATGAATACCAGTTTGAAAAGAGTGTTTCAAAATGAATAAAAGATTAACCCTAGATAAACCAATGAGAATACTGCTACTGATTCTTTTCGTCTCTACCTCTTCTCTGCTCTCTGCACAATCTGATTCTTTGTCATGGCCTGGGGTCGAATTTTCGCACGCCAGGGCTTATTCAATAAATAGCAAGTACCCAGGCTCTTTAAAGAACCTGCTGCACGAAGGAGTGTTCTTTTTTCCCCGGATTGATTCAACAAGCGCAATTCTGACGGATGATCAAGTGCAGCTGGCACTGAGATTTGCAAATGGGCAGATTGGTACTCCTGAAGAAGGAGCCGCCTGTTATATGCCTCGTCACGCCATAATCTTCTTTGATTCTGCGGACAAACCCGTCGCGGGCATTAATATTTGCTTTGAATGCAACCGAATAGTTCTGAGTCCGTTCATTGAAATGGATATGGGAGGCAGTCGACAGATTTGGGAATTAATGAAAGAACTCCGAATTCCTGTTGGAAAAGATGAGCCTGATTCTTGGTGGATTGAAGAGGATTAGATGCTAATGTAATATGTGTAGCCCCATCCCCTCCCACCTCCTTTCCAAGACAAATCCTTGCCAATAAACTGCAATTGCGTACATTGGAAACTTATACTTCATCCATACTTCGCGATGGCTGCTTTGAAGAACCTAGGACCAACCAATGATTAAATTCTTTAGAAAGATTCGGCAACAATTACTGACTGAAAACAAGTTCAGTAAATACCTGGTGTACGCTCTGGGCGAGATTATTTTGGTGGTTATTGGAATATTGATTGCTTTACAAATTAACATTGCCAATGAAAGCCGAAAAACCAATCATATCCAGCATGATTATTACAGGCAAATCATTGCCGATCTCGATAAAGAAACACAAAACATTAACGAACGAATAACAAGTTTAGACAGCTGTATTTATTCTGCAGATGCATATTGGAAATACGTTGAAACTCCCAACTTGAAGCCCTCCCAAATTTTAGACGAATTGTTTAAAGTTGAAACGTCATTTCGTTACCTCACTTTTAATACCAATACCATTCAGACGCTAGAATCTACAGGAGATATTAAACTCATGTCAGAGGAAATTCGCAATAATCTCATCGAACTTAAAAGAACACAAGATCATTTAAGCAGAGTAGCCAAAGGGAATTATGGAGTATACTTAGACTCCCATGAAGAAATTCTTCAATTGGGCTTTGTCAGATTAAAAAACAAAACGCCCGTAGTTCAAGAATTAGGAATTGAAAACAATATCCCCTTGCTCATTGTCAGTTTTGAAGGTGGTATGGCGCTGAAAAATTTCACCGACAAACTGATCCGAGATAGTTTATTGGAGATGTTGAGTGATATTAAAAAGACAAAGGATTTAATTCTTACTGCATTTCAAGAAGATTGACGAAAGCACAATCATATAACCGTCTTCGTGCATACCCCCACGTCCCCTTTATGAAACCAAAAATAGACCTCGGTCAGCTTACCCAAGCCCAAATTGATGAGTGCATTGCCGTTCTCGAAACCCTGAATGGCGATACCGACCAGATCTTTGACATTCCCAAAGAACGGCGGATTGAGTTGCTCAAACAGGCTGGTCTGCTCTCCCGACCGCAGCGGGATGAATTGGCGAAGCGTAAAAAAGGCGCGAAGAAAAAGGCGAAAAAAGCGGCCTCGATGTTGGATAAAGAAGCGCGCAAACAAACAGGAATTCGAAGTGCGAGAGAGGCATCTGTATTCGTCGCACCTAAAATGATTGAAACTAGCGACAAGCGCAAATGGGTTGCAGGGGCATCAGTAGCCCCTCGTGAGTGCTATGTATGCAAGGAGAATTTTTCTACGCTGCACCACTTTTACGATTCGATGTGCAAACCTTGTGGTGATTTCAACTACGCCAAGCGTTTCCAAACGGCCGACCTCTCCGGACAAGTAGCATTGGTGACCGGTTCGCGCCTTAAAATTGGCTACCACATTACCCTCATGATGCTGCGCGCTGGAGCGACCGTCATTGCCACTACCCGATTCCCCGTAAACTCGGCTGCGCGCTATGCCAAGGAGGCCGATTTTGACACGTGGGGACATCGCTTGAAAATTCATGGTCTGGACTTGAGGCATATTCCCAGCGTCGAGATCTTTTGCAACTTCATCGAGCAGCAGTACGACCGACTGGACGTCCTCATCAACAATGCTGCGCAGACCGTCAGACGACCAGCAGGATTCTACCAGCATCTCCTGGCCCAAGAAGAACGCCCTATTTCGGAATTGCCTTCTGCAGTCCAAGATCTCTTGTCGGATCATGCTGCTTGTCTGCACGAACTAGCCGCCACCAGCTCCATGCTGGAAAACCTCGACAAAAACCTACCCGTCACCTGGCACGGCAAGCAAGTGGGCATAGGCATAAGTGCCTCCGCCAAGTTGTCGCAAATAGCCTACACCCACGACGAGACATTGGCCACCAAAGAACTCTTCCCCACCGGCCGGCTCGACGCCGACTTGCAGCAAGTGGACCTGCGCACGACCAACAGTTGGCGCCTAAAACTAGGCGAAATCCAGACCAATGAAATGTTGGAAGTGCAATTGGTCAACTCCATCGCCCCATTTGTCCTGTGCAACCGACTTGTTCACATTATGAAGAAGGAGAACACAGGCATGAAACACATCATCAACGTCTCGGCCATGGAAGGCAAGTTTCACAAATACCACAAAGAATCCCGCCACCCACATACCAATATGGCCAAAGCCGCCTTGAATATGATGACGCTTACCTGCGCCTCCGACTTTGCGAAATATGGCATATATACCAACGCCGTTGATACCGGTTGGGTGACAGACGAAGACCCCATTGAACTAGCCCAACGAAAAACCGAGATTCATGACTTTCAGCCGCCTCTGGATATAGTCGATGGGGCTGCGAGGGTCCTCGATCCATTGTTTGACGGGATCAATACGGGGAAGCATTGGTGTGGGAAGTTTTTGAAGGATTATGGGGTTACGGGGTGGTGACGTCAAGATGACTTTTGTATTGTTATTCACAATGGAGAACATTAGGTGAATTAATCTATATATTTGAATTGAGCGACATAGGCGTCTTTGACTTCTTATTGGGATACAGAGAGGTCGAATTGCACGTAAATATCAAAACACTCACTACAAAAGGCATATGTGTAATGCACTTATTGGCGTGTGAAGTGCAATAGCACATACAGAGATGTTATATCTCATTTGAAAAAATGAAAAAAATGGAACCTCAAATAATGTACATTGAGAATAAAGTAGACTTAAATGATAGAGGAGAGGCTTGGATAGGAAAGGTTGAATTTTCGAAAACGGGGCAAACAGTATATTTCAATAACCGAGCATTCAAAAAGATGAAATCTGGTGGAATCGCTGGAAATTATTATGACTTAGAAACAGGTGATGAATATTGGATTTCAGGAATCAAAAAGAATGGACAAGACAGGCATTGGGCTGGTGGAGGTAAAATAAATATAGACAAACAAATAATTGAAGAATATCTTTCAATCGTGGATTTTGAAGAAATCGACAAATCAAATTTCGAAATAGTAAATGTTCCAAAAACGGATAAATCAAAATTTGTCCAAATCGAAAACAAGAAAATACTTGACTAAAAAGCAATAGAAAAATGTCAAAAAGTTATCACGCTACAAGAAGATATTTAAAGGGGAAAACAAAAAAGGAAATCAACGAAATGGTAGATAATTCAGATTCTGTTCTGCATGAATTAGCGGAAAAAAGTAGCATAAAAAAAGAAATTAAGAAGCAACGAAAAAACGAGAAAGAGAAAAACGAGATATAACAAAATGTACCTGTCCATAGCTAATCTAAGTGGTCTAAAGGCAATTGTTCTTCGCTGCGGCAGGTACATCGGCGTTGCCTGTAATAGAAGAAACTATTGAAACCATATAAACTAATATTCATTGGAGGAGTGCACGGCACAGGTAAAAGCAGCTTTTGTGGTCAGCTTTGCTCTAATTCAAAATGGGAGCACCTTGTAGCTAGTGAATTATTGAAATGGACAGAGTATAGTGAGGAAAGTGCCAACAAAAAGGTCAAGTGCATCTCAGAAACTCAAGTGCGATTAATGCAAGGCATTGAACGTAGATGCGTGAAAGGTGGTGCTTATCTACTTGATGGACATTATACCCTACTCGATAATGAATATCAAGTCACGCGAATAGAGGTTGAAGTATTTGCCGCAATCAATCCTTCAGCACTGCTTTTGAAAACGGAATGCTTGGAGATAGTATGGGACAGGTTAAAGGCGCGAGATGAGAGAACTTATCCCAAAGAGATAATTGACCAAATGCTTATTGAAGAGTATGAATATTCTCAAGAGCTTGCGCAGCATTTAGGCGTCCCTCACATCGAAATTAATTCAAGAAACTATGACGAAGTCATCTCTAAAATTGCTCAATTATCATGAGAGTACTTCTTGACACGAATATTGTAATTCATCGTGAAGCTAGTAGAGTGATGAATCACGACATCGGACAACTCTTCAATTGGCTTGATAAGTTGAACTATACAAAGTGTGTTCATCCATTAACTTCCCTGGAACTATCAAAGCATAAGGATGGAGAGACTGTCGATACCATGCAAGTCAAACTCTCAAGCTATCATTTCCTTAAAACTGAAGCTCCAATTAATGAGGCTATCCAACAAATAATTGATAAACGAGACAAGAACGACAATGATGTAATCGACTCAAAAATTCTCAATGAGCTGATTAATGAAAGGGTAGACTGTATAATATCAGAAGACAAAGGAATTACTCGGAAAGCGATTGCGCTTGGAGTCGAGGAAAAGGTTTTCAATATCGACAGGTTCTTAGAAAAGGCGATTACTGAGAACCCGACTTTGGTTGATTACAATGTACTATCCGTTCAAAAGAAGTTCTTCGGTGCCATTAGTGTGAAAGATGAGTTCTTTGACTCATTCAGAGAGGATTACCAAGGATTTGACTCATGGTTCAATAAGAAATCGGACGAAGAAGCCTATGTCTGCATGTATGATGGGGCGATGGGTGCATTTCTCTATCTTAAAGTAGAAGATAAAAATGAAAGCTACGCAGACATTCAGCCACAATTTGAGTCTAAGAAACGCCTCAAGATCGGAACCTTAAAAGTTACATTAAATGGTTTAAGACTTGGGGAGCGCTTTCTAAAAATAGTTTTTGATAACGCATTGAAGCAGAAAGTTGATGAGATTTACGTTACCATATTTGACAAGCGACCTGGTCAAAAGCTGCTTATTCGAGTTCTAGAACAATTTGGATTTGTTCAATTCGGGACGAAAGACAATGGAGAGATTGTGCTAGTCAGGGAGTTTAACAAGAAGGCCGATAAAGACAACCCACGACAAACATTCCCCTTCTTACCTAGAGATAGTAACATTTACTTCACCTCAATTCATCCAGACTATCACACTGAACTGTTTCCAGATTCAATTCTTAGAAATGAGTCGGCCGTTGATTACATTGAAAATGAGCCACATAGAAATGCTATCAGCAAAGTATACGTGTCTCATGCATTTGAAAGGCCGATCAAGACAGGAGACCTTCTCCTTTTCTATAGGACGGGGGGGTATCATGCCGGAGTTGCAACAACTGTGGCAATAGTGGAGTCTGTAATCAACAATATCGAGAGCGTAGAAGAGTTGATTGATATATGTCAGAAAAGAACTGTTTTAAGCACTGAACAGCTGAAAGAATTCTGGAACAAGCACGAGAAACTTAAGCCGTTCGTGATAAATTTGTTGTACTCTTATTCAATCCCACGGAGGCCGAATCTCAAAAGGCTAATTGAATTGGGAGTAGTTGAAGCAGTGGATAAAATTCCAAGAGGCTTCGGTAAGATAACATGGGAGCAACTTGAAAGAGCCCTAAGAAATAGATAGAATGAAAGTACTGCTCGCGATAAAAGAAGAATATGCGTCAAAGATTTTTGACGGAACAAAGAAATATGAGTTCAGGAAGTCGATCTTCAAGGATCAACGCGTAAAGACTATAGTGGTTTATGTCTCTTCTCCTGTCCAGAAAGTCATTGGCGAATTTGATATCGAAAAAGTATACAAGGATGAACCCGAAAATATTTGGGAGCAGACTAAGGAGCAATCAGGAGTCTCCAAAGACTTCTTTGACCTTTACTTTTTAAACAGAAGTAATGCTTACGCGATTAAGATAAAGAAGACTAGGAAGTACAGAAAGCCAAAGGCTTTACTTGAAGATTTTAACATGTCTTTCGCCCCTCAATCTTATGTATACCTGTAGGCTGCGCGAAAACGACAAACGATCGAGTAGACGGTTCCGCCCCTAATTAAAGGAACGGAATGCGCACTTCGACTTAGCTCGGTGACCACCTCTCAACTAAGCAAAGCGATTTCATGCATTCCATTAAAGAATAGGCAGGCATGCATACACCACCGTACGTCCGCGAGAGCTGCTCCGAGCCTGCGGTTCATTAAACATGAGATACTCTTTGATAGTGACTAAGCAACGAGACATACTTCCTCTTTTCCAAACGTTCAATGGCACTTGTCGTTTTAAGCAACCACCCTCCATATTAACCACCTTGCGACATACTAATGCTCCTGGACGGTCTCCACAGGGCATTAGCCGAAGTGCAACCCCAGCGAATAAGGGACTTGCACCCCTTAGATTAATAAACTAGTTTTAAGCTAGTTTAAAGGTGCCCATGCTGGGCAAACACAACGCATTTAGCTTATGGCGGGTGAACGGCTGCAAGCAAGCCTTTCGCTCCGCAGCCAGCTTTGGTTTCGGTGGACAGGGAAGTGCTTCGAAACCGCCACAAACCATATGCAAATCGTCAGCAATTATTGAATGAAACAATTTATTATAATTTGGTTCGCATTTATTAGTTTGAGTGCTGTGGGACAATCAAAAGGACTCGACAAATATAATTTGAGTGTAATCGACTCTTGTTTGGCTCATATTGATACTAGTTATCAAGTTTTGAGCATTCATTTTGTAAATGGTGAAGATTCTGAATTTGAAACACTTATAATCAATAGATTAAAATCAGTTGAGTCAATTGACTACCATTTGTTCAAATATTCACACGATAATGGAAAGATTTTCGATGATTTAAAAGGCATGTCCATTTCGATATACTATGAAAGCACATCATGTATGATACAATCTGGAAGTTTTAGCATTGATGCTGAAACTGGCGAACTAATGAAAACAATAACTGGTGACGATAAATTGCTCTGTTGGACATTTAAAAAAGGGAGACTAATTGAAAACTGTAATTAAAGACATATGCTAACAATTCGGCTCCAATGATGCGCGGTAAGGCCGCGGTTCATTAGAGCTAGTGTTGTACTCTTCCTGTGGTAGCAACCAGTTTGGAGGTTAAGCGGATTCAATAAATTTCTTGTGACGTTTCAGTAGCTACTCCCATTCTTGAGGTTGCTTACGTACCTGTCTCGTGTTTGACGGTTTGTTAAACATGAGATACTCTTTAGAAGTGAGAGTGCAAGGAAATACACTCATCTTTTCCATACGCTCAATATCAATCATCGTTCTAAGCATTTTCAACGGCATCAACGACAACCACAAAATGAGAATATGAATTCTTAGCTGAGTTTAGAAAAACGACAGTAACTTTACTAAATCTTGTTCGAACTTCAACTATCCCCCATGAACGAAATAATCTGCCCAAACTGCAAAAAAGCCTTTAAAGTCGACGAAGCTGGCTTTGCTGATATACTCAAACAAGTTCGCGATCACCAATTCGAGGAAGAGTTGCAGCAGCGTTTGACGCTGGCTGAGAATGAAAAAGTGAATGCGGTCAAACTTGCCGAGGCGAATTTAAAAAACGCCCTGCAGGCAGATCTTGCCAAGAAGGACAGTGAAATAAATGAGCTCAAAGCCCGCAATGAGCGCGAACTAGCCGAGCAACTCGCCAAAAAAGAAGCGGCCCTCGCCGAGATGAAGTCTAAAATTGAGCTGGCAGAGGTCGAGAAACGCCTCACCGTAACCGAAGCGGTCAAAGAAATCGAAAAGGAGCGCGACAGTCTGGCCAATGACCTCAAAAACAAAGAAACCGAACGACAGCTCCTCGAGAAGTCCTTGCTCGAGAAATACTCATCTGAACTCAAGACCAAAGACGACATCATAAAGATGAAGGAGGACGAGATTGTTCGCCACAAAGAATTGAAGCTCAAGCTATCCACCAAGATGGTGGGCGAAACGCTGGAGCAACATTGCGAAGCCGAATTCAATAAGCTTCGCGCCACAGGATTTCAGAACGCCTACTTTGAGAAAGACAATGACTCACGGTCTGGCAGCAAAGGAGACTTCATCTACAAAGAAACCGACGAGTCTGGCAATGAGATCATTTCCATTATGTTTGAAATGAAGAACGAGGGAGACGAGACAGCCACCAAAAAGAAAAACGCAGACTTCTTCGCCGAATTGGACAAAGACCGCGTGGCCAAGAAATGCGAATACGCCATCCTCGTATCAATGCTAGAAGCAGAAAGCGAGCTATACAACTCAGGCATTGTGGACGTATCCCACAAGTACCCCAAAATGTACGTCGTTCGTCCGCAATTCTTCATCCCCATCATCACGCTCTTGCGCAACGCGGCCATGAACTCCATGCAGTACAAATCGGAATTGGCCCTCATGCGCAACCAAAACGTCGACATCACCGATTTTGAGGAAAAAATCAACACCTTCAAAGAAGGCTTCGCAAGAAACTACGACCTGGCCAGTCGGAAATTCAAAACGGCCATCGATGAAATCGACAAAACGATAAGCCACTTACAAAAAACGAAGGACGCCTTGTTGTCTTCGGAGAATAACCTAAGACTGGCTAATAACAAAGCTGATGATCTAACGATCAAAAAATTGACCTATGGCAATCCTACTATGAAGGCTAAGTTTGATGAGCTTGGGGAGGAGGAGTATTGAAGGCCGTCGTATGATGGAGGGTGGTCAATCAATTCACCTTTTGTCACTTTTGCTTGATCAGTCTCGACGACGAAACTCAACTTTTACACGAAATGTGATATTCACTCCAGTTTCTTTGCTCAACTGCCTCTTTAAATCATGTCGTCAAAATAAGGTCATTGAGCAAAGCGCTCAGATAGCATTTTACATCTTGAGAAGTAGTTGAAGCGCGACGTCGAAATGAGTCAACACGAATCTCATTCAAAGGCCGGTCCTTTTTTGTAGAGTGAAATTCTATCTTCCACAGAATAGAGCCTGTGGAGGTCCCATCGCTATGACAGCAGGTGCTCGAACAACTAAAGGACCTCGTAGAGGTCAAATATCGGTAGGACTGCAATTGACTCCATCACCTATAACGCCACGATCGTAGTTTGAGAAAAGCATAGTACTTTGTTAGTGGCTGCAGTGCGCATGATGGAAGACTCTCCATCTATTCACTTTCTGTCACTTTTGCTTGATCAGTCTCGACGTCGAAACTTGACATTTACTTGAAATGTGATATACCCTCCAGTTTCTTTGCTCGACCACCTAGTTATCCATTGACGATAGCCGAAATTTCGACAGACCATACTAAGAACACACGGTCATTGAGCATGTCTCGACGACGAAACTTGAATATTCTGCTAAATGTATAATGTCCTAGAGTTTCTTTACTCGACAACCGCTTAGACAGTATTTGACATCTTGACAAATAGTTGAAGCGCGCCGTCGAAATGTTCTTGGTTCGACTGCCTCTTCACATCATGTGGTTAAAATGAGGTCATTGAGCAAAGCGCTCAGATAGTATTTTACATCTTGACAAGTAGTTGAAGCGCGACGTCGAAATGAGTCAACACGAATCTTATTCAAAGGCCGGACCTTTCTAAATTATAAATTGAAAATTCAGAATGAAAAATTGGCTTGACCTCGCTCGTGCGCGTTTCCGAAACGCGTTCAAAAGTCACAATTACAACCCCAGCCCAACTATTGCGTATTTCGGTTTGAACCGTGCCAGTG
>JADFAK010000063.1:2791-25551 GCA_015665315.1 Flavobacteriales bacterium | reverse complement strand
GCATGGACTTGGCTGGAATCGACTTTGGCCTTTGCCTTTCAGTTTTGGGCATTGGAATGGTCAACGGCTCGTGTACATACATTTCAGGATGTAGCACGATAGTCGACGGCGTCGATTACGCTCCATATCTATTCGAGACCGAAGAAGAATGTCAGGCTTGCGAGGGAGAAGTAGACTGCATGGAACTGGGCGGAATTGATTTTGGTCCGTGTGACGCGATTTTAGGCGTAGGCATTTTGAATGGATCGTGCACCTATATATCAGGATGTGATCTCGTGGTAGACGGCATTGACTACACGTCATATACCTTCGAGACAGAAGAAGATTGCCAAGCCGAATGCGGTGGATGCATCAACCCGTCGGTAATAAATCTAGAAATGCAGTGTGACTTCGTCTACGAGCCCGTTTGTGGATGCGATGGCATAAGCTATATGAATAGCTGCGTTGCGTACTACCATCATGGAATTACCACGTGGACAGATGGACCTTGCTCGTGTCCAGATCCATCGGTTCAAGATCTTGAAACAGGGTGTATTACCCTGTGGGACCCAGTGTGTGGATGCGATGGAAACACATACGGCAACGATTGCGAAGCATGGTACTGGGGTGGAATAACCGAATGGACTCCCGGTGAATGTCCGCCCGTAATGGGAGATTGTACAGAAGTAGGAGGGGTAGACTTTGGCGATTGTGAAATGTTCCTAGGCTATGCCGTAAGTGGAGGAGTGTGTACAGGAATTTCAGGCTGTGGAACGACCGATTCACTCGGCGTTGATTATTCATCTGCTTTCTTTGTTTCACTGGGCGCTTGTTTGGCGACCTGCGGCGATCCAGTCATGTGTATTGACAGTCTGTTAATAGATCAACAAGTGCTTTGTCCGTCGGAATACGACCCGGTATGTGGTTGTGACAGCATTACTTACATCAATTCTTGCGTAGCCATGAACTATAACGGAGTGACTTCTTGGACACAAGGGGAGTGCGACTCAGTAACCACTGTTGTTCCAGAGATCGGACAGCAATTCTCCTTGTTCCCGAATCCTGCGAGCAGTGCATTGCACATCAACTCTATCGACCAAGCAGCATATTCAATTGCCATCCGTGATATTTCTGGACGCTTGATTTTCAGATTGGAAGGAGCTCAAGGTAGAATTGATATCGATATTTCCCAATATACAAGAGGTATGTACTTGGTGACACTCGCCGATGAAAGATTCGGATCGAGCACGCATCGAGTAATCGTAGAATAATTCTTTTCAACGCGGAGAGGTCAAATGGTGTTTCTAGAGCATCATTTGGCCTTGTGCCGTATAAATCTATTGAAATTGAACGCCTACATCGGCTAGGTCGTCGAAGAATTCTGGGTAGCTTTTAGCCACTGCTTCAGCGCCTTGAATAATAATGGGAGCCCCGCCAATTCCAAGCATGGTACCAGCCATCGCCATACGATGATCTCCATGCGAATCAAATGTACATGGGACAACATCCGCAGGAACGATAATCATGTCGTCGCCTTCAAAATGAATGGGTATTCCAGCGGCGCCAAATTCCTTCTGGAGGGCCATCGCGCGATTGCTCTCTTTGTACTTGAGTCGGTGTACCCCTGTGATTCTTGACGGCTTGTCGGCAAAAGCGGCCAAAGCGGCCAACGGAGGAAATAAATCAGGACAATCGGTTGCATTGAAATTGAAGCCCTTGATGCTGTGGTTCACGACTTGTATATCTCCAGCATTGTTCTTGAGCTTGGAGCCTGAGAATAACAATGGTCCAGAGATCGCTTGATCGGCTTGCGTGAAAATGGTGTCGAGTCCGTTCACTTGGTATTTCCCATCACCTGCAATAGCTCCAGCTACTAACAGAAAAGCCGCCGCGCTCCAGTCGTTGTCGGTATCAATTTCGAGTTCCGTGTAATTTTGCGGACCGGGAATTTCGAAGTACCATTCTTCCTTGCGGTGAATTTCGATGCCAAATGCCTCAAGCACCTCCAGTGTCATTTCGATATACGGCGTGCTCACTGGATTCTCGATGCGCAAGGTAGAATTGCCATTGCAACAAGGCAAAGCCATGAGTAGTCCGCTGATAAATTGCGACGAATAACTTCCATCAACAACCAAGTTTCCGGGCTGTAGTTTCCCGCTTAGTGCGAAGGGGAGGTAGTCTCCGGCAGACTGGACATGAATTCCCAAATCGGGGAATACTTTTCCGAACATGGGGTGCGGTCGGTTCAAGAGCGAACCTTGTCCGTCCAACATAATATCAATCCCACTAATAGTAGAAAGCGGCGCAAATAGACGCATGCCTAGTCCTGATTCACCTGCATGAAGGTTCCCATGACGAGGGGACATTGGTCCGCGTACTAACAAGTCGGCCCCATCCTCTTCAATCAAAGCACCCAGCGTAGCTGCCATGCCCACAGCTGCCATGCCATCATCACTGTACGACGGATTTCCGATACGGGTGGTGCCCGCGCTTAGCATGGCTCCTGCCACTAGTCGTTGAAAGACACTCTTGCTTGGAGGGGGTACAATTTCACCCTCGAGTAAAGAAGGAAAGACTGTAATATTCATGAACGTATCCCCGTATAAATGGTGGCAATTCCGCCAGTTAATGGCTTGGCTTTAACATCGCTATACCCACAACGTTTGAGAATCTCAACAAATTCATTGCCTTCAGGAAAAGCCTGAACAGATTCGGGGAGATAGGTATAGGCACGAGAGTCTTTGGAGACCAACTTGCCAATTGTAGGCATTATAAAGCGAAAGTAGAAACCAAAAAGCAGCTTCATCGGAAACTTCGACGGTTTTGAGAATTCAAGCACGATGCCCATGGCTCCAGGCTTGAGTACTCGGTGCATGTCTTTGAGTCCGGCCTCAAGATGCTCAAAGTTTCGCACGCCGAACCCGACTGTGAAACCGTCAAACGTTTCGTCCTCAAACGGCAAGTTTTCAGAATCGGCTTGAATGAGTTCAATCTTGTCGGCAAGGCCTTTTTTCTGCAATTTCGTAACGCCCACATCAAGCATTCCACGGCTAATATCGATCCCCGTAATCTTGCCCGACGCCACATCCATTCCCGCGGCTTGAATAGCAAAATCTCCCGTTCCTGTTGCGACATCAAGAATGTTGACAGGATTGGTTTTTTTGAGAATTTTAAGTGCCTTTTTACGCCAAAGGACATCGATTCCCAAGGAGAAAAAGTGATTGAGGAAATCGTAGCTATGTGCTATGTTGTCGAACATTTCTGCGACCTGTTCTTTCTTTCCGCTTGTGTCGCTGTATGGCTTTACTACTTCTTTCATATCTATCCCACCATTGTGTGGCCTTCTGGGTATTTGTAATTGTTTGGTGTCGCTCCTCCGCTCAAGGCAAAGGCAACGGTCAATGTTCCAACACGGCCCACTAACATGGAAAGTACTAAAACTACTTTTCCCGTAGTTGAGAAATCGGCAGTAACTCCGGTGGAAAGTCCCACCGTTCCCATAGCTGAAACCTGTTCGAACATAATATCTAAAATCCCTCGTCCTTCTGCGGCAAGTATGTGCCCTTCTGTAATAGTCAGCACAACTGTTGCTATCAAGTTACCGATGATGAAAATGAGCAACACAGAGTAGGCGCGCGACTTGAGCATGTTTCCAATTGTTCTTTTAAACAACTCGGCATGCTCTCGTCCTTTTATGGTTGCAATTACATCGGCATAAATGATGGCCAAAGTTGAGGTTTTAATTCCTCCTCCAGTAGAAGAAGACGAAGCTCCTATGAACATCAAGATGATTAATATGAACAACATAGGCACCCCAATCGAACCTATGTCGACTGTGTTGAAGCCGGAGGTGCGTGTGACAGATTGAAACACAGAGGTTGTGATCTTGCCAAATAGCGACTGGTGCGCCATGGTATTGTCGTATTCTAGGAAGAAGTAAAGCAGACTACCACCAATGACCAACCAAAGCGAGAAGTAGAGGGCTATTTTGGTCGGAAATTGAATCTGTTTCCACGGGTTTTTCATGCGGTCTCTCAGTCGGGACGGATCAAATAAATCGAAAACGGCCACCATGCCTAAGGCACCAAAGAAGACGAGTATGGTGATTACCCAATGAATGAAATAATTGTCGGCCACAACCTCAGCTGCCAGACCGTTCGGGAACAGAGAAATTCCGGCATTGTTGAATGCTGAAACGCTGTGGAATACGGAATAGAATAGCTTTTCTCCAATGGAATCAAAGGCAATTTTTGAACTCCAGAAGAAGTACATGAGCATGGCTCCGATGACTTCAATTCCAGTGCTCCAGAGGATAACCTTACCCAGCATGCCTTCGGCGCTGTTCATGGAACCTCGGTTTACAAAGTCTTCGATGACATCGTGCTGTTTGACGCCAAAGCCCAATCTGGAAGCCAATGCCAAAAAGGAACCGAAGGCAATGATGTTCAATCCGCCTAATTTGATCAGAATCAGAATCACCACCTGACCTTTGAAGGTGAAGAAGCTCACCGTATCCTCAACCATTAATCCTGTTACGCAAGTGGCACTTGTGCTGGTGAATAGGGCATCTACGAAATTCATACTTCCTTCAATAGTCGTCATTTCAGGCAACATGAGAAGTCCGGTTCCTGAAAAGATTATAACGAGGAAACTGGCAATGAATACCGTTGCCGGATGAACCTTGAAACGAGGGAGGTAGGTCGATGAACGTCCCGCCTCAATAATAACCACCGTGAAGAAATAGAACTGAATGAAGAGCGTCGAAAGGTCTCTGTACCTCGATACTTCGAAGTAGGTGAAGATTTCTTCCAGAATCAAGGTGTCAAACAGGTTGAAGGAGATTCCTTCGACAATTAAGATGGTCATCAAAAGTCCCTCGAACCACGTATCCTTGATTAATTGAATAGGATTGAAGTCATATATGATGCGCACGATGTAGTGCAAAACATAGAAAGCAAAACTAGCCTTGATGATTTTGAAGAGAAGTTCCTTCTCGTTTTCTTCGAGTGAAAAACCGTAGTAGTAGACCAGAGTCAAGATCGCAACGACAGAGACTATGATATTGATTGATTTGAAAACCCCGAGTACGACCGACTTGTTTCCAAATAGCCAAAGATTGATTTTTTCTCTGAGCGATTGTACCGACATGCTTTAGAGTCTCTCGGCCTCGGCCATGAGTTTTTCCTTGTTGATAGGAACAACTCCAGTTTTTTCACAAACCATTCCACCAGCTAAGTTCGAAAGCCCTGCTATAATTTCAGGACGCGCTCCGGCTGCAAGTGCTAGCGAGGCAACACTGATGACCGTATCACCAGCTCCGCTTACATCCACAATCTCCCGATGATGTGCTGGTACTGAATAGTGTTTGTCCCCCTCCTTGATCAACACGCCCAATTCAGAAAGTGTGACCAACGACAGTTTGTTCCCCAATTGCTTTTCCATGGTTGAAATGGCCGCAAGCAGGGCAGTCGAGTCGTTTTTATCGAAATCGATCTTGATACCCTCTTTCAATTCTTTCAAATTCGGTTTGAAGAGTGTACACTCGGTATAGCTGAAGAAGTTCTCTTTCTTCGGATCGACTGTGGTCGGAATCCCGCGCTTGTTGGCCTCATCGATTACAGCGCGTATGACTCTTTCCGTGAGAACGCCTTTGTTGTAGTCTTCCAATACAATTACTTCCGGGGTGTGAGAGTCAAACAGACCCATTAATTTATCCAAAAAGGCATTTTCTTCGGAAGTACTCAGATTGGCCGTAGTTTCTTCGTCTACCCGCATCATGTGTTGTCCGCCAGAAATAATCCGTGTCTTTACGGTCGTAGGTCTCTCCTCAGACGTGAGAATTCCCATACTTGAAAATCCTTCGGCTTCGAACAGACGTTGAATCAGACTTCCTTTGTCGTCTTTTCCGACGACAGAGCAGATGAGGGGCTTTGCTCCAAGGGCAAGTAAGTTAAGTGCTACATTGGCTGCTCCGCCGAGCCTTTCGTCCTTTTTACTCACCTCGACCACGGGAACAGGTGCTTCTGGAGAAATGCGATTTACATGGCCCCAGTAGTAGGCGTCGATCATAACATCTCCAATAACCCAAGCATTCATTTGCTCGAATTTTTGAAAGAGTAACTTTATATCATTTGTGCCCAAAATCCTTATTTCAAGTTGTTCAATCCAGCGGCAATGCGCTTGCATGCTTCGACCAATACATCATCGGCTGCCGCATAGGATATTCGAATACAGCGACTATCTCCAAAAGATTCTCCAGAGACCAAGGCTAACGTCTGATTTTCCAATAAATACATACACATGTCTGCCGGCGACTGTATGGTCGTTGTTCCATCACTTTTTCCGATGTAATCCGACACGTCAGCGAATATATAGAAAGCCCCGTCTGGAACATTTGTCTTAAGTCCGGGAATTTTGTTTAAGTGGCTGAGAACGAGGTCACGGCGGACCAAGAAGGCAGCTCTCATGGCGTCAATTACCGATGGATCGGCTTCGACGGCTGCTTGAGCGGCTTTTTGGGCTATTCCGCATGGAGCGCTTGTTACCTGACCTTGCATTTTGGCGCAGGCTTTGGCTATCCAAGTGGGTGCTCCAATGTATCCAATTCTCCAACCGGTCATGGCAAAGGCTTTCGATACGCCGTTTACTGTGATCACCTGGTCGTACACTTCGTCAAATGAGGCCAAACTGGCGTGCCCACCTGAAAAGTTAATGTGCTCGTATATTTCATCGCTAATCACGTAGAGCGATGGGTATTTTCGTAAAACGCTGACTAGTCCGCGGAGTTCATCTTCGGAATACACTGAACCAGATGGGTTGCAGGGCGAACTGAAAATCATCATCCGCGTATTTGGGGTGATGGCTTCTTCCAATTGCTCAGGCGTAATTTTGAAGTCGTTATCGATCGTCGTTTGAATGGGAACGACGACTCCATTGGCCATCTTGACCATTTCCGAATAACTCACCCAGTAGGGCGCTGGTAGAATGACTTCTTCTCCTGCACTTACAATCGCCATGACAACGTTTGTAATCGATTGCTTGGCGCCTGTAGAGACGACAATTTGATCGGCCGAATAGTTCAACTTGTTATCACGCTTGAACTTACGTGAAATAGCCTCACGCACTTCGAGGTATCCGTTCACTGGCGGATAGTGACTGAAGTTGTCATCGATCGCCTTTTTTGCCGCTTCTTTGATGAAATCAGGCGTATTGAAATCAGGTTCTCCCAAGCTCAAACTGATGACATCTTTTCCCGCTTCTTTGAGTTCGCGTGCCATACGCGCCATAGCTAGCGTGGCCGACTCAGAAAGTCGTTGAATGGTGTCCGATAAATGGTGTTGAATAGTATCTGTAGACATGCAGGTTATTTTACAGAGCAAAGCTAACAAATCGGGACATGGGCAGCCAATGAATTGGAAATATTCGTGAACAAAAGACCTGTGGTTATTCATTTGCCGAAGGCGGAAAAGAAAAAAAAACAATTCTAAACTGAATTAGGGTGAGGGAGTGCAAGCTTGTATAGAATGAAATTATCCGAAATCGAATTATTAACCAAAGCTTGTAAGTATTGGATGAAAGCAGCTGATATAATGCGGCTCCAATGCTTAATTTAGCGACATAAATAAACTAAAAATCGAGTGTATGAAATTAAATTTTACTCTTACCCTTTTTACAGTGCTAGTTGCTACTGTTTTTGCGACCGCGCAAACGACTCACGAGGTTGACTGTTCAGGTCTGGTTTTTACCCCAGCCAATATTACGATTGATGAAGGTGATACCGTTAACTGGACAAATTCTGGTGGAAATCACAATGTAAATGCCACAACTGAGACCTATCCAGACAATCCAGAATCTTTTGGAAATGCGTTGGGCATGGGATGGACTTTTGCGCATACATTCACTATTCCCGGTGTTTATGATTATCAGTGTGACGCACACGTTGGCGCCGGAATGGTTGGTACTGTTACTGTCTTAGCGACTACTTCGGTAGACGAAGTTGCTGCTGTTGAGGTTTCGGTGAACGTTTTTCCACAACCTGCTTCTGAATTTGTCGTTTTTGACATTCAAAATGCTGGAGATAACCTAATGTTGTTCGTATACGATCTAAAAGGTCGCGTTGTGAATCAATCGCAAGTATTTTCAGGTTCTGAGGCGAAAGTTGATTGTGCCGACTGGACGAATGGAACTTATGTTTATCAGTTGAAGTCAACCGATACGGTACTGGTTTCTGGTACTTTGATGGTAAAATAATTGACTATGTCTGCAAGTTCGACGACCAATTTACGTGACGAATTTGGGGATATTGACATATATGTTTTTGATCAATTGCTGAAGGGGCGGATCCACGCAGACCATAAAATTTTGGATGCTGGATGTGGCTCAGGTAGAAATATCGAATACATGCTTCGTCAAGGAATGGAGGTGTATGGAGTTGATCAAAACGAAAGAGCAATCGAGAAGGTGCACATGTTGACAAAACGTGTTGCACCTTCTTACTTTTCAGAGCGTTTCGTGCAGACCAGTGTAGAAAACCTTCCATTTTCCGATGATTATTTCGATGTAGTCTTGAGCATCGCTGTCCTTCATTTTGCAGTCGATGGCGAGCATTTTGAGAAGATGGTGAAGGAGATGGCGCGGGTCCTCAAGCCTGGCGGACTCTTCGTGGCTCGGCTTGCTTCTTCGATTGGCATCGAGCACTTGATTGTTCGCAAGCACGACGAAGTATACGATCTACCTGATGGATCGAGCCGTTATTTGGTGAATGATGAGAAGCTTGTCGAATTTACCAGCCGTTTTCCAGGCGAACTAGTCGATCCTATAAAAACAACGGTCGTTCAACGCATGCGCAGTATGACTACGTGGTGCGTACGAAAAGGAAGCTAAACCCCGCGTGAGAGCACGTGTCCAATCAATCGGGCATCGGCTAGCGGTATTTCGCCGTTCATCTTACCCTTGTCGGTCAACAATGAAAATATTCGGATCGGATGCAGCTCCGGGTCGGCGATATTGTGGTCTTTGCTCGCGTTGCTAATGAGGAGCCTAGTACCCAAAAATGCCTCGCCAAGTTCCACGTATTCGTCCAATTCTAATAGGTAACACTCACGGTCACCATTGTAAATTACTCGTCGGCCCAGCGTGCCATTCAAAGGAGTTATGCCCTCTATTGCGCCAGCAAAGCCACCTTCGTAGGCTGCCGAACTGAGCATCTTGGCCAGCAAGATTCGCTTGCCTGTTTTGGTGCGGATTGCGAAGAATCTCGGGAGTAACATTCTCAATGGGTTGTCCTGGAAAATGAGGTTTTCGACGTGGCCGGGGATGATTTCATGTGCTCCGAAGTTCAAGGCGATAAATAGAAATACGTAGATGTTATGGACCCAAGCTCCTTGGAGAAAGTCATTGGCCTGCTTGCTTCCTTCCAATAAGAAGATGCCCAAATAGGCCAAATAGGAGATAGCAGCCAAGCCGTTCACAATGCGATAGCGCATGCTCTTTTCCCAATCGAGAGATTCATTGGAATAAAAAGGGGAGAGGTTCACCAAGTTGTTCTTCATGGTCATCCATACCTGCATGCTCACTAAAAAGAAAAGCGAGGTCACCCAAGGCATGTTTACCGCTTCATTGATGAGCCAAAAGTCATAGAATCCATGGAAAACAGCCGCCACTACGAGCATGACCGGCAGAGCAAAAGGCTTCCAGTCTGGTTTCTTGTAATGCGCGATGGCCATGCCGTAGGTAATCAAACTCGTAAAAAACATGTGGGCCAAACTGGCATAAAGTGTTCGCCCCAATACCGAGGTCAAATGCCATTCTTTCAAGTATTGTATGTTCTCAATAAAGGCAAATCCCAACGCACTCACCGATCCATAAAATATGTAGTCAAATGGTTCGTTCACTTGCTTGCTCAGCCGCAGCATGATCAAGAATGGGATGATCTTGACGAATTCTTCAATAAGCCCAATCCCAATGACACAGTACCACCAGTCGTTCAATGGTTCACCATTCAGTTTGAATCCCCACGAATGGAGCAAGTCGTGGTAGGGAAAGACGAGCCAAATCGTCACGCAGGACATCAGGAATGTCAGGAAAAGGGATCCGACGGGCTCGCGTTCAAACATGTCGAGGGCGCGAACGTACCAAAACCAGAAAAGTGAAATGCCCAGTGCGAAGGTGACACTGAATATGGAAAGCGAGAACCCATCGTCGGAAGCCAGAATTCCACCAAATTGGGTCGAATTAACAATGCGGATGGGAATGAAGATGACCAACAGAAAATAGAAGGTCTCGCGCGCTTTTGGCGAACATAGAAATCGGTTGAAACTCCCTGAAAGTTTGTAAGCACGCAAAAAGTCTTGAGTCCACAGCAACACAAAGGCAACGCCCATTCCAATGCCCAAAAGTGTCATTAAGTGGCTCATTCAAACTGGTTATTCGCAGAAATCGCGCAAGGTGCTCAAAACGGTTTCTTGCAGTGAATCTTGTCCGACCAACTCCTGCCACATAGCACAGGCCTCGCTTTTCCTATCCAGTCCGTATAAAACCGATCCTTTATTGAACTTGGCGCGGATGTGCGTAGGCTCATTGGAAAGACACAGGTCGTAAAATAGCAATGCATTGGTCAAATCATCGAGACGCTCATAGCAGTTGCCCAAATAAAACAGTATCGTGGCGTCAGAAGGGTAGGCATCAGCCAGTTTCGAGAAGCTGTCCAAGGCCTGTTGGTATCGCTCGCCCTTGAAATAACTCAGCGCTTTGCGGTATTGGAACTCCAAGTTCTTAGGCTCTTGGTAAGTGAGGTGTTCAAAGTGTGTTGCCGCCTTTTCGTAATGACCGGCACTGTAGCATGCATCGGCCAGTGACGTGCGGATAGCCTTGTCATTTGGCGATTGCTTCACAGCTATTTCCAAATCCAATTCGGCCAACAGGTACTTTTCTTGAAGCAGGTAGGTGAGTCCGCGTCGATACCGAGCCTCGCCATAATTCGTGTTGCGAGAAACTGCTCCGGTATAAGCTGTGGCCGCTTTTTCCAGTTCGCCAGCCGCAAAATAAATATCCCCTTGGGCCAACCAGAATCGGGGAATGTTGGGATTGAGCTGAAGGGCGGTTTCGATGTGCGTTTGGGCCAACTCAAACTTTCCTTGGTACATATACCATTTGCCCAAGTAGTAGGATGAAAAGGCATGTCCGCCACTGATTTCAATCTGGCGATTGAGGTAGATATTGGCCGTTGAGGTATCTCGTGTTTCGACCAGGCTGGAACCGAGTAGGAAGTTGATGTCGTTGTACAGACTATCCAGCGCGTAGACTGCTTTAAAAGGGGGCAGGGCATCGGCATATTTTCGGTGATCGTGGTGTATGTGGCCGATGAAATAATTCGGACGCGGGTCGGTGGCAACCAGGGCCAGGGCTTTCCCCATACAATCTAGGGCTGCATTGGGCGAGCGGGTTTCGTAGTAGACTGTTCCACAACCAATCCATCCCTCAACATCTTTGGCGTCGGCAGAGATCAGCGCTTTGAATATATCGAGGCTCTGGTCGTACTTCTCTTCGGCAAGCAATTGGTAAGCTTCGATGATTTGTTGAGCACGTTCTTGCGCATTTGCCTTGTGCGAAATCATGAAAATGCTCAAAATGAAAAGGAATCGTAACATATTATTGCCCCAATTTTTGGTTAGTTTGCACCCATTAGTTTGACGTTGTGAAGGTATCCTTTATTCTGAATTCATCAAAGCGTAGAGCGCGCGAGATTGCCCGAAAGATCAACAATTACCATACCGAATTGGATTGGGAAATTATGGAAACGGAGCGAGCCGGGCATGCTATTGAATTGGCTTCTTTAGCTAGCGCAAATGACCGTCTGGTGGTAGCCGTTGGAGGCGATGGTACTGTGAATGAATGTGTGAACGGACTCATGCGATCACCGAACCCGAGACTGGCTGTATTGCCTATTGGGACAGGGAATGACCTGGTTCGTAGTATAGGACAAGCACGGGATTTGGAGCACTTGTTTGCGCTGTTGGAAGGTGTTCGTTTTCGCCAAGTTGACGTGGTGAAAATTAGTTCGGGGGAGAATGTGGAATACGCCATGAACATTGCCGATGCGGGAATTGGGTCGCAGGCTGTCATTCATCTCAACGCTATGCCTTCGTGGATGGGCTCCAAAATGAAATACACCTGTGCCATCGTAAAAACGCTTCTCTCGGCGAAGAATGTCGAAATGGAATGTGTTTCGGCCGACTGGTCATGGAGTGGAAAAGCTAAGCTCATCGCGGCCGCCAATGGGAAGTATTTCGGGGGCGGACTAGCCATCGCACCGGATGCTGATCCAAGTGATGGACTGCTCGATGTGACAATTGTCGGGGATATTGGTCTGTGGGAATATGTCAAACAAGTGGGCAAACTCCGAAAAGGGGAAAAGCTAGAAATTCCTGAGGTCCAGTACTTCAAAGCCCCATGGATAGAGCTCAAGGGGCAGTGCCAAATGGAAAAAGATGGTGAGCTGAGTGTGCATTTACCCAGCCGACTCGAAATTGTTCCTGGCGCTTTGTCTATTTTGGACCTTCATTGAATTGATCTCATGCATTTCCCAAAACAGTTTCCACGTATTCAAGGTCCGCGCATTGTCCTCGCCGATATCTCGAAAGTAGGGGTAGACGAATTCCTGCCGATAGCGATGAAAGGCGGCAAAATGCTTACCGATCGTGAGAAGGTGGCCGAACTTATTCAGACGCTCGGCAGAGATTTTGGGCTTCAAAAGACGCTTTGCTGGGGCGTTTTCCTTGAAACTAAGCTCATTGGGATGTTCGGTTTCTTCCGAGGGTTTGCCAATCAGACGGGTGAAGTAGGGTATATGCTTCATGCCAAGTACCGTGGCAAGGGCTACATGAATGAAGCCCTGGTTCTCGGACTCAATTACGGATGGCATGAATTGAAGCTCACCAAAATAACTGCGTTCACAGCAGCCGACAATACTCCGTCGATCAATCTTCTCGAGTCCTCAGGCTTCGTGTGTACTGGACGGGAGAAGGACAATTACCTGGGTTTCGTCATCCACCGTCCAACGCTTGACTAACTGCTTATTGAATCACTATTCTCGTGCTAATGTATTTAGCATCGACTTGAAGTGATATTGTATAAATGCCCGAAGACCAATTCGTTGTATTGATTACTTCATTCGTTGAAATAAGTTGAGAGTGAACGCGGCGCCCCATTCCATCGTAGACGAAAATGAGCGTTGGTTCTTGTAAACCTTGGATGGTAAATGAGTCGCTTGCGGGGTTCGGGTAGACCAATAAATCGGCAGAGCTGAACTCCTCAACTCCCACTGGCAGGATCTCCACAATATGCGTTGCCTGGTCTGAACAACTGAGTTCGACCGAGTATGCTGTAAGTGTAACGATGAACTCACCAAGGCCATCGTAGATATGATCAGGAGAGTCGTCATTGGACGTTGTGTCATCGCCGAAATCCCAAAGCAGGTCGGTAAAATTCTCACTGTCGTTCACAAACGATATCGCTCCATCGGTCTCCAGCCACGTGGCAGGGGCATCAAAGTCGGCAATCACACTTTCCGAAAGATCCTCGAGGTAACGTGGAATGAATTGGTAACCGTCGTCGTACGGACTTGATGAGTCGAATTGTCCGCCAATACCCACAACGTTAAAAGTACCCAGCTTGACATCGGTTCCGAAAACATCCGTATCCTCGTCGATTCTCATTTCGATGACCAGCGTTCCGTTGGTGATTTCCACGTTGAAGCCGGGGCTTTCATTGGTCCATTGTGTAGGGTCGACAAGTTTCATGCACTTGAATTCAATCATGCGCGACTCACTCGCTTCGTTCAAGTCGGTCACAAAAGAAGGGACTTGCAGGGCAATGTCTGATGCTTGGTAAATGATTGTATCGGGAACTATTTGCGTAAGACCGTTGAATTGGTCGATGGTTCCGATGACATGAACACTATCTCCTTCGACGACATTGTAGCCGAAATCGTTGGTAAAGCTATACACGGCAATACCTTCATTGTCGTCGATGAGCGTGAACTGTGTTCCTGGCGGATTGATATTTCCACCGTGGACAATACCACGTATTTCGCACATGACGTCGAGTGAATCGGCCACACCGTCGGTCGTTTCTTGATTGACTTGGCCAATTTGATAAATCGGTGTCGACAAGTCGGAGGCTAGAATGTAAATGGTCATGTTTCCAAGCAACACAATGGCATCTTCGGTTATTGCCGTAAGCTCAATCGTGATAGATTCTTGGGCTTCGGGAATTTCGTCTTGAATGGTAGTGAGGGTAAAGCTTTGAGAGGCGTCACTGCCCATTGGGAAGGTTAGGTTTGTCGGGAAAATATCTTCAAAATCTTCTCCGAGCGTGGCCGTTCCACCAGTGTGTGTTACTTCGGCCAAGACCTCGATAAGTGGGAAGGTGATGTCTACCTCTATATTCAAGAAGTTTCCTTCAAGTACGTATGCTACGCCTTCGGCAAATGATATGGCGGCCGTCTCTTCAAAATTACACGGAGCGGTGGTGTGGGAGCCCATAAAGCTAAAGTTATTCAAAGGGTATACATCCCATTGAAACATCCCTTGCTCCCAGTCGGTCGAGCCTTCGGTAACAAGTACATTTCTCACCAAGGTATGCTCGGCCATGGCTTGAGGAGTTCCGTTGACGTCAAAGGCCAATCCCGGATCTTCTCCAATGACACCCATGATATCGATAAGATCTCCATTGTTGTACAGCGCAATCGCATCGTTGCCATTGTACCAAGTAACTGCTGCAGTCTGATCGGCTTCAACCAAAATTTGGGGTGAGGCACTTGAGTGCGCAATGATAAATACATCGCCCGCTTCCAAGGTACCTGTTAGGTTAAGCTGATTGGTAGGAGTGATGGCCCCATTGTTATAGGTAGAGAGCACGTAGGGCCCCAAGTCAACGTCGAAGGGTGTTGGGTTGTAGATTTCGATGGCTTTGTTGTTGCTACTTCCTTCGACGTATTCCGAAATAAACAAGTCGGAACAACCGCCGCCCTCCGTACACTCAATTTTTTGAATAGAGATAAAGTCATCGGTGAGGTCGTAACAGTCGTCGGAAGCCAACTGACTCAATGGCTCACCTGGCTCGATGGTAGAAGGGATAAGATCTCCCAAATAGGCAAATCCCCAAACCTGACAAGGGCCCTCCGGTGCTTCGCTGAAGTCGTACTCTTCATCGTCAAATACAGCGAGGATAATCCCATCGGTAGTCGTGAGGACATAGGTCATGAAGACAAATTCCTCATCGGTAATTTGCTCGAAGAATAGGACGGCATCATCGCTATTTATGCAAATGGCTCCCTCAGTACTTCCGTCCTGCAATTGAACATATCCCGCATCGCAAGTTGGTGCGTTGCATTCTTCTTTGATGACTTCAATGGCATTGATCGAAAGCGATAGACAGTCGTCGGAGGCAATTCCTGAGATGGGCAGACCAGTCTCTAGGGTCTCAAGCAGGAGATTTCCCGTATAGGAAACTCCCCACGCGTAGCAGGTACCGTACTGTCCGATGAAGAAATCGACCGTAAGCTCTGTTTCATAAAAGATAATGTTGTCATCTGCATCGGCGACTACGATCGCGTAGTTTCCGCCTTCGACCGTTGACGTCGTGGTGAATTCGACGAGGGCGGCTGCAATATCGGCGCATACCACAACCGACTCTTCTTCACTGTCTGCTAAACCCAAGATCCCTCCGTCACACGCCAGAATATTCGTATACCCAGGGGTGGGTAGTTGTTGCACGTACGTATCTGTGTTCTGAGCAATTCCACCATCAGGGATTCGTGCATTTGCGTGAGCGAAAGAATTACCTAGAGCAGATTCATTGACTACAAGCTGACCAGCATTCAACAAACCCATCAAACCATCGTCGGGAAGGTCATCGGTAACAAACACAATGGCATCGACGATAACATCGAGGTTAATAGGAGTGTCGTTGGGGTAATCAGTTGCATCCCCTTCAACTATCGCTACGGCATCTGGTCCGTTTTGAAGGGCTCCATTGGGAAAAGTAATATCCACATTCGGTACGGCAGGATTCCCAACAAGTGCAAACCCTTCACCATTGGTCGAAATTCCGTCCAAGTCGATCGATAGGTAGGAAAGATCATCGGCACCGTTGAAGAATACCATCGTCAAGCCATCCAAAGGTGTATTCGGCTCTCCGTATATTTCAATGAACTCCATATTGTCCAGTCCGGCGTTGTCACAATCCAATTCGTTGATTACCACACTGGCAACTCCGCTTGACGCCACCATGTTCACAGAGCTAAAAGATGAGTTCAAATCCACCACTTTTTCATTTTGGTGATGATTTGTTGATAAGATGGCAAGTAAAGAATAGATGTAAATGGCGATATTCATGGGCTGCGATATTACGGCAATAAAAAGATTAGTCTGCTTAAACTCAGTCTATTGATAGGTTTCCCGACCAAGGAGCTAAGGGGGGACAAGTATAGGAATGTTTGTCCTTTTAATCTATCGTTAAGAAACTGTTTTTGTGCACGATTTAATCAAAAGCTATGTAATTTCGCGCCTTAACCAAAATTCAAAATGCATTTTTCAATTATGAGAACACGAACTATCAAATCAATTCTCAGCTATGCGCTGGTACTGGTTGCGGTTTTGGGCTTTCAAGTGGCCAATGGTCAGCTTTGGACTCAAGATTTCGAGACAGATCAAGAAGGAGTGGAGTACACGTCTTCCAACACTTTTAACGATGGGCTTTCCGATCACTTTGGACGGACAGACGGAACAGATGTTGCTGGTGGCTACAATGGTCAATCAGGCACTTTTTTCTGGGCCGGTGAGGATTTGGACGACAATGGAGGTGACTTGTCGCCAACGAAGACTCTGACTTTCGCACCGATTGATATTACTGGAGCGACAAACTTGCAGTTCCGCGGATTGTTTGCAACAGGTAATCCAGACAACGGATGGGATGATGCGGATGTTCTTCTTGTGGAGTACAACATCGACGCAGCTGGTTGGAATACCCTGATGGAGATGACTACCGATCTTCCTGGTTCGAACCAAGGAATGTACTACGATACTGATGGAGATATGATAGGTGATCTTCAAATGACTCCAACGTTTACGCAGATCATCAAGTCTTTTGCTGGTACTGGTCTTTCATTGGAGATTCGCGTAACTGCTACGGCCAACTCTGGTGGTGAGCAATTGGCCTTTGATAATTTTCAGGTGTATGACAATCCAGTAGCGATTGACGGTTGTACGGATCCTACGGCAGATAACTACGATTCAACTGCGACGAATGACGACGGTTCTTGTATTTATTCAGGCTGTACGGATACGACTGCGCTCAACTACAACTCAACTGCTACAGTTGATGATGGTTCGTGCATTTTCACCTTGCCAAACTTGGTGATCAACGAAATTCACTACAACAGCGATGACGTAAGTGGTTTCCCTGATGGATCGTATGAATTCTTGGAGATCTACAATCATTCTGGCGCTGCCGTTGATTTGGAGAACTACAGCTTTGTAGGCATTACCTACACTTTTGGTGCAGGTGTTTCAATTGCAGCCGATGAATATATTGTTGTTGCGGTTACAGCGGCGACTTATTCTGGTAACGGCTACCAAGTATTTGAATTCACGGGCGCGTTGGGCAATTCAGGTGAGTTGGTTCAATTGCTCGATTCAAACGGATTGGTAGTAGATGAAGTGACATACAGCGACAACGGCGATTGGGATGCTGCGGCAGACGGAACAGGTCCTTCGTTGGAGTTGATCAACTTCGACTTGGATAACAATTCAGGTCTGTCATGGTGTGCCAACGGTGCTGTGAACGGTTCGCCTGGCGCAATAAATAGCTGTTACATGGCTATTGTTCCTGGATGTACCAATCCTGCTGCCGACAATTACGATTCCTTGGCCAATGTTGAGGACGGTTCGTGTATAATCGGTGGTTGTATGGATACAACTGCTTTGAACTATGACTCTACAGCGACGTACGACAATGGTTCATGTGTTTACACGGCAGCCGATATCGTAATCAATGAGATTCACTACAACCCTTGTACTGCTCAAGGTGATGACTTAGTATTTGAGTTCATCGAGCTGTATAGCAACGAAGCTGGTCCAACGGATATCAGCGGATGGCAACTTACCAATGGTATCACCTTTACTTTCCCAGCCATGACAACTATCGGCGCAGGTGAGTACATCGTAATTGCTATTGATGCAACTGCTTATTCAGGAAACGGCTACCAAGTATTCCAATTTACAGGCGGATTGAACAACACAAGCGAGCCTGTAACGCTGTTGAACAATGCAGCTGCTATGATCGATGAGGTTACTTATTCTGATTCGGCGCCTTGGCCAACTTCTCCTGACGGACAGTGTCCAACGCTTGAGTTGATTGATCCATTGTTGGACAATGCAGATCCTGCCAACTGGCAAGCGTCATGGGTTCCTAATGGTACTCCAGGTGCAATTAACTCTACTCAGCCGCCAGCAACTGCCCTTACGATTGCTGAAATTCAGTCTGAGCTCTACACAGGAGATTTCGTTTCTACAACAGGTGTAGTTACTGGAGTATACGGTGCTTCTAACTTGTTCACGATCCAAGAAGGTCCAGGTGCTTATTCAGGCGTTTGGGTTAGTGGAAACGGCGTTGCTCTCGGCGACGAGGTAGATGTTGAGGGAACTGTTCTTGAAACGAATGGTCTGACTTTACTTTCTTCTACTGCGATTATCGTGCAGACTAGCGGAAACGCTTTGCCTGCTCCAGAGGTATTGACAACTCTTGCGCTCAACGACGAGCAGTGGGAAGGTGTTCTTTGCCAAGTTCTTGGTGAAGTAGACAACGGCGATGTTGGTTTTGGTGAGTGGTCGGTAAACGACGGTTCGGGAAGTGCGCTTTCTGATGACTTGGGTTATGTATTTGCCCCAGCTCCTGACGGTGTGACGTTCCAGGTGACTGGTCCGCTTTATTACTCGTTTGGTGCGTACAAACTAGAGCCACGTGATGCGAATGATGTTGTTCGTTACGGTTGCACTGATTCGGCATTTGCCAATTACGATCCACTAGCTACCGTAGACGACGGTTCATGCGGAAACATCCCCGGATGTACCAATCCCAATGCCGATAACTACGATTCAACAGCTACAATCGACGACGGTTCTTGTATCGTTTCAGGTTGTATGGACAGTTTGGCTTTGAACTACGATTCTACGGCGACACTTGACGACGGTTCATGTTACTTCACGGAGCCTTTGATCGTGATCAACGAGATTCACTACAACCCATGTGTTGCACAAGGAGAGGACTTCGATTTCGAGTTTCTTGAGTTGTACAATGCAGATGTTGTAACTGTTGACCTATCTGGATTCACATTTGCCCAAGGGTTCGACTTCACATTCCCTGATGGTGCGTCTATCGCTCCTGACGAGTACATCATTCTTGCCGTAACTGCTGCTTCTTATGCGGGCAACGGATACCAAGTATTCGAGATTGAGTTCGGTAACTTGAGCAACACGGCTTCGACTATTGAGCTTCAAGATGCTTGGACCAATATCATTGATATCGTATCATACGAAGATGGCGGACTATGGCCTTTTGCTGCCGATGGTGATTGCCCTTCATTGGAGTTGATCGATCCTTCATTGGACAACAGTGATCCTGCCAACTGGCAAGCTTCATGGGTTGATTATGGTACGCCAGGTGCTATGAACTCAAGTGCTCCGGAAGGATGTACTGATCCTGCCGCCGATAACTACGACTCGATCGCGATTATTGATGATGGTTCTTGTCAGTACCTAGGTTGTATGGATACTGCTGCAGCCAACTACGATTCGACAGCCAATACGGATGACGGTTCATGTATCTACCCAGGTTGTACGTATTCGGAAGCTGAGAACTACGATTCAACTGCCAACGATGACGATGGTTCTTGTACCTTCGTTATTGGTAGCCCTTGTCCGACAGACTTGAACGAAGATGGTATCACGAATACATCAGATCTTCTACTGTTCTTAGGACAGTTTGGAGTAGGTTGTTAATCGTTGATTGAACTTATTTTAGTAGAAGGGGAGGGCTTAGGTCTTCCCCTTTTTTTGTGCTTTTTTTAGCCTAAAGGCAAATGTCTGTCCGCCCACCCCAGAACAGCAATCCCCATCCCTTTACAATTATTTACGTTCGTTGACACCTTGTTTGCATGCCAATGCTGATATTTAACCATTGAAGCGATTCAAAGCCGATCGTAAAAGACACACTCTAACCACACATGCCATGTCAAAAGATAGAATCTTATTGTTCACCCTACTTTTCAGTTTCGCGTTAATTACCTCGTGCAGTCAGCATGAAGAAGCCGTAGACCAAGAAGAGCCAGCCACCGAGGAAACCAAAGAAGCCGTGCCGGTAGCAAAAGAACCACATCCGTACGGCGGATGGTATTGCCCAGATAATTTTGGAGGTTTCCCGCCCATGGACATTCAGGACTTGGATCAAATAGCTGTTGTGAGTGACCGCTTGCCCACGCTTGAAGAAGCACAAAATGGAACTTCTCTCATGTACATCGACGAGGCTAAATTTCCTGGCGCCAAGCCATTGGATATCGAGCTTCCCCAAGCTGCCCTCATTTACTCCCAGCAAAGCGGACTCACCGAATTGATCATCGTCATCCAAGCGATAGTCGTACAAAACGACACTGTAGTGGGCTACCGTTTCCCAAGTGGAGGAAATGGAACGGCCTGGTACAGCGATGTCGACTTCCTTTCGACTACAGATGTGGCAGACATTGGAAGTGCGCCCTTCGTACATTTTGAGACCGACATAAAAGCTACCAAATCCGAAGTATGGAAGGCATTTTCGAAAACCGATTATGCGCTGGACTTGGGCGAAAGATTCAATGCTGCGAAATTTATTCAGTCCGACTGGACATCAGATTCCCAAGAGCATTTGAATTATGCATCAGAAGGAACCACGGCTAGTGGAATCATATTGGACATGTGGGGCAATCTCTACATGCACATTGACTACGATTACGAAGGCTTCCAATTCACAGAAAAGATGCTCGTTTCCGAAGACAAAGAGACAAACACCGCCCACATACACATAGTTTCCGGCCCCTATCCCGAAGGCATCGAGAAGCAAAGAAAGGCTTGGAAAAAGTGGCTGGACGAAGTTAAGAAGGCGAGTGAGAAGAGCTAGGTTGTATGCCAGCGGTTTTGAATTCTTAAGCCTAAAGGCAAATGTCTTTTTGGGTTCGCGTTCCTAGGCAGCCTTTGACCTGATGCATGCCTCTTAGTTCAGATTTTTAATCTTTCTAATTGGCTTGATCTCGTAGGCAAAAGGTCTTCTGTCGGCATAAATAATTTCAATTATATCCGGCCAATTTCTCGCCAACGTTTCGACCATTTGCCAAACGGATAGTCCGTCCTTTTTGCTTTTTCCTTTTAAAAAGAACATTCCAATATTGTGCTCGCGGTAGAGTTTCATTTCGTGCTTTCGCCTGTGAATGTTTATATCCTGAGTGAGCACACATCCTCCCGAATTCCCAATTTCACGAATCCAGTCTTGGTCCTTTGCGGCTTTGCCAAATTCATGGGGTATAAACTTGAGGGTGACTGGATTTCCAGTTCTGAGCCCTTCTTTCTTTTGAAGAACATCAAATCCTTTCATCAAGTGAAGGGGAAGGTTTTCATCGAAATAGAGAATCATGCCGCTTCACAGAATTCCAAGGCATCATTAATTTGCTTTACGCTCAGACTGTAAATATCTGCTAGATACTCAACGGGATCGCCAGCTTTGTAATGTTGATATATGGTCTCGGGGTAAATGTTGTGGTCGTTAATCAACGGATGGCCAAACTTCCTATCGGGGTCCAGAATAATAGAGTTCTTTTTCCCTAAAGGCCAGAACCTAGAGGCAATATTGTCTGAATCAAATTCTAGGTTTTTGAAGAAAAGACGAATGAACTCCAAATTCAATTGATTGCTTCCATCGAGCGAAAGGATTTGACCAGCGTCTTTGTAATAGACGTGTGATCCATCCGTCTTCAACCCTTCCAAGACTGCCTTGAGCGCAAAGGGAAAATTGTTTTGGTGAATTTCCGAAAGTTTCTTGTGCGCCTTGATGACTTTGGCCGGTTTTACCCCTCTTTCCGAAAGCTCCATCATAACATAGAATTCGATCAACGTGAGAAATCCTACGGCCTTGGAGTTCCCCGTTTTCCACGAATAATTACCGCTATGGTTATCGGCCAATTTACCATCCCAATAAACGTCTATCCACCGATGTACCTTTTGTTTCGGGACACGAAGGATGTTTGCTATTTCGCTGGCGGTATAGATGCCAATTCCTATTTGCGGCTTGTTTTCGAAAATCATTAAATTTTGATTCACTTGCAAGGTAGATTATTTTCAACTGAAATAACTGGATTGTGATCCGGAACAAAAGTTGGAATATTTCGGCCATTTGCATCATCATCCACAAAATGGGTTGATTATCATTTTCCTAATTCGGAATGTTATTGCACAATCGGCACGAGCGAAGCGGAATTCTAGTGAAATCAGATATGAATTTTACTCAGTGTATTGAAAATTGGCTTTAGGAAGTAGCAGTAATAGAATTATCCCCCACATTTCCACTATCCCAAGCGTCGACGTCTGCGGTAAGTGTTCCTCCCCGAAATGCCCCTTGCTCAGGAATCCACATCATTCTTGTTCCTGCTGCGTTGTAATCAGGATTGTCACCTGTTGTCCCGTTGAAGACTACAGCTC
>JADFAK010000063.1:0-2781 GCA_015665315.1 Flavobacteriales bacterium | reverse complement strand
CATCTTCTACATGGAAAAGTGCGACTGGGGTAAGTGTGTTTAGTCCCAGCCAACCTTCACTTGTGAGTCGCATTCGTTGTTCGTCAAAAGTAAACCAGTTGATGTGAAACTCGCCTTTGTGTTTTATGTTGAGGTCGAAGGAGGTGTTGTCTTCCCAGCCAAGAAAATCTGTCGATGTGGCAGACGTATTGTCTTCGATGGTAGCTTGACCGCAAATTGTAGCTGATAAAATAAGCCACAACATAGTTGAAAAATAAAATTTTGTTTTCATGATCTAGTATTTAATCACTTTCTTAAAATAGCTTCTGCCGTCTTCAAATAGTATTCTCAAATGATAACAACCTTGCTCTAAGCCACTCATGTCCAACCCCATATTGATGTTAGATTTTTGAATTTGAATTAAATCAAGATTCCAAGAATAAACTTCAACAACACTTATTGGAGTCGAATTTCCAAAGTAGATCACATTGTTTGTTGGGTTTGGATAAATAGTGAGCTCGGGTGTGACTTTCTCTGCACCAGTGGATGTAATGTCTTCGTGCCCAAATAGCGAGTCTGTACTTACTCGAATTTCATCAATGTAATAATAAGCTTGGCCAGTTAAATCATTAATACCTAGGTCGAGTGTGTCTACTTGATCATCTGTGAACATTCCACCAATAACTAAATGGGTGTAGGAAGAGTCAGCGATAAAGCTTCCCTTGAGTTGAACCCAATTGGTTGTGTCTGATAGGATGTTATCATTAAGGATGACACTTTCAATTATGAGAGGGCTGGGATTGTCTTCAGGGTTTATATCCCAAATACTACTATGTTCAATGGTCGTGAAATATGCTCCTTGACCATTTGATGCTTTATTTGAGTGCCCATTGTTGTATGCTAATGATACATAAAATGAAAGGAAATACTTGATGCCAATTTGAAGAGGTTCAAATAGCTCAATAGACATGTGCTCCCTCCAATTAGGGGAAGAGGAATCGTAGCTAATCAGCCCTGCATAAGCATCTCCAGTCAAAGCTTCCTGATATCCAAATACGCTGCTCGGCACCGAAACTCCCCAAGTACTTTTGCAACCATTGTAGTAATCACAAGTACCTCTAGAACTAAACCAACCCTCACAATGAGTGCCCAACATGTCTAGAGCCGTCGGACAATCAATATACTCCTCAAAAGAACCGTTTGGCACTAAATTCTGGGCTTTAATTGAAACTGTACTCAGCATCAAAACCACCAAAGAAAGACGGAAGAAAGCATTCATAAGAAAATGAAATTGTTTTTTTTATTTTGATTTCGCGCTTGTTGTAGGACAAGTGCCAACCTCGGTTTTCCACAGCATATTACCTTGCTGTGACAAGAAACCACTACTTTTACTAGTCCATAAATCTACCTCCTTTTTGTTTTTAGCGAAGTGAAAAATCTGTGCGTATGTATTAGCCTCGTCAGTTTTAACTGGCGAGCTACTATTATTCCAAAAATGTTGCGGTTATATCGGGTAGTGCAATGACTTGAACGTTTCAGTCGGGGAAATGCTGCTTTTGGAAAGCTCTTTTCACGCGTTCAAGCAATTGTTTTGGTACTGTCGAGTTCTAATGTAGTAATATTATTGCACGAACGGGGGCTTTGATGGCAAATTCAAAAATGTACCGTATCTTTGACATAGACCTACCTCCTTTTTGTTTTTAGCGAAGTGAAAATCTGTGTGTATGTCTTAACCTCATCAGTTTGCGCTGGTGAGGTTTTTTTATTCTTGGTGGTTGGGGTGGTTCCCTTACATGTGTGATGCTCCGAAATCCCACTACGCGAGCCGACGTGGATTCCGTACCTAACGGCACGGGGTAGGTGGGGTGAAATTTTATTCTACCGATATTTAGTCCCTACGGGACATATTTAATTTCCAAGAATAGCGGTATTACGATCTAATTTCTTCATGGACTTCATTCACCTTTAGTACAATAATATGCCTTGCAAGATTAACAGAAAGGAGTTCCTCGATCCCATGAAGGGCCAATTTTCCTTGACAACGAAAACATGTCCCGTAGGGACTAAATATCGGTAGCCCGCACGCAGCCACCTGCACCGCCCGTGCCGTGAGGTACGGTATAGAGCCTTTATGGTGAAATCTTCTTCTAAAGCATGAAAATCAAGAACATACCACACGCTAAGAGTAATGTGAAGTGGGTAATTAATAGTGAAAAGAGATTTCCACACAATTCTGGGTCTTAAGCCAAAATCCAATCCCCAATCCCCAAAACCCTCACCACAGTCTACTTCGTCACATGCTCCACATCAAGATTCCCCAACAATTCCGTCAAGTCGGTGTAATGCGATACAGTTCCCTGCTTGGCCATGTCCTCGCGGTTTCTTTCGCCAATCCCTATAAACTCCAATCCCAGCTCCTTGGCCGTATTCAAGTCCCAAACCCCATCGCCAATCGAAATAATCCGTTCGAATTTCGGGGTCTTGTACACGTGACTGGCCTGATTGATGGCCAATTGCACGATCCGCTCGCGCTCGTGGATTCGATCCGAGGCTACCAGCTGACGCTTGTCGAAGCCTATGCCTACCGAGTCGAGTTTGTACACCGCTGCCTTGCGAATGGATCCCGTAGCGAAACACACTCCAAAGTCCGACTCCTTTTCCAGTGCTTTGACAACCTGCTTGGCTCCGTCGATTTCGTCGATCATTTCTTCGATGATTCCGGCCTGCAAGTGCCTGCTAAACTCATTCATCCTGCCCTCCGTGAACGGAATTTTTAGAGCCTCTTCAAAGATGGATTTGGCG
>JADFAK010000218.1 GCA_015665315.1 Flavobacteriales bacterium | reverse complement strand
ATGATTTCATTTTGCTTTCCGTCGAAGGTAACTTGCGTTTCTTCTCTAAATTCTAGATCCGAGATGAAGATATTGTTGTCCCGAACAAAAGCCACCAAATTTCCAGTGGGCGAAAATTCAGCCAATCGCTGCTGTCCACGAGAGAAGTCGGCCAACGGCAAAGCTCTATTTTGGACTTTATCCCAGATATAATAATTTGCCGTGAAGGAATGTCTGTAAATTGACTTACTCTCGGTCTGAATAAGCATCTTTTGCTCATCGGCGCTGAATGAATAATCTTCAATGACTTTCGACGCGTCTTTGAACATGCTTAATGATGAAGCCAATACTTCAACCTTTTTTCCAGTCTCATACGAATACTTGACAATTTCGCTCCCATTTTCTTCGGAACTCTCAAGCGATGTGTAATGGATGCCATCTTTCATTGAATTGATGCCGCTGACATATTCAGGGCTAAATTCGCGGCTAAACCATACTTTTTCGTTGGTGATCTCACCATTTTGTGCCCAAGTAGAGGTGGATACAATCGAATACAGGCAAATAAATGCAATGGAAAAAATTGACTTCACAGTTAGCGTTTTCAATGAAAATTAACAGGTTAACTTCTTGTTTTTACAAGGAATCTCCAATTTACATGCCACAATTAATAGGTTCAATTGCAAAATGAAAAGTAGGAGTGGTCGAAGATAAAAAAACCTTTGCTTCCTTTGAACATAAATGGTATCATCAGTAAATAGAACAGACGAATGGAGTCAAAATACCGTAGGATAGATGCGAAAATAGCCCAATTGATGCAGGATGGGTTGGGTGATAACACTGTTTTCATAGATGAGGAAAGTTTGCAGAAGTATAGCCACGATGAAACCGAAGACCTTAAATACCTTCCAGAGATAGTGGTTAAACCGAATGCTGTTGAGCAGGTCTCGTGGATTCTGGAATTCTGCAACAAAGAGAATATCGCTGTGACTCCAATGGGAGCTAGAACGGGATTAAGTGGAGGTGCCTTGCCAGTTTGCGGAGGGGTAGCGCTTTCCATGGAGAGGTTGAATCGCATAATCGAAATCGACGAGGATAACCAGCAGGTGACTGTTGAGCCAGGGGTAATTACACAAGTGTTGATGGAAGCCGTGGAAGAAAAGGGACTTTATTATGCTCCTGATCCCGCCAGCAAGGGGTCTTGTTTTATAGGAGGTAATATCGCCGAAAATTCAGGCGGACCAAGAGCAGTGAAATATGGTGTTACCAAAGACTGGGTTTTGAACCTGGAGGTTGTCCTTCCGACGGGTGAGGTAATATGGACGGGAGCGCATACCTTGAAAAACTCTACAGGCTATAATCTTACTCAACTCATTGTAGGTAGTGAAGGTACTTTGGGAATCGTCACGAAGGCAGTGTTGAAATTAATTCCTCGACCTACTCACGCATTGCTTATGATGGTTCCGTTTTTATCTGCCCGAAAAGCATGTCAAGCTGTGTCGGCAATTTTTCGAGCTGGGGTTACACCGAGTGCTTTGGAGTTCATGGAACAAGACGCCATCAAGATCACAACTGATTTTATGGGCGGTTCTCCGTTGGACCTTCCCAAGAGCGCCAAAGCACATTTGCTGATTGAGGTGGACGGAAGCGACTTGGAGTATCTCATGAAACAGTGTGAGACCATTTCGAATACGTTGAGTGAGTTCGACTGTGAGCAAATATTATTCGCCGAAGACGAGGCACAAAAGAATCGTCTCTGGGCTATGCGTCGAAAAGTAGGGGAGGCTGTCAAAGCGCAATCGGTTTATAAGGAAGAAGACACCGTTGTCCCACGCTATTGCTTGCCCGATTTGCTTGAGGGCGTCAAAGCATTGGGAAAGGAGTACGGTTTTCAGTCGGTGTGTTATGGTCACGCGGGCGACGGAAACTTACACATCAACATCTTAAAAGGCGATTTATCACAAGAAGAGTGGGATGTCGAACTTCCCAAAGCAATTGCCAAACTTTTTTTATTAACCAAAAAATTGAAAGGGACGCTTAGTGGTGAACACGGAATTGGCTTGGTCCAAAAAGCCTATATGCCTCTGGTATTCAGTGATGTGGAGATGAATTTGATGCGTAAAATCAAGGACGTGTTTGATCCAAAAGGGATCTTAAACCCGTCCAAAATCCTTCCAGATTTGGGAAAATGATGCATGCAGAGTTTCGTTTTACGAAGGACTTTGACAGACTTATAAATTTATTTACATTTACGGCAGCCATTTAGGTAGTGTACCTAAAACACATAGTTTTTAAGTTAGTTGAGTCAATGAGAACCAGTAGGTTCGAATTGATGAGAGTGATTTAAATAGTTTTTAGTTTTTCAGTTTAAGCCATTGAGTCCCGCAATCGAGCGGGACTTTTTGGTTATATACTGTTCGTCTTTTAGTGGAAATAGGTTAGATTTGGCGGCGGAAAACCAATCTGTCAAATTATGTCGACCAACTTGCTCAAAGGAAAAAAAGGTATAATATTCGGTGCACTCAACGATCAATCGATCGCTTGGTTTGTAGCCGAACAAGCATATGCTCAAGGTGCAGAAATTGTACTTACCAACGCACCGGTTGCCATGAGAATGGGGGCTATTCAGGACTTATCTAAGCTGTGTGGCGATGCACCAGTGATCCCTGCTGATGCTACGAAGGAAGAAGATTTACAGAACTTGTTCGAAAAGGCGATGGAGCATTTTGGCGGACAAGTAGATTTTGTGCTTCATTCAATCGGTATGTCTCCGAATGTTAGAAAGGGACGTCACTATACAGATGTGAACTACCAGTGGTACCAGCAGACTTTGGATATTTCCGCAACTTCTTTGCACAAGACCTTGTCTATAGCCATGCGGCTAAACGCCATTAGTGAATGGGGATCGGTTGTGGCTTTGACCTATATCGCTGCCCAAAGAATCTTCCCTGACTATGGAGACATGGCAGATGCTAAGTCGTTATTGGAGTCTATCACGAGAAGTTTTGGATTTCACTACGGTGTGAAGAACAAGGTTCGAATCAACACTATTTCACAATCGCCTACGGTCACTACAGCGGGAAGCGGGGTAAAGGGCTTTGACGCTTTTATCAAGTATGCCGAAGAGATGAGTCCGCTTGGAAATGCTGGGGCTGATGCCTGTGCTGACTATTGCTTGAGTCTCTTTTCAGACTTGACGCGCTATGTCACGATGCAGAATCTCTTCCATGATGGAGGATTCAGCAACACAGGTGTTTCTCAGTCGGTGGTAGAAAGATTTATGAGAGAGGAATAATCCTCGACTATTTCAATTTCGCTATTTCTGTCTTGCGTCCAATGGTTCGTGTGATGAAATCAACATCAAATAGGGGACCTCGTGCTGGAGAATATTCTCGACCGTAGAAAATGATCTGCAAATGAAGTTTGTTCCACAATTCTTTTGGAAAGAGCGATTTTGCATCTTTTTCTGTTTGCACCACATTCTTACCACTGGTGAGCCCCCAACGATACATCAATCTGTGAATATGTGTATCTACCGGGAAGGCAGGAACTCCAAATGCTTGTGACATCACTACGGAGGCCGTTTTGTGACCGACGCCAGGCAAGGCTTCGAGGTCTTTGAAATTGTTGGGCACTACCCCGTTGTGCTTGTCGATTAGCATGCGAGAAAGACCGGCGATTGCTTTTGACTTGGCAGGGCCTAAACCACACGGTTTTACAATTGACTCGATTTCAGCTATTGAAACTTGTACCATCTCTTGCGGCGTTCCCGCGCGACCAAAGAGGATTGGTGTGATGGTGTTCACTCGCTTGTCTGTACATTGAGCAGATAATAGGACGGCAATTAGAAGGGTATATGAATCAGTATGATCCAAAGGAATGGGTGTCTCTGGGTACAGTTTTTCTAATTCGGTAATTACGTATTTCGCCTTTTCTTTCTTGGTCATGTCACCTAATTGAGCATGGAGTCTATCGGTTGATCTTTGTTGAGAATCATTTTCTGCTGTCTTCCCTTGTATTCAATATCGATGACGTTGGATTGTTGTTCAAATTGATCAAATAAAATACTGTTCTCAATTCTAAGTTCCTTGAAATTCTCCATTTGGATAAATTCGAAGTAAACATAGCTCAGGTCATTTTCAATCTCGGCCCCTACGTATCGCCAAGTGATAGGACGATCGTCGATCCAAATTTTAAAATTGTCTCGTACGTAGGTTTCAATCGCGTAGGAAATGTCAGACTCTTGGACGCCCGACTTCAGGATAATTGTCTCAGACTTTTCAGCGTTAAGGGTCCGTTCAAAATCGTCGGTAAAGATCTTCATCGTTACTTCGAAATTTCCCGCCATTTCATTCAATACCATTTTGGTGTTGCTGATATAGTATTTGTGCAATGTGAAACTGCACAGGATCAAAAAGGATGAAATAAATAGTAGTCGCATGTATGCAGGAAATGATTGTTGTTCCATTTATTCAGTGCTTCGCACAAATTGTTCCGAATGCCGAATAAAGAGAATACCGGCACAATTTACCAATTGTTATCAAGACATGCTCCTCCTGATGATACATCGATTATTTAATTTCGATATGGAAGTGATCATCATGTCGGACGGCATGGCAACCGTGGTAGCGCATTTTGGGTGAATGAATATTCCATCTGTGGACTAAATGCGGTTCGAGGAATACCCGCGATATTTCTGGATGAGCACAAATGGCCATTCCAAGATGATGGTTTAGGTTGTTGTCTGCAAACATATTTGCGCGCCTGCGCCCTCTAAAAAATGCCAAAGCGCTATACTGCCAATACCCTTCATTTAGACAGATTTCAGGCTGGTCTATTTCGCCATCAACTGGTTCTTCATACATCCCGTATCCTATGCTGTTCGGAAGTTGTCCTGCCTGGTATTTTTGATCTATTACGTAAAGGAATCCTAAATCGATCTACTTCCCGTCATTGTGACTTAAATGCGGAGCCAAAGGGAAACCATCGAGAAATGGAAAACAGGCATCTAAATATACTAGTTTGAGTGTTTGATTACCGGATGTGCTTCTTGCTTGTTGTGTGATGTTTTGAAGGATTTCCTTAGCCCCAGAGCGCGCATAGTTGCGAAACAAGATAATGGACGTAATGTTAGACGCTTGAATATATTCGCTTTTCCAGGGTAGGGACTCACGCCCAAATGACTTGGCTAGTGGAGGAATTAGCCAGGCGACACATGCATGGTAAAATAGTAGGAGGGAGACAGCGTACAGTAATCTGTGGAGGTGGCGAAGTCTGATTTTCTTAGTCAGCAACTTGAAAGCTAGCAAGTGGACGCCGATAATTATTCCGCCGACCTGCGTGATGGTTGTTAAGGCTAAAAATGCAAGGGTTAGAAGGAGGGTGCGACGGTATTTCATGGATGTGGACAACTAAATTGAAACGTGGAAGAGAATCATTCTATTTTTGGAGATTGATATGAAAGGAGTATTTGAAGAAGAAAAGCTGAAATTGGTTGCCGGATATCTGGCAACCGCTAAGCGTGTGGTAATCTCCACACATAAGTCACCCGATGGAGATGCTGTTGGCTCATCCTTGGCCTTGGGCTTGTATTTGAAAAAGATTGGTATAGAGACCGTCGAAGTCATTGTGCCCGACGGTTATCCCGATTTTCTCAAATGGATTCCGGGTCAGGAGATGGTGTTGAATCACGACCATACACCGGAAAAGGTCGAAAAGGCTATTGAAAATGCCGATTTAATCTTCTGTCTGGACTACAATATTCGCTATCGCGCAGGAAAAGTTGGAGCTTTATTGGAAGCAGTTGATGGTCCGTTCGTGTTGATCGATCACCATCAACAGCCGGATAACTTCGCTCAGGCTATTTTCTCAGATGTGACCAGTTGCTCAACTGCCCAGATGATATTTCAATTTATCGATGCACGTGGTGATCTCGAATTGATTGATCATGCAATCGGTCAGGGGATTTATTGTGGGATTATGACAGATACGGGGTCTTTCCGTTTTCCATCTGTCAACGCCGAAACTCACCAGATTGCGGCTTGGTTAATCGATAGTGGAATGGACCATGCTGCGATACATAGGGCGGTATACGATACTAATTCAGTGGGCCGACTCAAATTGTTGGGTTACGCTCTTGCCGAGAAATTGGAGGTGTTGGCCGACTATAACTTGGCGATTATCTCCCTCACGGCAGAGGAGTTGGAAAAGTATGATTATAAGTCTGGCGATACCGAAGGGCTAGTAAACTACGCTCTCTCCATTGACGGAGTCAATATGGCGGTATTTGTACGTGAGGGGAACAATGGAATGCGGATTTCATTTCGATCAAGTGGTTCATTTGACGTCAATCAATTTGCCCGAGCCCATTTTTCGGGAGGCGGACACAAGAATGCAGCGGGCGGGACGTTTGAAGGAGGTGTTGACGAGACACTTGCTCATTTAAAAAGCGTAATCGTCGCATACAAAGATCAACTCAATTACTGATGAAGGTAAACTACGTCGTACTACTATTTGCTATTGTCTTATTGTCATGCAACGGCTGCAAGGAAAAACGGCAATATGCGCCAGTGGAACCAGTATCCATTGAAGACCAGTTGATTGAGGCCAATAGAAATCGGTTGCAGGAAGAGCAGGAGGAAATTCTCGCTTATATATCTGAAAAGGGATGGAATATGCAACAGACTTCGACAGGATTGCATTACGAAATCTATGAAGAGGGTACAGGGAAGTTTTGTGAACATGGACGTGTGGCGGTGATGGACTACACATCGACCTTATTGGATGGAACACCTTGTTATTCTTCTGAAAAGGACGGACAGAAAATTTTCAGAGTTGGCTTGTCTGATGCCGAAAGCGGCTTACACGAATTGGCAGAATCCCTGCGATCGGGCGACAAGGCACGTGTCATACTTCCTTCGCATAGGGCCTATGGGTTCACGGGTGATGGGGTGCGTATCCCGCCCAATTCAATTCTTGTATATGACGTTCAACTTGTGGATGTGAGATGAGGTGGATTGGGTGCGTTTTAATCTCCATTTTTTTGATTGCCTGCTCGAATGCTCCAGACGGCTATTCTGAACTAGGCGACGGGACTCTTTTCCGGATGATTCGCTTTGGTGAGGTTGGTCCGACTGCTTGTGAAAGCCATTTTGTGAAGATCAGCTGCAAGACTACCCGTTTGGGCGAAGAGGCGTATGATTATCATTCCGATTATGGTTTTCAAAGCGTATCTGCTGAGTTCTTGGCCGACGGGTTGTTGGGGCGAGCTATTTGCAAAATGCACGATCAGGATTCTATGCGGTTTATCGTTCCCTTCTCGACACTAAAAGACGGATTGCTTGATGAGTATACTCCAGATGGATATAAGTTGGCGGACACGACTAGGCTTATCGTTGATGTAGGAGTGCTTTCGACCATGACATTAACCGATTTCGAGGCTGCTCAAGAAATGGAATTCCGGGCTGGCGTCATCGAAGAGAATGAATATTTGCGCCAGCATCTTGAAAGTCGGAGTTTACTGTCTTTGTGTGATCCTGTCGATGACTTATACATGATCAAGACGAAAGAAGTCGAAGGAGAATTCTTGACCTCAGGCCAGGAAATTGCGCTGGATTACACGGGTCACTTCCTTGATGGGACCGAGTTTGATGATTCTTCAAAAGACCAGTCGACGCTCTATTTTCAGCTTGGAAAGCCCGATCAAGTTATTCGAGGCATTGATCTGGCGCTGCGTAAAATGCGCAATGGCGAAGAGGCCAGGTTGTACATTCCATCCCATCTAGCATTTGGTCAAAGCGGATCCTCGACTGGGCTTATTCCTGCATTAACTCCCTTGATGTTCAAAGTGAAAGTCAGCGCTGTATTCAACCCAACAGATTCCACCTGGGTGAGTAGGTAGAGGGAGCCGCATTCCTATGTTTGCAACAAAATTGCTCTAGGACTCGTTACAAAAGAAGAAACCTCTTCTTCATGAAAACGACCGCCTTCACATCATTTATTGCGGCAATTCTGTTCTCTCTGGGCCTTCAAGCTCAGGACAATTTGGGAATTGCTGGCAGCAATTATTCCCCCGCCAATACGGTTTTAATAAATCCCTCTTCTATTGTAGATAACAAGGCTTTTATCGACATTAATTTGATCGGTGTTGGGGTGTTTGCGCAAAATAATTTGGTAAGCATGAACGGATCGCTCATTCGACTGTATCGCGCTGCAAGCAATCCGAATGCGGTTGAAGAACCTAAATTTCACCTAGGAAAGAAGTCTTATTACGCCCTTGCAGATGTTAATGTCCACGGTCCATCGGCTACGTTTCAAGTAAAGAGGTGGGGTTTTGGCGTGTACACAGGAGTGCGTAGCGTCACAGATGTGAGGAGAATTACACCTGAAATAGCGAATTATGCTGTGAACGGATTGCAATATGCGGAGCAATTCGGCCAAGAATATGATATTCGAAATTTGAGAATCAACACCTTGACATGGGGAGAAGTTGGAGTAACAGCCGGTACAATTGTTAAGCAGCAGGGCACCCAATTAATCACCGCTGGAGTTACAGTGAAGAGGTTGTTTGGAATTATGGGGGGAGCCATGCACCTCGATAGGTGGAATTACATGATTACAGATTCCAGTCACATGGAGACGTATGAAATTTCGGGTAGGTATGGATTCAACGAGCCGGGATGGGCCACAGGAAAAGGGTGGAGCACTGATATTGGTTTTACGTTTAAGAAGACCTTGGAGGATGTAACATATTACACCCCCCACAGCCGAGAAAGTGATTGCACCACGTGCGATTACAAATACAAGGTAAGCCTTGCACTTTTGGATGTGGGTCGGATTAAATTCAAAAATCCGTACTACTACCAAGAATTCAATGAAGGTTCTTCTGATTGGGAAGATTACAACGATTTCGACCCGCAAGATTCTGAGGAGTTGAATTCGGCCATCTCAGATGAATTTAATTTGGCCGACCAGCAATCAAAGTTTAAAATGTGGTTGCCTACCGCCATAAGTGCTCAGGTTGATTACAACTTGGGCAAGAATTTTTTCGTGAATGCGACCTATATCGGAGGTGTTCCGTGGGTAAAGTCATTTGGACCTCAGCGTGGTGCGCAAATAGGGATAACTCCTAGATTTGAGATGAAGCGCATCGAAGTTGCTATGCCATTTGTATTGCATGAATATCGACTGCCTCACATTGGTGCCATGATTCGACTTAACAGTGTAATCATAGGTACAGACAACCTTGGAGCCTATGTGCTCAATCAGGACATATACGGTGCCGATATCTATGTCAGCATCAAGTACACGATATTCAAGAGCTTCAAGTGTCGGACTAAAAAATCCAGATCCAAGAAGAACAAGAAAGGAATTACTCCCTGCTGGGGAGGTTAATTTTTAGGCGCTTGTTTCTAGTTGGTCCAAGAATGCCTTGCAGGATTCGAGGAGTAAATCATACACTTCTTCAAAACCTTCGTCACCTCCATAATAAGGATCGGGTACAGCTTGATTCTCATAGGGAGATGAATAATTCAACATGAGCTTCACTTTGCTTGCTTGGGCGTCTGAATTGGACAAAGCCACTATGTCATCAAAATTATTGGTATCCATTGCTACAATGAAGTCGAAATTCGAAAAATCGGCTTTTGTGAATTGACGGGCGCGCAAATCCGAGATATCAATCCCATGATCGAACATGTTGCTGACGGCCCGACGATCGGGAGGGGAGCCGATGTGGTACCCAGCAGTTCCACAACTGTCTATTTCTAGATCAATTCCTCGGTTACTAGCTAAATGTCTTAGAACGCCTTCAGCCATAGGTGAACGGCAGATATTTCCAAGGCAAACCATCAATACTCTCATAATTCAATAATTCTTACATCAAGGTAGGTTAAGCCCTACTCACTAAATCAAACAAGCGGCTACAGCCAAGCCTTTATGGCGGCCGTAAATTTGGCAGAGGATTAAAGTTGTAAAACTAGGAATTAAAGCGATGTTGAGTCGAATACAGAAAATATTGATGTTGGTGGCTGTGCTGCTTGCGGTTTCGTGCACGCAGGGCTGTATGAGTCAGAAGAACGAATTTGAGAAGAAGAAGTACAAGATTCGAAAAGGAGCTCCACCTGCCCAGCGGTACTTTAACAAGTACACCATCTTCAAGAAGAAGGGTGGAACAAATTACCGCGGTGGTAAAACATCGACAGACGCCCAATAAGGAAAACGGTTGGATTGCTTATGAGGATTGCAATCTAAAGTGAGATAAAATGAAAAGTCGCCCATTCTTTTGGAATTGGGCGACTTTTTTATGCTTATTGAATGCTGAGTTTCTTTTCGAGATCCTCTAGGTACTTCCGGAAGTGTTTATCCGTTTCTGCTAGATTGTTCACCGTTCGGCAGGCATGCAAAACAGTAGCGTGATCTTTTCCTCCACAGTGCAGTCCGATATTGGCCAAAGAAGACTTGGTCATTTTCTTAGCGAAGTACATGGCTATTTGTCGAGCCTGAACGATTTCTCGCTTTCGCGTTTTTGACTTGAGGAGTTCGATTGGTAGATCGAAATAATCACAAACAACTTTTTGGATATAGTCGATAGAAACTTCGCGAGCAGTGTTTTTGACGAATTTGTCAATCATCTTTCTCGCTAGATCCAGTGTAATCGATTTTTTATTCAATGACGACTGAGCAATGAGTGAAATCAATGCACCTTCTAGTTCACGAATATTGGTAGTGATGCTATAGGCGAGGTATTCAACAACCTCACGAGGAAGTTCAATTCCATCGGCATACATCTTCTTTTCAAGAATGGCAATGCGTGTTTCCAATGAAGGAACTTGCAAATCGGCACTGAGGCCCCATTTGAAACGAGAGAGTAGTCGTTGCTCCATTCCTTGCATTTCAACAGGAGGCTTGTCAGAAGTCAAAACGATCTGCTTTCCTGTTTGATGTAGGTGATTGAAGATATGGAAGAATACATCCTGTGTCTTCTCCTTACCGGCGAAGAACTGAACATCGTCAATTATTAGCACATCCATCATTTGATAGAAGTGACTGAAGTCGTTTACGTCGTTGTTTTTTACGGCATCAATAAATTGGTGCGTAAATTTTTCAGATGAGACGTAAAGGACAGTTTTTTCTGGGGACTTGTTTTTAATCTCAATTCCAATAGCGTGAGCGAGGTGAGTTTTACCTAGACCTACACCGCCATATATCAGAAGGGGATTAAAAGCAGTTCCGCCTGGCTTGTTGGCCACAGCAAATCCTGCAGATCGTGCTAGTCGATTGCAATCTCCTTCAATGAAATTTTCGAAGGAGTAATTCGGATTGAGATTGGAGTCTACATTTACTTTCTTGAGTCCGGGAATGATAAATGGATTTTTGATCGGCGTATCGCGCGAATCCAACGGGATTTGTACCGCTTTATTCCTTACGGCTGTTCGATTTGTAGTGGGAACCTTTATCGTGTAAGGGTTCGTGTTTGTCACATTGTTCTCCATTATAATGCTGTACTCCAAACGACCGTTCGTTCCGAGTTCACGCTTGATAATTTTACGGAGTAATGTAACGTAGTGCTCCTCTAACCATTCATAGAAAAATTGTGATGGTACTTGAATGGTCAAAACCTCATTCTCGATTTTGATGGGCTTGATGGGTTCAAACCAGGTCTTGAATGCTTGATGTGAAACGTTGTCTTTGATGACTTCCAAACAATTCGTCCATACCTGATTATAGTCTTTACTCATCGAGAGTTAGAGATTAATGGTTAACAAAATTTTGATGCAGGAAAACGACTAGATTAGGTGCTGTAATCGCGTTCTCTACGATTGGACAAATATTTGGAGAAAAAAGTTAAAAAAAAAACTCAGGAGCCCTTGACTTTCAACTTTTTTTTACACCTAGGGACATTAATTTTAGCCAGTATTTTCGGTATGTTCAAAACTAAGTTAGTCCGAGGTGATAATTCACTTCAGCTAGCCGTGGTAACTCACATAATATTAGCTATTAAACTCTCCAAAATCTCCCCACTATCCTTTTTGCAGCCCTTTAAGATAGCTATTTTTGTAGTTGGTGAGAGCACTTTTGTGACTAATTTCACATTTTTAGCAAATTAAATGTAGGCAGACATGGTTAGTGAAGAAACGAAAGTTAGAGTAAGATATGGTGAGACGGATCAGATGGGCTATGTCTACTATGGGAATTATGCCTTGTATTATGAGGTAGGTAGAGTGGAGTTGTTGCGGAAATTGGGGACTTCTTACAAAGATCTAGAAGATCAGGGTATTATGTTGCCAGTTACTGATATGTCCATCAAATACCTCAAACCGGCATTTTACGACGATGAATTAACCATTTGCACGCATGTGCGCTCCATGCCAAGAGCTAGGATTACCTTTCATTACCAAACGAAGAACAGTGCGGGGGTGGTGCTTAATGAGGGAGAAACAACGCTCGTATTTGTGGAAAAGGCGTCGATGCGGCCTGTGCGAATTCCGGAATTCTTGCAAGAGACTTTTGCCCCCTATTTTTCCGAGTAGATTATTCTTTCCTGAGTTGTCCGGCAAAAATACGATCCTTCCCCAAGAATTTAGGCGATTGATTGGAAAGGACTTTTAGCGGAATATCTGATGTGACTGTGACGGCGTGGTATGTTCCAAAAGGAACGAAGATGAATGATCCTGCTTGAATGTCGAAGATGCTATCACCAACTGTCATACTTCCTGTACCTTCTATTACGTAGATTGATTCGGTGTGAGCTTGATGTAGATGTGATTGAACATTTTTCTTCACCCAAATGAGAAAAGCCGATCCCAAGGAGTCGCTTGTTAGGTGGTGTACATGAATATTCTCGTATTCCGCCGGAGCTTCGATCTTGTCCAGCTCCCATTGCGCAACTACCGAATTGGAAAGCAGAAAAACACAAATGGCCACGAAGTACTTCATCGCGGCTATTTTTTCACGTTGAAGGTATAGCGGTCGTCATTGGAGCCAGCTTGATTGTCGACTCCTGTGATTTTGATAACAGCATATTCATGATTGACGGTGTCTGTCTCGGTAATCAGGATGTCATCAACCGCTATATTACTGATCACCTGCAGAGCCGTACTCGAGGTGTAAGATGATTCGGCGCTCCCTTGCGTTGCTTCTGGGTAGTTGAAGGAATTGTTTCGGACAAATTTGATGCCCGACCAAGAAGTGAGGGACAGTGACAGTTCGCCATCGTCGCTTGCATCGAGTTCAATGAGATCTACAAGTGTTGAGTCAGGATCATTGGCTAAGAAAAAGTTCTCCAGGTTGTCAATATTGAAGGCATTGCTGCTTGTAGCCGAATATGGCGAGTTCAAAGTGTGCCCTGTGCTTTCAGTGAGCGTAGTATTGTTTTCTATAAAGACACGGCGCAAGGTTTCTGAGTCTAGGCCTTCTTCATCCATGACTCTGAATGTCATGATTACTTCATCCTCGTCCTCAGGAAAGATTCGGAACCAGAAAAAGCTCGTTTTTGTGCCAGAGACCAAGGTGTCCAACACAACAGATGTAATTCCGTTGACTGGTTTTTCAAGAATCTGAATTTGGCGCAAACTAGCATCTCCCTTTTCTGCCTCGATTTCAAATTCATACGGCTCATTGGCTTCGGCGTAGATGTGAAGCGAACTAGGCGTTACGAAAATAATGGGAGGAACGGGGTCCTTTTTGCAGCCGGTTGAAATGGCTGCGATACTTAAAAGGGAACAGATGAATAGAAGGAGCTTTCTCATAGGTGTAAAAATAAAAAACACTTGCCGAGTAAACGACAAGTGTTTTTTTATTGTTGATAACAAGATGTTACTTATTCTTAATCTTGTAAGCTTTACAACGAATTGTAAGAGTCTCTGTGTTACCTAGGAATTGTTGTTCGTTAGAGCTTTCGAAAGAAACTGGTAGAACAAAATCCGCATCAGGCTTTTGCATGAGCGCATCGTACATAGCGTTGTTGTAGCCACGTGAATTCGGAAGAGAAACTCCCAAGCCACCTTGCGACAATAGAGCGCCTGAGTGGTACTTGCGACCGCCATAAGCAATCACACCAAGCAGATAGCTTTGTGTCGCAGAGCCTGTTACGTCTCCAATGAATTCCAAATCATCCATATCGAAGTTGATTTGGGCATTGATGGGTGTTAACGGAACCGCTTTTTGTTTCATCACACATGATGACAACGAAATAGCCATTGCACCCACCATGAACATGTATAGCATTGATCTTTTCATATTCTGGAGGTATTTAGTGATGAATTATGAATTTTTCTTTGTACCGAAGTAGATATTCAAGTTGATTCGAACGCTGTGATTGTTGTCCATGTTGAACTCACGACCGCTGAAGCTTGAATATTGTCTGTCGGTAATACCGTCATTCAAGAAATGACCGTCAACAGTAATGTACTCTTGCTCTGTTGTAGTTGATCCTACAGAATCAGTGCTCTTCACTTTAGTCTTTCCACCAAAGATCCATTTCGCAGACCATCCGTACTCTATTCCCAAAGATATAGGAAGCTCAGCTACAAACACGTTGAAACCAACAACACCAGCAACACCGAAAACAGTTGTAGCTGTCGACGAAGTCATGTCGTGAACATCATTGTTGAACAAGGTAGTATTGCTTACCATTCTATCGCGTCCTAGTCCGATAATGAACTCACCACCACCATAAACATCAAAGATGTTAGAGTTAGTGAAGTGACGCTCAGCACCAAGGGCTAGTTTGTACTCGCGCATAGTAGTCTTGCTCTTAATCTCCTTTGCTTCAGTATTGAAGATCGGGTTAGTAGCAGAAGAATCAGCACCAGTACCTTTGTAGATAGAATTGTCTGCAAACAATCTCAATCCCATTCTAAGTACGACATCATCTGTATGATAGTACTTGAACGTAAGCATGTCTCCAGCAGCCAACGAGTTGCCTTTGAACAATCCTGCATCCGAACCATTGTCCTCACTGAGGTTGATGATTGGAAGCACAAAATTTAGCGCCGCATCTCCAGCTTGGGGACGCGTACCGATACGGAGATCGCTATCATTGTTCGATCTCGTTGACAATTGTGCCACGGAGTCTTGTCCAATGAAAGCAAAAACAGCAAATAACAATAACAGTTTTTTCATGATATATGAGTTTTGATTAGCCTATTCAGTTACTAGGCGAAATTAATTCGTGTATAGCATTCCACAATGCAAGTCTCGGAAACTTTTCAACACTTTTATTGGGTATATAGCAGGATTCGAAATTTGGGAACATGATTGATGTCATTTCACATTGATTTCCTTTTAGAAATGCCTCGTCTTCAGGTAGACAATTATCTACAAGAAAGTTCCTGAGTTATGTGGAATTATTCTTCGGAGTTCTTTTCGTTCAAGGGTATACATAAAAATGGGACTGGTGTTTTAAAACCGGTCCCACCTTGGTAAAGATCATTCGTAACCTCTAATTTTACTCTGGTGAATATCCAGGATCATACGCAGTGATTCTCATAAAATGATCAAATGCTATCTTGGCATAGTCCATATCCCAAACCATGCGTTGTTTCTCATGATCGAATTCACACCTGGCCATAGCGGCTTGTGTTATGGAAGTAGAGTCTTCCAATGGAATTTCTTTGAATAGTAGAATGTCGGTGAACATTTTGAACGAGGTTTCTTGTTCAGTAAGTGGTGCTTTTGAGGCATCGAAGTCAATACACTTGGTGAAATATCCCTCTGCTGAGAATGCCACGGTGTATTTTTTTCCTGGATCCAATACAAATGAGTAGAATCCGCTCTTACGGTTGACTTTTTCTAGGACCACTTCGCCTTCACTGTGTATGGTGATTGTTACGTCATCCATTCGAATGGGGAAAGTGCGCTTGTTTTGAAGCAAGGTTTCCAAATCTCCTTCTTCAATATATCCGTAAACCAGAATTTTTGAGGGCATAGCGTGCATAGCAAGTGCAGAGAACGCCACGGCGATGATAAGTAGAAGTTGTTTCATGAATTCAGTATAGTTCTCCCACTTTTACCGAATCCTACACGTGAAGGTTACATTCTCCTACATATTTCTGTAGTCCCTCTCAAGCTGGCCCTAGATTTAGGCTCTTTTTATTTCGCACAAGGCAAATGTTTCAATTGTCGTGCTCGCGCTTTTTGAGGTCCTCGATTTCAGGCACGGCCAACTCCTTGGCTATTTCTGCCTCTACTTCGGGAGAAATTTCTTCCGAGTCAAATGAGTCAAGGTCAGGCTGACCAGCATTTACCCACGCCGTGTACCACAAACTTCCCAAGTTGATAACCGCCGTCTTCATTCTCCGCTCAACTTGATGGTTGAGCCGACGATGGTATTCACGAGCGTATTCCTCCGAGTAGGTTTTCATGATGGCTTGTCCGCGCTCTTCATAAACGTACTTCTGATCTTCAGGCCATTCGGCGTTGAGCTCGGCTTCAAACCGGAGGACACTATCCAAGCCTAAATGGCTTTGTTCAACAATTTCCCAAGCGAGGTCAATTGGCCGTTCCACGTACACTGCCTTGCCCACGAAGAAATCATAACTCGTGTCATACAGCTCGGGCAAGCGACTTTCCCAGAATCCGTGAATACCTTTTTGGTTGGTAAGCTGACCGTTATAATTCTCAGTTGTGTGCAAGGGAACATGGGCATCGCCTACGTAGTGGCCAAGCTCAGCACTCAAGCGCAGAATCCGACTTAGGTTTTTATCCTCGAATGCCTTGGTCAATTGGTAGACCATTTTGGTGACATGCCAAGGTACGATGCCATATTCTTGTAGCGTATCTTCCGAAAACTTCTCTACTGCCTCGTACCAATTCCGCGGAACAAACTCAAAAGGATCGCATACCGAATCGTCACTTAGATGACAATAATGGTCTATATCGATGTAATGTCGTGGAGCTTCTCCTTTTACACCGTAGCGTCGTTTGTCTGGATCCACGGCATGAACTCGTATGAAGTCTGCATGCTTCTTATAAAACCCAAACATGTCCTGTGGGAGCGTGTAAATAGCCAGACTGTTGATCTCACGATGGGCATGGAAGCCCCAAGGTGGAGCAAACGAAGACAGTGAGAACAGCAGGAATAACAAGCAAATGTTACTGCTAAGCCAGACTTTTCGCTTTGAATTCAAATTGTAGTTTTTGTAATTGCCCATCTACCAAGTAAGGAATCGCTGTTACACTGTTCGGAGTGAGACAGTATTTGACATCTTCGTTCAAATTTAATTTTTTAAGTCTTCTCCTATGCGATGATGCCTTTAAGAAACTAAAAATATTTTCTTTTGCCGATCTTGAGATGAACTTAGCCGCAATAGTTGAGTCTTCATCGGCTTTGAATTTATTGCTGTCGATGAGGGCATCGGCAATCGCTCCGGCGCAAATCGTATCTTCCAAGTTGAACTTGTCCTTCCAGCCGGAACATAAAATCATCACGTTCTTATCTTGTTCAACCAACCACGCACACAGCGCGTCGATATTGGTTAACGCACCAATCACCACCATGGGCATGTCGCTCGCAATTTCAATGGCCTTTGTTCCATTCGTGGTTGTGAGGGCAACGGTTTTTCCTTTAAGCTCAGGATTCATAAACGCATAAGGCGAGTTGCCAAAGTCAAATCCCTCGACGATTTTTCCTTCACGCTCAGCTGCTGCGGGCAAACCTTGATTTTGATATTCTCGTGCCTGTTCAATCGTTGAGACCGGAATTATGCTTTCTATGCCATGTTCAAGCCCAGCACAAATGGCCGAAGTAGCTCTTAACACGTCAATGACGACGGCAATTTCAAACTCCTGCTTGTATAAATGGTATTGGCTGGGTGAAAAACAGACTTCAACCCTTCTTTTTCGTGAATTAGGCATAGTTGGTTTATTGTGCTTTGTAAAAAGGCAACTTAACCACCTTGGCTTTCACCGATTTATTTCGAATTTGGATAAAGATCTCTCCATCAACAGCACTATGTGGCTTGGTGACGTATCCCATTCCAATGGCTATGTTTAATGACGGACTTTGCGTGCCAGACGTAACAACACCAATTTCATTTCCTTCGGCATCGTTGATAGGGTAATCATGCCGAGGAATTCCTCTGTCGACCATTTCAAATGCTACCAATTTCCTAGTGACACCTTCCTTTTTCTGACGGGCCATCTCTTCGGAATTGATGAATCCAGAAGCGGGTTTCGTGATCCACCCCAATCCGGCTTCAATCGGCGAGGTTGTATCGTTGATGTCATTGCCATACAGACAAAAACCCATTTCCAATCGGAGGGTATCTCTAGCTGCTAGGCCTATTGGCTTAATTCCTTGTGGTGCTCCAGCTTCGAAGATGGCGTGCCATATTTTCTCCGCATCTTCATTACGCATGTAAATTTCAAAACCACCAGCTCCTGTATAACCGGTCGCTGAAACCACCACATTCTCCACGCCGGCAAATGTTCCGATGTCAAATGTGTAATATTTCATGTTGGCCAAGTCAATGGACGTAAGTGACTGCAATGCCTCAGATGCTTTTGGTCCTTGGACGGCGAGCAAACTCATTTCTTCTGAGCGATTTTCCATCTTGGCGCCAAAACTGTTGTGCTTTGAAATCCAATCCCAGTCTTTTTGCATGTTCGATGCATTCACGACCAACATATATTCTTCTTCGGAAATGCGGTAGACCAAAAGGTCGTCTACGATGCCACCTGTTTCGTTGGGCAGACAAGAATATTGGATCTTTCCATCAACAAGTGCGGCAACGTCATTGCTCGTTACATGTTGGATCAAGTCGAATGCACCTTTTCCCGAAATGAAGAATTCACCCATGTGCGAAACGTCGAATACGCCTACTCCTGAGCGAACTTGGATATGCTCCTCGTTCACCCCGCTATATTGAACGGGCATTTCGTATCCTGCAAAGGGAACCATCTTGGCTCCAAGTGCTGTATGAATATGTGATAAAGCGGTTGGTTTTAACGTTTCTGTCTCCTGCATGGTAATTGATTTTAAGCAAACAAATGTAGAAATTTAGCTTCATTGGCGAGCACTGAATACTGGTCTATAATTAGCTCTCGGGTTTTTCTGCTCATCTCGAGGGTGCTTTCGGGGGATGTAAGCAAGGTATAAAGCTCTTCGGCCCACATTTCGTCAGAAACGTGAATGCCATTCAATTGATGTGTCACGATCGAAGTATTCACTCCTATGGGTGAAACTACTGGCACGATTCCCAAGGACATATATTGTAATGCTTTCAGTCCGCATTTACCTTCGGCCCATCGAGAATCGGGTAGGGGCATAAGCCCTATGTCTATCTGTAAAAGGTCGTCAATTTCGGTGTGTGCATTCCATTTCACGAAGCGCATGGATGGAAAAGTAAACTCCGGGGGCAAATTGCTGATGACGACAAGTTCAAAGGGACGCTTTTTATGGAGTGCATGCAATTGCGGCAAGATGTTCTCCAAGTAGCTTATTGTACTATGACTGCCTGTCCAGCCGATAACCGGAGAATCTAAGTTGATCGTACGAATGCGGTCGTGCGAGTTGACTGTATCGATGGTTGTGGGGATGTAGAAGGAATTTTGGTTGAAGAACTTAGCTTGTTCGACTAGCCAGTGATTCCCGCAGCTGTTTTTCCAACTCCGTCTCATAAGCGCTTTGCTATTGCCGTAAGACTTGAGCCAGGCGAAGAGCTTGTTGTTGTCGGAATAATTGGTGAGCCAAATGGCGTCATCAAAATCGTAGACGATCTTCTTTTTCCAAACCTTTGCGATCAACCATGAAAGTAAGGGTGGCCCCGCAGGCGAGAGTTCACGATGAATGAAGACAACATCGTACTTGTGCAACTGAAACAGCATTTGCGCTCGTCGCAGATAACCACCTAAAAAGCCTACCGCTTTCGAAAAATAGTTACCTGGTTTATAGAACTTCTTCCAGGCCTTGGGAGTAAGAAATGATTGAACCGCGTAGGAATACCCAGCCTCGTCCAACTTTGGGAGGTATTGCTCAAATCGAAATCGCTGACTTGGGGCCTCTTTAAGTGGATAGGGGACAAGGAAAAGGATGTGCATTCTACAAATTGAGCATGAAATAGCGGAAAACTTTCTTCATCAAATGCACACGATCTTTGCCGCGAACATTGTGGGGATGAGAGGGATAGACCGCAAAATCGACTTGAACATCATCGAGGACACATTGGCGTTGAAAGGCCATATTGTGTTGCAAAACGACCACATCATCCAAGTTTCCATGGATCATCAATAAGTCACCCTGAAGGTTTTTGACATGATTGGTGAGTTTGGCATTTTCGTATCCCTCAGGGTTTTGAGCGGGCGTATCCATATACCTTTCCGTATACATGATCTCATAAAAATTCCAGTCGATTACTGGTCCGCCAGCTACGCCTACTTCAAATAATCCTGGTTTTTTAAGCATCAGGGAAGTCGTCATAAATCCGCCGTAGCTCCAACCGTGAATACCAAAGCGCTTGGCATCTGTGTAGCTCTGCTCTTTCAACCAGTTCACGGCATGTTCCTGATCTTCCAATTCGATAGACCCCATGTTTCGGTGAACAGCCTGCTCGAAGTCACGGCCTCGCTTGCCTGAACCTCGGCTGTCGACGGTAAAGATGATATATCCCTCTTCGGCGAAATTGTGCATCCAGAGCGGGGCACCGGCCATCCAGCTATTGGTGACGAGTTGGACGTGCGGACCGGAGTACACATATACAATCACGGGGTATTGTTTGCTCGGATCGAAGTTGCTGGGCTTGATCATGCGGCACCACAACGGTGTTCCGTCGAAGGATGTATGTTCGAACACTTCAGTTGTTCCGTAAGTGACATCTTTTAGTGGATTGTCGGCAACCAACATTTTTCGTGCGACCTTTCCTGTAGAAGTGAGCATTTCGATTACGCGAGGAGTTTCGAGATTTGACCATGTGTCTATGATAAATTTACCGCTAGACGATATCTTTCCATGGTGAGTTCCTCTGGCTCGTGTGAGCATCTGAGCTTTCATTCCTTTGAGCTCAATTTTGTAGATGTGGTTTTCCGTCGGATTGTTTCCCGTCGCTTCTACATATATATTGTTGCCCTTGCTGTCAAAATCAAGGATTGATGTAATCGGAAAGTTAAACTCGGTTTTCGAAATTAGATCACCTTCCGTATTGTAAACATAGAGGTTGTCAAACCCGGTGCGTTCGGATACCCATATAAACTTGTCGTCGTGGTTGGGAATAAATAGTGGCGCGTGCTCAGGTTCGATATACTTTTCGTCTCTTTCTTCAAATAGCGTTTTGATCAATCGGCCTGTGGTGACGTCGTATTTATTGAGCTGACAACGATTTTGGTCGCGATTTACGACGGCCACGTAGACGAATTTTCCAGATGGATCCCAAGCTAGATTGGTCGCGTAGAAAGAATCATCGCGCACACCACCGTTGAGGTCGAGGTATACTTTTTTCTTCGTTCCCAAGTCATAAATGCCGACCGCGGCAAGCTCTCCCTGGGCACCAGCCATCGGGTATTTCAATGGAATAGCGGTGGCAGGAGTTGTTGAATAGTCGACCATAGGATAATCACTTACCCCGCGTTCGTCCTTTTCGTAAAAAGCCAGTTGCTTGCCCTCAGGTCCCCAAAAAGTACCTGTACTAATACCAAACTCATAGCGCGCAATCGCTTGTCCGCTCACAATTCCAGGTTCATTGTCGGTCACAGCAAATAATCTTCCTTGAAAATTGACCCAAAGATTGTTGTCAACCGTATAAGCAGCTGAATTTTGGCCTTGGTGGTAATCGACGTTCGCGGCAGTTTCTGACAGGGCCAATACTTCTTTTCCAGTATTCTTTTTCAGATCGACTGTGTAGAATTTGTTCTTGCTCTGAAAGTAGAACGTGTCACGCGTAAGCCATGTAATTCGTGGAAAGCGGGACATTTTAATTCCGAGCATCGTGTTCAATTGTTCCAAGGTGGTCAATCGCGACACACGTCCTTTTGAGCTCGAAATGAAAAGCGCATCTTCCTCGGTATACGAGTAGGTATCTTCTCCTTCTCGCCATTGCAAATCAGCAATGTAGTCGGCCCGAAATTTCCCATATTGCTCTAGAACGGCATCTTCAATGGATATTTTGCTCTGAGAGTAGGAGCTTAAACATAGGACAATAAGGGCAATAAATGTGAAGAATAGACGCATAAGTGAAGATTTTGGACTTCAAAGGTAATCAGAAAGTGCCTTTGTCGAAAAGGTCATTTTATCAATCGTGGTTTCTGATTACATTTGTCGCGATGAAATACAAGGTCATAATGTCGGATCGTGCTGTAAGTTCGTTACAACGTATTGTAATGAGCTTGAAATCGGTTTCTCTCATCGGAGGAGAAGACGCGCGCACGGCCATTATTAATCGCATTAAGAGATTGACTAGTAATCCCACAGCGGGAACGCGCGTTGCCAAGTTCGAAAAGCTTGTGGGTGATTACCGCTCGTTTCAAATTTGGGACTACCGGGTGTATTTCAAAATTGAAGAGTCAAGGGTGATCGTTCTAGAAATCATCGTCGACAAGGACTCTACGAAGTCAATTTAATCTTTTTCAAGTACCCTTGCGCTTCTGGACCTACATTCATAATTAGGTCGAGTAGTGATGCATTTTCTAAAAAGGGAAGCCTATCGGCAAATGTCTGTACGTATTCCGGAAACTCGATCCCTTTCAAAGATCCTTTGAATCGAGGCCTTAAATCTAGCGTCGTTTCTTGGATGTACTCCGAGCTCGTGACTACCTGAAGATCAAGGCCAATTGCCTCGATGATCAAGTCGGTCGACGCTCGGTCGAAATCGACTAAAAAATCAAATTTTGACGAGAACAGATTGGCCAAATCGGCCTCGAAGTGAAGGAAGAAAGGTGATTTTCCGTAGGCACTTTTTATCGTATGCCAATGAACCCGTTGCCATGGATCGGGTGCAATGCGAATGTCTTTGACTGGCGTTTTTACCCCATCCTGACCTACTACCGGAATTGTCAGGTCAATCGCTCCATGCACTCCTAATATCCGATACCTGTTTCTCCACGATTGCTTGATGTAGTTTTCGTATTCGTCCACTACAGTCTGACTGGCCATGGCGTTGGCAAACCAGTATACATTGGGAAAAGGACAGGCAGGTAAGGTGGTCATTAATCTACCAATCGGAACATTCTATCGAATCGGAAACCAGTCTGACCATGATTCATTTGGTCCATCTTCGACATCCAGCAGAAAACAGGTTTTCCAACAACGTGTGTTTCAGGCACAAATCCCCATACACGCGAGTCGGCTGAGTTATGGCGGTTGTCTCCCATCATCCAGTAGTAGTCAAACTTGAATGTGTAGCTCGTGGTTTTTGTGTCGTTGATGTAAATGCCATCCGACTTAATTTCGAGTTTGTTTCCTTCGTACACACGAATGGCTCGCTCGAATACGCGCACATTATTCTCGTCTAAGGTCACAGTTTCTCCCGCTTTCGGAATGTGCAAGGGTCCATAATTGTCCCACGTCCAGGTGTTAAATGCCGGCGCGTCATGATTGGGGAAAAAGCTCATCTGGTTGAATTCGACGGCTGGATAAGTGATAGGCTCCACGCTGTCTACGATCTTCATGTTTTTAACCGTTTCAACGTCTGCCTTCGTCAGTGGAATCACAACCGATTTGGCACTTACTCCTCCCGCTTGAATTTCGCTAGCGACAAAGGAGATTACTTTTCGCAAAGTTTGAATACCGTTGTCCACATTGAAATTCACCTTGTACTTAACTTGCATGAATTCAGGATCGTCAATCGGCTTTCCATCAATGTGCACCACTTGGTCGATGATTTGGAGGTTGTCTCCGGGCAGACCAATACAACGCTTCACATAGTTTTCACATTTATCAATGGGCCTAGCTTTGGTACCTCCGGTTACGACAGGTTTTCCTTGTGAGGCTAGTGCTTGGTCTTGCTGACAAGTATAACAAAGCTTCTTTTCTTCCAGATTCTTTCTGGCCATGGCCATGTACTTGTCTGGATTTGCTCTAAAAGCTTCTTCGTCGTAGCGAGCCATGAAGAAAGCCTCTTGGCGAAGAATTCCATAGTAGTCATGTCCCATCCAAAAGCCGTGAACCACAATCGTGTCACCGTGCGGAAAGTTAAATACAACTGGATCGTAGCGTTCAACTTCTCCAAGAGCTGGAAGTCGGAAATAGGGGAGTGAGAACCAGTCTACATAGCTATCAGTAAGCGTACTTGGAATCGTATTGTGGATAAAGGGAATGCTCATGGGAGTTTGAGGCGACTTGGGACCGTAGCTCATTTTGCTTACAAAGAGGTAGTCACCAACCAACATCGAACCTTCCATCGAAGGGGTTGGTATCGTAAAAGCTTCGAAAAAGAAAGTTCGAATGACCGATGCGGCAACGATGGCAAAAATGATTGCCTCACCCCATTCACGGCCAAAACTCTTCTTTGTCTTTGTCCAATCGCGTGCTCCAATATACTTTGCTTCGGCATCTTTGAATGCAAGTTTGGGCAGGTATACCCATGGAAGCAAGCCAGCAAACCACTGCTCCTTGGGATCACGGCGGTTGAAGCAAATGGCAGTTTCTACGTGCATGATCGTGAGCATAATAAATCCTACGCCAGGAACCAAAATGAGAAAAATCCACCACCACGGACGGCTAAGCATTTTGAGCCAGGCAATCCAATGTAAGATGGGTACATAGCCCTTCCATGAATCAATTCCAGCTCTTTTTAGGAGTGGGGGCAGACAAATGAATTGAATGACGAGAAGTATAACAAGTAGAATCCAGGGTAAGCTCATAATCTATATCTTAATCATATCTTTCATAGTGAAAACGCCTTGTTTCCCTACTAGCCATTCGGCCGCCTTTACGGCTCCGAGGGCAAATCCTTTTCTGTTCAACGCTTTGTGTTCGATTGTAATTTGATCGACCTCCGAACCATAGGTGATAGTATGTGTGCCAGTCACGTTGGGCTCTCGAAGCGAGGCAATGTGAAGAACGTCTGATTCTTTCGTTTCATTGTTGTCCCAGCTGTTAACATTTCCTATTTCTGAAATAAGTCCCTCGGCCAATGTTATCGCCGTGCCGCTCGGTTGATCCAACTTTTCGGTATGGTGAATTTCTACCATGCTTGGTTCAAATTCTGGCTGCTGGTTCATCATTTGCGCTAGTCGCTTATTGAGCTCGAAGAACAAATTTACGCCAATGCTGAAGTTGGACGCGTGAAAAAGAGAGCCTTGGTTGGCCGCACATAAGTTAGAGACTTCGTCCAATTGCTTGTTCCAACCCGTAGTTCCCGTGACGATGGGTAAGTTTAACTCGAAGCATTTGGACATATTGGCGACGACCTGATCGGGGCGGGTGAACTCAATGGCCACATCCGCTCCATTGATTGATTCCGAGTTGAGCATATCTTGTGACCGCAAGCGTGCGACAACCTCATGACCTCTGTCAATTAGCACAGATTCAATCTCTCTGCCCATTTTTCCATATCCAATAATGGCTATTCGCATCGGGCAAATTTAGAAATTCAGGCTCAGGGTTAGGCCAGAAAACGTTTGTTGTCTGTGATACATGTACGGATTCACATTGAATGACAGGTCATCGCTCACATCGAAGTGGTACAAATGGCCGTCAACATTGGCATCTACAATATTAAGTACGTATCCAAGTCCGAGAATAATAACCGACAAATCTCGCCATCGCCGGTAAGTGTCTTGCAGCTGATTCAGTTGACTTGAGTTGTAGGTCGTTTCATTGATTGTAGTCGGATCATCATCAAGTTCGGCAATAAGGTTTCTTTTGTAAAACTGAAAATTTTGGTTGTTGTCGACCAT
>JADFAK010000209.1 GCA_015665315.1 Flavobacteriales bacterium | reverse complement strand
CAGGACGTTTTTGAATGGGACGACTGGATCGAACTATATCTACCTGCTGGCGAAGGATTATTGAACCTCGCCGGGTATTACCTTACAGATAATCCCGACAACCTTACTAAATGGCAATTCCCGGATACCAATTTGGGGCTTACAACTATAGTCGGCGGCCAGTACAAATTGATTTGGGTTGACAACGACGACAATCAAGGGGAATTACACACCAATTTTAAACTTTCGGGAGACGGGGAAGAGATCATTCTCGTAGATCCTGACGGGGTTACTATTATTGACTCAATGACATTTGGTCCGCAAGCTCCAGACATATCTTATGGTCGTGAGTGTGACGGTTGTGATACATGGATGTACTTCAACAATCCAACGCCAAATGCTTCCAACGCTGAAATCATTCCTGAGCCAGAGCTACTTTTCATCAATGAAGTATTAGCCGATAACGAGAACAATATTTACGACTTCAACGGTGATCATGATCCATGGTTGGAGATATTTAATCCAAATCCGTACCAGGTAAATATTGCGGGGTATTTCATTTCGAACACATCAGATGAACTGTTGTACGAATTCCCCAATGATGCGCCGGCGCTCACAGTCATCCCGTCCGACGGGTTTATGCTTGTCTGGTGTGACAATGAAACGAGCACGGTTGAGGGACATGCCAATTTTGTTCTGAATGCTGGGGGAGGGACGATCACACTTACTGCCAACGATGGAACTACCTTGATGGATACCTATACCTATCCGGCGGCAGATACAGATGTGAGCTGGGGACGTCAAAATGATGGTTCACCAACTAGTATTACATTCAACATTCCAACGCCTCGTGTGACCAATTCACTGGTCATTGTACAACCTGAAGAGCTGTATATTAACGAAGTACTTACGGCCAACGTCAATGATACCTTGGACAATTTCCTGGAAACCGAAGATTGGTTTGAGATTTACAACCCAAACAACTACGATGTCAATATTTCAGGGTATTATTTTTCCGACAACCCTGCCAATCCACAAAAATGGAAAGTGCCTAATTATGAGGCCGATTCAACCACGGTTCCGGCCAATGGATGGTTGTTGTTTTGGGCAGATGAGGATGCTAACCAGGGAATCAACCACACCAGTTTCCGATTGAGCAACAATGCCGAACAATTGAGAATGTTTTCCCCAGATGGTTTTACAATGGTTGATGAGATTTCGTGGGAATTACTCGATTCAGACACCTCACTAGGGCGATTCACAGATGGTGCTAGTCAATGGATCCAATTCATTGAAACAACGCCCGAAGCATCCAACAACGGAGCTGAGATCGGAATCTATGAGAATAGTGAGAACCAAGTGAAGTTATTGGCCTATCCCAATCCGCTTAGAGGGAGCACTGTTTCGTTCTCTGAGCCAATTACGGGCGAGGTTCTGGATATCACAGGTCGACAGGTTCAAACCCTTCGAAATGAGCAGTCGGTCAACACAACTCACTGGTCGAATGGGACCTATATTATCAAAGCAATCGATAATCGAACCTTGCGAGTTGTCATAAACCGTTGATTCAAAGTCCGTTCACCTTTGTTTTTCTTGCCGAATACCGTTTGTTTTTAGAAAAGTATTACCTTTGCGCCCTCTTTAAAAAAGCGGGTGTCGGTATCCGCATGTATAAACCCTCTCAGTTTTAGACCGATGTAGCTGAGATACAAGTAGTTGCCACATGGCAGAAGAAAACAAGGACCAAGTCTCTGGTACGGAAGAGACACAAAACACAGCTGCTGATCAGCAAGCTGAAGGACAAGTTCAAGAACAAGTCGAAGAAACTACATCAAACGCTGCCGAGGTGAGCGAAGTTGTTGCCGAAGCTACAGAGGCTGTTGCCGCTGAAGAGGAAGCGCCAGCTAAAAAGCAAGTCCCAACACAGCAAAAGGTGGACATTGGTACTCTAGGTTCAGAGGGCAATGTCGGATTTGACTGGGAAAGCTTAGAAGAAGAGATTGATATTTACGGTGCAGATGAGCGCACGCGTCTAGAAGATCTTTACGGTGATACACTGACTACAATCGTCGAGAAAGAGGTGATTGATGGAAAGGTTATTTCTGTTTCTAAGAAAGAAGTTGTAATCAATATTGGTTATAAGTCTGAAGGTGTTGTTGCAGCATCTGAATTTCGTTACAATCCAGAGTTAAAGGCTGGAGATGTTGTTCCAATTTTTGTTGAACAACAAGAAGATCGTAACGGTCAGCTTATTATATCTCACAAGACAGCACGTATTCACAGTGCTTGGGACAGAGTTAATAGCTCATTGGCAAACGATGAGATTATTACTGGTTTCGTTAAGTGCCGTACGAAAGGTGGATTGATCATCGACGTATTTGGTATCGAGGCATTCCTTCCAGGTTCTCAAATTGACGTTAAGCCAATTCGTGATTACGATGTTTATGTAGGAAAGCAAATGGAATTCAAAGTGGTTAAGATCAACCACGAATTCAAGAACGTTGTTGTTTCGCATAAAGCGCTTATCGAAGCTGAGCTTGAAGAGCAGAAGAAGAAAATTATCGGTGGCCTTGAGAAAGGACAGATTCTTGAGGGATCTGTTAAAAACATTACATCTTATGGTGTATTTGTTGACCTTGGTGGTGTTGATGGACTTGTCCATATCACAGACCTATCATGGGGCCGTATCAATCACCCAGAAGAAGTGGTCGAGCTTGACCAGAAGATTCAGGTGGTTATCCTTGACTTTGACGATGACAAGAAGCGTATCGCTCTTGGTCTGAAGCAGCTTTCTGATCATCCATGGGATGCATTGAGTGAGAAGCTTGAGATTGGCGACAAGGTTAAAGGTAAAGTTGTTGTTATCGCTGATTACGGTGCGTTTGTTGAGATTCAACCTGGTGTTGAAGGCTTGATCCACGTTTCTGAAATGTCATGGTCACAACACCTACGTAGTGCACAAGATTTCCTCAAAGTAGGGGATGAAGTGGACGCCGTAGTTCTTACACTTGATCGTGAAGAGCGCAAGATGTCACTTGGTATGAAGCAGTTAATGGATGATCCATGGGCGAATATCGAAGGACGTTACCCAATTGCTTCTAAACACCAAGCTACAGTTCGCAACTTCACCAACTTCGGTGTGTTTGTTGAGCTAGAAGAAGGCGTAGATGGTTTGATCCACATTAGTGACCTCTCATGGTCTAAGAAGATCAAGCATCCTAGCGAATTCTGTGCCGTAGGTGATGAGGTAAGTGTTGTTGTTCTAGAATTGGATCAAGAGAATCGTCGATTGAGCCTAGGACATAAGCAGCTTGAAGAAAATCCATGGGATGTATTCGAGACTGTTTTCCAAGAAGGATCAACTCACCAAGGAACTGTTGTTCGTAAAGAAGGCAGCCAATTGGTAGTTTCTCTTCCATACGGTGTTGAAGGTTATGTTTCTAAGAAGCACCTGAAGCGCGAAGATGGATCAGTAGGTGATTTGGAGGATACAATGGACTTTACAGTTATTGAATTCAACAAGTCGGCTAAGAGAATCGTTGTTTCTCACCTAAGAACACACGAAGAGGAGACTGAAGAAGAGAAGAAGGCAAGTCGCCGTCCGAAAGCTTCAGGATCAACTGGTGGTGGAGGATCTTCTGCTATGAAGAAGGTTCAAAGCAGTATCGAGAAAACAACTCTTGGTGATCTAGGTGTTCTTTCTTCGCTGAAGGAGGAAATGGAAAGCGGAGAAGCTAGCTCTAAAGCAGCAGCCAAGTCTAAAGCAGATGCGAAGCCAAAAGCTGCAGCGAAAGCGAAAGCCAAAGCAAAAGAAGCTGCTGAAGATATCGCTGATGCGGAAGCAGATGCGGCTGAAGCGAAAGCATCAAAGGCCGATGATGACGCTGAGTCTACAGAAGAAAAAGCATAATCAATGCTTCATTCATATGAAAGGGTTTGTCCGATGGACAAACCCTTTTTTTTGTTTCAATAAAATTCGTGCAAAAAGCCTACAAAGAGGTTGTACATTTGCGAAAGCTTAAAATAATCAAGGATGCTTACTTGCCACTTGATTGAATAATAATAAATTTGCCCTGATTCATGCGACCAGCAACTTTAATTGATAGCGAACATTTGACCTTAATTACACGAAGGCTTTGTTATCAATTAATAGAAAATCACGACGACTTTTCGAATACAGCTATTCTAGGCCTGCAACCACGAGGTGTGGCCTACGCACGGAGAATTCAAAAGACTTTACAAGAAATATTACCAGGACAAGAAATTCTTCTCGGTAATTTAGACATCACTTTTCATAGAGATGATTTCCGACGTCGTGATATTCCATTGGCGCCTAATCAAACTGAAGTCAACTTTCTGATTGAAGGTAAAAAAGTTATTCTGGTAGACGACGTGCTATATACTGGTCGGACGATTAGAGCTGGTATGGATGCAATGCTCTCATTTGGTCGCCCAGCGGCGGTAGAATTGTTGGTGCTTATCGATCGACGATTTCAAAGGCAATTACCTATCGAACCTACTTACATAGGAAGATCGGTTGATTCATACGATAACCAACGAGTTGAGGTAAAACTTGACGCGGAAGGAGAAGGAAAAGTATTGTTGTACACCACACCGAATAACAATGAGTAAACTGAGTGTAGATCATCTGTTGGGTATTAAGTATCTCTTAAAAGAGGACATCGATCTGATTTTTGATACCGCTCAGAATTTTAAGGAGGTCATCAATAGACCGATTAGAAAAGTTCCTTCACTTCGAGACATCACCGTTGCCAATCTGTTTTTTGAAAATTCAACACGAACCAAACTTTCCTTCGAACTGGCGGAAAAAAGATTGAGTGCCGATGTGGTAAATTTTTCGGCAGCATCTAGTTCGGTGAAGAAAGGGGAGACCTTGATTGATACAGTGAATAACATCCTATCCATGAAAGTGGATATGGTCGTGATGAGACATCCTAATCCAGGTGCTCCAGTATTCTTAAGTCGGCACGTCAATACGACTATAATCAACGCAGGAGACGGTACCCACGAACATCCGACGCAAGCGTTACTCGATGCCTACTCAATGCAAGAGAAACTGGGGGATATTAAAGGAGCAAAAGTCTGCATTGTCGGAGATATTAAACACTCTCGAGTCGCACTGTCCAATATTTTTTGTCTGCAAAAACTTGGCGCTGAAGTAATGGTGTGCGGACCGACAACCTTGATTCCGAAGCACATCGAAAGTTTAGGAGTCAAAGTATCGCATAACATCAAGGAAGCCCTTGGCTGGTGTGATGTTGCCAATGTACTGCGAATACAGCTTGAAAGGCAAGGAGATGAAAAAGATGTAAGCTTTTTCCCTTCTCTACGAGAGTATACACAGCAATTTGGAATAAATGGGGAAATGATTGCGAATACTGGCAGGAAAATTGTTATTATGCACCCTGGTCCGATCAACCGAGGGGTTGAAATCACTAGCGATGTAGCAGATTCGGCTGAAAGCGTCATTCTCGACCAAGTTGAGAATGGTGTGGCTGTGCGAATGGCAGTCCTATACTTGCTTGCCAGTGGTATCGGTAGAAACTGAAAATTAATTATATTTGTTCAAACTCAGCTTACACTATGAAGTTCGAAATTGAAAACAGGGAGAAGGTAGTTATTGTGAAGTCAAAAGTTGAGAAGCTAGATTCACTGATTGCTCCCGAATTGAAGTCTGAATTCGTGCTGGCCAATAAAAATGGCAGCAAGAATCTGATCTTGGATATGTCGGAAACCAGATACTGTGATTCGTCTGGTCTAAGTTCTATCCTAGTTGCTAATCGACTAAGTCGTGATAGCGGAGGTACTTTTGTTTTGTGCGGTCTGCAAGGAACCGTAGCAAAATTGATCACAATATCTCAACTTGATTCTGTGCTAAAGATTACTCCAACCTTGAATGAGGCTGTTGATCTTGTGTACATGGAAGAAGTTGAAAGAGATGTTTAACCATTACAACAACCTGTAGATGAAGAAAATTTTACTTTTAGCATTAGTTTTTGCAAGTTCGATCGGCGCTCAAGCGCAGTGCACGGCCGACTATGATTTTGGTGAAGAAGCCTTTGGTGTTTCACCAGATCCAACAATTGGAGAGTCCTTTGTGACTGGATATTTGGGAGAGGCGTATGAGGATGTTATTCACATGTTGGTGCCAACTGATGCCGGTGATATTGACTCCACTTATGCTGATCTTGGAGCCGTGATTGATTCACTCACGTTGGTGAATGTATCGGTAGTAATCGATGGAATGGATGTAGATCTCGGTGACATTGGCCTGGATATCGCATGCAACAACAATGGAGATTCTGGAATCCCTTGTTCATTCCTTGGTGGAAACCAGTATTGTGCCTTGATCAGCGGGACACCTACTCAATTTGGTGTGTTTCCCTTGAAGATCAATGTTATTGCTTATTTGACATTCTTTGGTCAGCCTCAGGGTATTCCTTATTCGTTTGAAGATTATATTCTTACGATTGACGAATTTACTGGTGTTGCCTCCATAGAAGCGCAAAGCTTGGCAGTGAAACAAAACACTCCTAATCCTTTTAGCAGTTTTACGACGATTAACTATTCACTGGCTAATGCCTCAAACGTTCAGTTTGAAGTAATGAACTTGCTGGGTGAAAGTGTTATGTCGAGAAACTTCAACGGCGTGCGTGGCGAGAACAAGATTCGCATAGCAGCTAGTGATTTGAACGCAGGAATCTACCTTTACAGTATTCAAGCGGGAAATAAGAAAGTGACGTATAGAATGGTCGTTAACGACTAAACACCATAAAGCTTTTAAAAACCCCGCCGAAAGCGGGGTTTTTTGTTTCTATGAAATTCGATATCACCATATTGGGATGTGGAGCTGCGACTCCAACACTGCGGAGAAATCCCACAAGCCAGCTGATCAATTTGCACGATAAACACATCCTTTTCGATTGTGCAGAAGGTTCTCAGCTCCAACTGCGTCGGTATAAAATTAAATTCCAACGCATCAACCATATCATGATCAGCCATTTACATGGCGATCATTACCTCGGCCTTCCCGGGCTGTTATCTTCTATGCATTTGCTTGGGCGGACGGCTCCTGTTCATATCTATGCACCGGCCGACCTAAAAGAGATCATCCATGTGAATCTAAAATATTCGGAGACATTTCTAAATTTTCAATGGGTCTTTCACGCGCTTAACTTTGAGGACAAAGAAGTGATTCTTGAAGACGACAAATTTGTGATCTCGTCCTTTCCGATGAATCATAGAATTAGTTGCTGCGGTTTCAGAATCGATGAGAAACCCAAGCGCCGTCGGATTGTCAAGCATCTTATCGAAGCGCGCAAGCTAAATATTGCCGAAATGGTACAGCTGAAAAATGGACATCCCGTTGAGCGTGAGAATGGAGAAGTACTGAGTTTGGAGGAATTTACACTCGAACCATATCCTGCACGCTCATACGCCTATTGCTCTGATACCGCGCCTTTTGAAGGTCAGACAGACATGGTGCGTGGAGTAGACGTATTGTACCACGAGTCAACATTTACCGATGAGCATGAGGAAAGAGCAGGGCAAACTTTCCATAGTACCGCTAGGCAAGCAGGACGAATTGCCAAAGAGGCTCAAGTGAAAAAATTGGTACTAGGGCACTACTCATCAAGATACCGTGAAGTAGATGAATTTGCGACCCAAGCCAAAGAAGAATTTGAGCATGTAATCCTTGCGGCCGACGGCATGAGGATAGACATAGAATAATATGACTTTTCTGTGAAGAAACTTATTTGGTGGGGCGACTCACTTGTGTTAGTTTTGCTATTTAGAATTAATACAGATAAGATTTGAAGAGCACCAAACTCCTTTTAGCAGATAGTAACGAACTAGCCTTGGCTGGTCTCGAAGCGGTATTTGCCTGTGCCGAGGGAATTGAACTCATTGGTGTTGCGAAGGATGACAATGTTTTGCTCGAGAAAGTGAATACCATGCGTCCCGATATAGTACTCATGGATTTTACGGCAAAAGGGCTCAGTTTAGCCAGTATTCGTCGCATCACCAGCGGAAAAAATGCCGTTAGGGTAGTTGCTATTACCCCAGAACAAAGCGGAAGAACAATTGTTGATGCCATCAGAGCCGGTATTTCGAGCTATGTAAAAAAAGACTGCAGTACTCGCGAGATAGTGGAAAGCGTATGCGAGACAAATAAAGGTAGCCAGTTTTTCTGCAACCAAGTGTTGGAAACGGTTAGGCGTGAGTCAATCAACTTGGACGCTGTTGAATTATCAGATTCGTCGTGTGATCCTGTTGTTGTTTCTGAAAGAGAATTGGAGGTAATCTCGCTTATTGCTGAAGGGTACACGAATACGCAAATTGCCGAAAAGTTGTATTTGAGCACCTACACAATAGGAACGCATCGAAAAAATATTCTCGCAAAACTAGGTGTGAATAACACCGCCGGAATTGTCATGTACGCTGTAAAACACGGACTTGCGTCACCAAACAAGTTCCTTTTCAGTCTTTGAGTTGAAATTAGTTCACTCTTGTTACAATTTATTTACACTCTCGTTTTGATTCAGGGACGAGCAATCCGTATTTTTACGGATATCTGATAGGTAAAATACCTGTCTGAGCTTTTCATTTTTATTCTCTCCATGAAAAGTATGAAATTTAAGTGATCAACTATGCTAGTAAAAGATACCATTATAGATATTCAAGCCACATCTAATACAAGAATTAAAGAAGTCGATTTCAACAATATTCCTTTTGGACGCGTATTTTCCGATCACATGTTTGTCATGGATTACAAGGATGGTGCATGGCACGACCCACAAATAGTTGAATTCAGCAATATTAGCATGCACCCAGCGGCGTCTGTTATTCATTACGGACAGTCGATTTTTGAAGGAATGAAGGCGTTTAAAAATCCATCTGGCGAGATCTTTGTATTTCGGCCTGAAATGAATGCGCAGCGCTTCAATGATTCGGCCAAGAGAATGTGTATGCCTGAGGTCAATGCCGAATTGTTCGTAGAAGCCATCCACGAATTGGTAAAACTTGATAGAAACTGGGTCTCAGATGCACCAGGTAGTTCACTTTACATTCGTCCTTATATGTTTGCCACCGATGAATATATCGGTGTAAAACCTTCGGAGACTTATCGCATGATGATATTTACTTGTCCGGTAAATGCCTACTACACTGGCGCCGTCAAAGTTAAAGTCGAAACACATTACACGCGTTCGGTACCTGGCGGAACGGGTTTTGCCAAGGCCGCTGGTAATTATGCAGCGTCATTATTTCCCGCCAAATTGGCACAAGAGGAAGGCTACCACCAACTTTTGTGGACCGATAGCCAAGAACACAAGTGGATCGAAGAATCAGGGACCATGAATGTGGTGTTTAGAATTGGTGATACACTGATTTCTCCAAAACCGAGTGAGACCATTCTCGACGGCATAACTAGAGATAGTGTCCTCCAGCTTGCAAAAGACTGGGGCTACAAAGTAGAATATCGCAAGATCAGTACCGATGAAATTAAGGAGGCCTATGAAAACGGACTTCTCCGTGAGGCTTTTGGTGCTGGAACGGCCGCGACAATAGCTCCTATCGAAGTGATCGGATTTGACGACATGCAGTGCAAGCTCACTCCATTTGAATCGTGGGATTTCGCCCCCAAAGCACTAGCCGAGATGGATGCACTAAAACGCGGACTCCAGCCTGATCCACACAATTGGAATCATCAGGTTATTTGATGTTTTTTGAAGTTCTTTATGGAATTCGCATGACTTTTGCATCTTATCCATAGATGAGACTTCAGAGAATAATATTGATTCTTTCCTTTCTCCTTGCTGGGGCTCATATCTGTGGACAGTCAGAGGCTATTTGGAAAGTTCAAGTCATCGATCTGGACACAGGCCATCCCATCGCTTATGCCCATGCCTTCAATAAGTCTATGGGGCGGGTGTGGACTAGTGATGTCAATGGCTGGGTCGAAGTCAGTTTGAAAAAGGACAAAGCCAATGAGGTGGAGTTCAGCTATATCGGGTACAAATCTCTCACTTATAAGATAGAACTGGACGACCTTGGCACCTCAAAAGTCCCGGAAAAAATCATTCTTGAACTCGATATTATTCGCACAGATGCGGCTATCATTGATGGGAAACCTGATACGGTTTATGGAAGTAAGGAATACCATGTAGCCGATTTTGTATTCTTTAAAAAGGGCATGTTATTGCTTACCTATGGCAACGAATCGCATTTTCGCAAAGAGGCCGAACAGTCAAAATCTATTTATGATAACTGCAAGCTGGTATGGCTTAACGATTGGAAAGGTCTGCTAGCGCAAATGGAGATATCAGACAAGGTGATCGGCTTCTGTGGCAATCATCTGGGACTCCCCATTCTTGAAACCAGAGAGGGCAAATTGATCATTTCTGAGAGCGAGGGAAAATTACTTGCTGAAAAGATCAGTGAATCCGATTTCAAGCAATTTGTCGAACCCGTTATTGATACCCTCGCCAATGTAGTATACGCAACGACCTACAATCCCGACTTCCCAGCTTTTGAGTATTATTCGTTCGACTTGATTGATTCAAGCTATCATACACTCAGGTATATCGTAGATCAACCCCTCATGCAGATGTTCCGCTCAGAGTACAAATACCTTGCTCCACGGGCCAAACTTGAGGCATTTCGACATGAGTTGAAAACAGGGATAGACAAAGAAATTGTGGGTGCCTATATGACGGGGTTTGCACATTCTATGTACTACGACCCACTTTACGCCCCTATGTTTATCTGCACCGATAGCGTACTCATTTTTGATCACTATTCGGATCAATTGCTGATTTACAACAACTTGAACGAGTTGATTGACAGCACACAAATTCAATACCACCGGCAAAAGAAATCCGGATGGACGCAAACGCTGACGCAAGACGAAGTAAGAGGGGGGATCTACTCCGTTCATGAGAACAACGGTTATTTCCGACTTCAGCAGATAAGCACCACGGATGGTTCAACTATTTCGAGTTTTAGACTGACTCATCGGTGGCCTGAACATATTCAAATTCATGATGGCTTTGCTTACTATGTGTATAGACCCTACTCTTCGAGTCAAAAGAAATTCCTTTATAAGGAGAGGATTGATTAAGCCTTCGGCAAATGATGAAACGGCTGCGAGGCGGAATTCTAAATCCTAAAACGTGTGAATTCCATAATATGAGCGGTCTGATTTGCGATATTTGATAAAAATAGGCATGGCGTTCAAGGATCGAGATAAGGAAATTAGAAAGCTCACAACTCAAAGGTTGCTGGAGTTGATCCCTAATTCGGGCAAAAGACCTCTTTCTGAACAAGTGATCATTGGCGACGAGTTGCTCTTGCGCCGCGTTAAACTTTCAGGTTTCGTACGACGTTTTGAAACCATGGTTAGATCTTTGAGCACACAAGATCTCAGGTATATTGATCGGTTCGATTATTCGTTTTCGCGTGCCACTATTCGAGGAGCTGCTCACGAGTTAAAGAAAAGGGGAGTTAAGGCCTTGAATTGGTTCTATTTAACCGACGGACAGCAACACGGTCCAATGGGCCGAATGGAGATTGAACAAGCGGTTGAAGAGGGTAAAATCAAATCCCAAGACTTGGTATGGAAAGAAAGCGAACCAGAATGGATAAAATTGGCCAATTGCCATTGCTTGTCGACTGAATATTTCTTTGATGAAGAATTACTCGATATCCCACAGGCTATAAATAGAGCACCCGGTTCAAAGCTTCCTGGTTCGTCGGATCCTTCGTTGATGATTGTGGGAGGAGTTTTTGAATTGTTGACTTTTCCATTTTGGCTTTTTGCCTTATTCATTGTTCCCTTTGCTAGTTTTTCTTCGACGACGGGGGTGATACTACCAACAGTATTGGCTATTGGCGCGTGTTTCATGAGCATACCGATTGGAATAGGTCTCATACTTAAGAGGAGATGGGCCTATAGTTTTAAAGTTGGTTCTGGGTTTATCATTATTGCATGGTTATTAAGTCGCATCATAATTGATGGAGGAAGTAAGTTGTGGATGCTATATATTTTGGCCGAAGTGGTTATACTTGTGTTGATTATCTCTGGAAGAGAAATTTTCAATACAAATCACTATGAATCTACGACTTAAACATCTGTTTGCCGGACTTGCAATTCCTTTGCTTTCCGCTGTATCCCTGCATGCACAAAATGAACTGTCATCTTTTACCAGTACTGGACGAGGTGTAGCTTCTCCGTTTGTGACTGATTACCATGCCTTGGGCATCAATCCTTCAAATTTAAATTGGGCATCAGAATACGACGGTAAGAAGGTCACCTTTGGTTTTGCCGAAATTGCTGCTTCAGTTTACTCAGAGGCCTTGGTGAAAGAGGATTTGAGGAAGAATATTTTTGGTGGTGATTTCGAAAAACTGAATCGGCAAGAAAAGATCAAGATGATCCAGGAATTCACTGATGCTGGAACTGCTGTCGATGTGAGTTATATGTGGGCAGGTGCTGCGTTCAATAGCGAGAAGCTGGGTGGGTTTTCGTATACCACACGTGATAACATTCAGTTTAGCTCTAGACTGAACGAGGATCTTTCAACTTTGATGTATCTAGGTGGTACAGCCCCTTATTTTGAGCAGCTAATATTAAATTCTGGAGACACGATTGCGAATACAGAGGGACTTTCACAAGACACGCTTGACATGGTGCAGCAGGGATATACATCCTTGGCCAATGCGAAATCCTTGTCTGAGATCATCGGAGACTCAGAGATATCACTCTCGTGGGTGCGCGAATACCATTTCGGGTACGGAAAACGCATCATTGACAACGATAATATTCAACTGTTTGTGGGAGTTGGGGCTAAGTATATTGTAGGTCAAGGTTTGGCCAGAGTTGGAACGAATGCCGATGGAGAAATCGAAGCATTTTCTTCCCTTGCTCCTGTATTTGGAATTGACTACGGTGAAGGCGGAGATATCAATCCTTCAAGTTTGCCCGAAGGAGCTCGTCGCTTTGAGCCGGTCGGACAAGGTTATGGCTTCGATGTGGGTGTGAGTGCAATCATCAAAGAGAAGTTATATCTAGCTGTTTCCATCACCGATTTCGGTAGAATGAAATGGGATGGCAATGCCTATACCTTGGAAGACTTCAAGGTGACCAATTTGACTGATCAAGGAGTTGACAGCAACTCGATTGTTGAGCAGATTAGCACTTTTACAGATCCAGATGGTCTGTTGGCATGGACTGGCGAGACTGAGTTGAAAACAAAACTACCTGCCAAAGCTAGGGTAGGAGCTCGTTTAGATGTTCATGACAAGATCCGTGTTGGAGTGGAAGGAGTATTTGCAGTCAATCAGGAGATCGGCCAGTTGGACAAGCCAATTATTTCGATTGGTGGGGATGTAACACCACTACCTTGGATTCGCTTGTCGGCCGGTGTTATTAACGGCGGAAACTACGATCTGAAAGTTCCGGCCGGACTGACAATCATTGCCGCTAAAGGCACGTGGGAAGTAGGAATAGCCTCTAGGGATATGATTACTTTTTTCAGCAAGAACCAACCAACGCTGTCTGCAAGCTTCGGCTTTTTGAGATTTAGAGTGTGATGAAATCGCCTACATTTTGTTGGGCTTAAGCGCTGACGTGCACCGGAAAGGTCCGCAGTAGATTTGTCCCAACTTTGTTTGAGCGCAAAGGTTAATTATGTCATACAGACATAGTAGTTAAGTATTCAATTTTATTTGGTTAAGTATACGGCCTCGATTTATCGAGGCCGTTGCTTTTTTGCCTTGTTGCTAACCATAGAATGCCTTAACAACTCTTAACGACGCCTCTACGGAATATTCTAGTAACTTGTCGTTATGACAATTAAACAATCACATGGAAAAGCTTAGAAATACATTTGCATTTATCTTGGCGACCCTCGTGCTTTTGGTGACAATCTTAGCGCTCTTGGGAATATGGGAAGTGATCGATATTGACTATCAACGTTTGTTGAAGAAGGGATTTTGGTCGATACTGGCGCTCTTTGTATCAAGCGCGGTAATCATGTTCATCTTCAGCGTAATTTATCGCACGCCAATTAACCCGCCGCAACCACCGCCGCGAGATGATTTGAATTCGTAAAATAGTAAAACTGAAATACGAAGAGCCCTCCGCAAAAGGAGGGCTCTTTCTTTTTGCGAAAAGATTCGGCCATCCTTCTGTGATGAAAAGTGAACCTTTCGCAACCAGTTTCTGTTTGTTCAGAAGTAGATTGCATAAAAATATCCGACATGAAGAGAATTATTAGCCTGTGCCTTTCGATCTTTGCACTTGTTGCATGCAATCAACCGCAAGCGCAAAATCAAGCTATACCAATGACGAAGATCGAATTGAATGAAGGGCAAGAAGTAGCCACCTTGGGCGCTGGATGTTTCTGGTGTGTGGAAGCAATTTTTGGTTCACTTAAAGGAGTGGATAAAGTTGTCTCGGGCTACTCCGGTGGATTCGTGAAGAACCCCGCGTATAGAGAAGTTTGTGATGGTACTACCGGACATGCGGAAGTAGTACAAGTATTTTACGACCCAAAGATTATCTCCTTTGAGGAAATATTACTCGTCTTTTTCGAGACACATGACCCCACGACCTTGAATCAGCAAGGTGCCGACAAAGGGACCCAATATCGCTCGGCCATATTTTACCATAGCGAAGATCAAAAACGAATGGCTGAATTGGCTAAAAATGCGGCCAATGAAAGTGGGTCTTGGAATTCACCTATAGTCACGGAAATTACGGCTTTCAGTAATTTTTACGCGGCTGAGAATTATCATCAGGACTATTTCGAATACAACTCGTCGCAGCCATACTGTCGGGCAGTGATTGCACCAAAGCTAGATAAGTTCAAGTCCAAATTTCAAGATAAACTCAAGGACTGAGTTAAGCGATCAGTAGTGAAAACACAGGCACTGGACCATACAGCACCTGTGCATTTCATGAGCCAATCTATCCAACCACAACTGCGGTGCCGCTTGCCGAAACCATCAACATGCTTCCATGCTGACCAATGGTTTCATAATCCAAGTCTACACCAAGGATAGCGTTGGCCCCAAGATCGCGAGCGCGGACTTCCAATTCTTGCATAGCATGTTCTTTCGCCTCTTTCAGTACTTTTTCATAGGATCCTGAGCGGCCACCCACGATGTCGCGAATACCTGCTAAAAAATCTTTAAAAATATTGGCACCAATAATTGCTTCTCCGCTCACTACCGAGATATATTTGGTTACCTTTTGCCCTTCAATGTGATTCGTTGTAGTTATTATCATTTTTACGAGTTTTACATTGAAAAGACGAGGCTGAAAGTCCTTTGTTACGGCATTTAGGAATTTTAGCAATTGTGAGGGTGAATCAATTTACTTTAGTCGATACCAAATCGTTTTCCTATGTCCAATCAAGATAAAGACCTACAAATCACGCTATTGGGCTAACTTATCTTGGCGGTGTTCGTAAACGTGCACCTATGCAACCTATTTTGTCCTATATTCAAGAGAACCCAATGAAGATCAAAGCATTACGGAGTAGACTTTTTACTCATCTAGAAGGTATTCCACTTATTTCAGCAGTAATTGCTCTTCAGAGACGGGACGTTCTCGACATTTTCAAGCAACAAAAACGAGTTACTATTACGGATCTTGCCGGTCGGCTAAAAGCCAATGAAGGATACCTGAACGTATCACTCCGTTTATTGGCGAGCCAAGGCTGGCTCACCTTGGATTTTGACGATAACATGCCAGCCTACTCTCTGAATCCCAAAGGTTCTGCAGCTATTAAAAATCTGCATGTATGGAAGGATCTCGGAGATTGGATTCGAGTAGCTAAAGATTTTGGTGAAATTGGATTGGAAGAATTGGGCGGATTGGACAGCGATATGATGCTGCGGATTATTCAAAGCGTTTGCGATAGTGAGGCCAATTTATCCATTGACACAGTTGAAGATCAAATGTTGGCCCACCGAGAGGGATTGATCTGTTCAGTTATTCTGGTGAATTTAGGCATGAAAGGTCTGCTCGAGGGCAACGATCTGGTTTTTCCTAAAGATTGGGGAACCTTCGGACTAGACTCGGCAGTGCAGCTCATGTTCGAGCACCTGGGATGGGTGTATCCAACTCCTAACGGATATCGATTTACCGAAGAAGGCGATTTCTTTCGCCAGCGAGCTTCAGCTTATGGGGTAACGGTTTCTTATTTGCAGACTTTCCACTGGCTGGATGAGTTGTTGTTTGGCAAGGGAGATGTCCTTTGGGACAAGCCAAGTGGTACGAAAGAGATCCATGTCGATCGAACCATGAATGTATGGGGAAGTGGAGGTGCGCATTCGACCTACTTCAATAAAATTGACGAAATAGTTATTGAAATATTCAACCGTCCACTTGACGAGCAACCACGAGGTATAGCTGATATGGGTTGTGGAAATGGTGCTTTACTGGCCCATTTATACGAAGTTGTAAAAGAACATACCTTGCGGGGTAAGCATTTAGAAGATCATCCGATCCTCATGATTGGGGCCGATTTCAACGAAGCTGCCCTCGTGGCAACTGCCGAGAATCTACACGCTACAGGAATGGAGTTTCACTGTGTCTACGGCGATATCGGTGACCCGATGGGATTGTCGATGACTTTGCACCAAGAATTTGATGTGGACCTCAAAGACATGCTTAGCGTACGGTCATTCTTAGATCACAATCGTGTATTTAGTCCGCCAAAAGGGGATTTTACAATTCGCGAACGATTTAGTACAGGTTCATATTCATTCAGAGGTCGCAGATTGTCATGCGCCGAGGTAGAGCAGAACTTATTCGAGCATTTCCAAGCTTGGAAACCACACGTTGAACGTTTTGGTCTGCTCGTCATTGAACTCCATACCATTCCGCCGGCATTGGCTTGCGAGAATCTTGGTCGGACAACGATTACGGCTTATGATGGCACGCATGGGTTCACTGATCAATATATTGTTGAAAGGGAAGTATTCTTGCAACTTGCCGAAGAAGCGGGGCTTCACCCTGTTCCACAATTTTCGACACGTTTTCCGAATAGTGACTTGGCTACGGTGAGCATCAACTTGTTGCAGGGAGCCTAGTACATTTCGACCTGCAGCTCACAAATCTTTAGTTAATAGGACCTGGATTTCGGAAGTACTTCTTGAGCCATTTGCGCTCGTCGCTGATATATTTCAAATTGGAATTCACACTGGCCAAGGCTTCGTCGCGGTAGTTCTTAAGCCTGTCATCTTTACTAGTCTTTATTCCAGAGTAGATTTTTCTTGCTTGAAGCAGCTTGTATTCAGCATCTTGCAATGTGTTGAGCTGTCGATTGTAGTCGGTAAGAAGGTTCCCCGTTCCTCGAAGTGCCAGCAGTTCATTTTGATGGCTTTCCAGAAGTCGTTGGGCGTCTTGCTGATGTCCATAGCCCAAATCGGCAAGAAAGTATCCGTTGCTCGGGTCGAAATGAAGAACGCGGCAGCATACAATGGCCTCACGTTTTTCCGGTGCTCGTTGAAAGTGTTTTTGCAATGAATCGGTTAAATTCCACACGCCAGATTCTCCAGACCTTCGGTCGTTCTCATATTCTTTGAGCGAAACCGGACGATGGCTCAATTGCCAAAGAGGATCAAAAGGGTAGTGGTCGGCGATCATTTCCGATGGGTCGACCAGGTAGTAGGCTTCGTTGCGTTGGCGGTGGAATCGATCGCGTTCATCTACCATTCCAGCAGCCCACGTGCAATCGATGAGGTACCATTTTCGGTTGATCTGAATGGCGTTCCAAGCGTGGCTTTCACCTCTCTTACTGCGATCGTTGTACACCCCACCTCGGGCATATCCCGTGACGACTTCACATTTATAGCCCGATTTGTTACATAGATCGGCAAACAGATTGGCGTAACCTTCGCAGACTCCTTTTTTATTTCGGAGCACATCTTTGGCTTCTTGGTTGTAGGTGTCTTTTCCTTGAATAATTCGGCGATACATGGGGACATCGTAGGCGATATTGTCGGTGACCCATTCGAAGATTGCACGAACGCGTAAACTGTCGCTAAGCCTAGGGTTGTCAATGGATTTGTGGAGCTCTCGTAAGGCATCGTTGGATTGCCCATTTGCGCTAGCTAAAGCCAAGAAAAAAGAAAGGGCAAAGACGACATATTTCATGAAAGAGAAACGTGCTTTCATTTCGTTTTATTGGCAAGGAACCATTCCTTAATTAAATCTTGTGTTGGTTTATTCTGAGGGGTGAACTTATTATTATCACTTCCTCCAGATCGCTCATGCGTTGGAAACCACTTCCACACAAAGCCCCCGGCAAACCATGGTTGATGCCAGAACTGTTTGAAAACAGCGAGGTATGAATTGTACTGGGCATCCATGTTTACCGCGCTTTTTTCAGAATAATCCCAAGGCTCTTTGGCGCAATGACTGCAACTGCGATACCCCCATTCGGTGAAGAGAACTTGCTTTCCAGTGTGCTCCGAAAGCGCTTGAATATCCTTGTAATGAGGTTGCCAACCGCGCATAAGCGCTTTGAGGGAAGGTGTTTCATGGTCGCACAGCGGAAAATAGGCATCGATCCCGATATAATCCAATTCATCCCAGAAAGGTATTTGTGTGTAGCTGTCCCAATTCGCTGCGTAGGTGAGCTTTCCCTTGTATACCTCGCGAACGTCATCAATTAATTGACGCCAGAAAGTCTCGCGTTGCAGACTAAATTTGGTGAGTTCGGTGCCCAGACAAAAAAGGGGGAGTTCATGCTTTGCACTGATGTGGGCAAATTGCATAATGTAGCCATGGTAGGCATCTTCGAATACTTTCCAATCGGCTTCAGAATTCAACTCAAAGTTACCAGTATATTCGCCGTGGCTAAACCAAATATGAGGTTTGATCATGACTTTTAGTCCGCGCTCATGGGCAAGTTGAATGGACTGTTCAACACCTTTCGGGCTTTCTCCCCACCATTGCCAATTGAGTTCCTGGTACTTCAACTCACGATCGCCAATTTTCCCGTAGGCAAAAGGCATGAGCGTAATCCAATTGGCATGAGTCGCACAAACGGGATCGAGCATTTGATTGGTAATGGGATCTGGCAAGGCGACAAAACTCAGGCCATTGATCTTTTCTTGGGCATGGAAGGAGGAAATAAAACTAATTGTGGCTAGTGCCAATAGAATTGTCCGCAAAATCTTGGGGTAGGTAGCATACGGGGAATTCGTCATGCAGGTAGCGATAAAAGCTTGATAATCAGTTTAACTGATAAGGAACCCGAAGTTTAAATTCAGGGATTTTCACTCTGAACTCACTTTCGTCCTCCAGTCTCTTCATGAGGTAGGTTCCACACATTTTACCGAGCAAAGTGCTTAAATCACAAGCCGAAGAATAAGTGTGAGTGGCTCCCGGAAGAATGACAGGCTGCAAGCCGACTACACCAGGACCTTCAACTTCACGCACCTTGTTATTGGCATCGGTGATGGTCCAATGGCGACGCAACAATTGAACGGGGTAGTCATTGTTGTTCTCTATTAAAATCGTGTAAGAATAGTGGTAGTAATTCTTCAAAGGCGCTGAAAACCCAGGCTCAAAGCGAGTCCTAACGCTGATCTTAATCCCTGATGTAACTGCCGTATACATAAGACAAGTATAAGAAATACTTCGGAAACGCCCGCAGCCCTAAGACCTAAACAATGTTATTTTTTTTCAAAGCCGTTAAAAGTGATTGATACTGAGTTTACTGCTGTTGGCAATTGGCCTCGATAAAATCGATCAACATGCTGAGGTATTCCTCGCCGCCTAGGACGTGCAGGTTGTTGTGACTTCCGCCTTCTACTTTGTGAAAAAATTTATGGGCCGACTTCAATCCGTCGAAGAGTTGCTGTCCGTATTTGATGTCAATATTGGCGTCGATATCGCCGTGGGCCATGATTACGGGTTGTTCAATGCGCGTGACCGATTGGATAGGTGAGACCAATTCAGGGGAGAATTCGGCGAGCGTTCCGGCCCGACTTAGCGCGAGGTCGACCAAGGGCTCGAAAACGAAACCTACATGTCGCTTGTGGTAGTCGTACACGATTTGGTGAAAGGAGGTAAAGGTAGCTTCGATAACGCCAAAGTCCAGTCGTTTATCGTTGTCGAGAGATTGCAAGGCAATAGCACCGCCCAGTGAATGGCCCCAGACTCCGATGGGTGTGTTGGGATAAACAGCTTCAATGTAGTCGACCATTTTCGAGATGTCGGCCTTTTCGTGGAAGCCATAGGTACAGTATTCTCCGCCGCTTTGTCCGTGGGCGCGCAGATCAAGTGCATAGGAGGCAAATCCACGGCGAGCCAGGCGATCGGCAACAGCTGGCCAAATTTCCTTGCATGCACCAATTCCGTGGATAAGAATGACAATGCCTTTCGGGGGGCCATCTTCGAGTGAAGTGTGTTTGACGCTCAATTCGATGTCCCTGGCCCCCGCAAGAGTCATGTACTCGGTATGGGCGGGCCAAGTCTTCTCTGTGCAATAACTCGGAGGCTCTAAAATGAAGTAGGGACCGATGAAGAAAAATCCAAGAACGCCCCCAATGATCGAAACAGCTAAAAAGATGACCAGTCCGTAACGCAGAAACTTGGGCCATTTTCGGGTTGGCTTTATCTTAGCTGTCATACTTCTCGTTCATGTAAGCGATGGATTCACGAATCAATTCTTTTAAAACATCTTGATCGACATCCTCGATTTTTTTGACGTACAGGCAGGATTTGCCGGTTGTGAACTTGCCGAGCTTGTCCATGAGTTCCTTGAATCGATCGAAGCCGGGCATGATGTAGATGGACAGACTTTGCTTTCGAGGGGAAAAGCCGAGCTTAGGCCAATCTCCTTCTCTTCCGCTGGCGTATACATAGTGATAACTGCCAAAACCAATGATGTTCGTTCCCCACATGACGGGTTTGAAACCACTAATTTCTGTCATCCAATCGAGCACCAACAGCGCATCTTCTTTTCGCTTGGGATTATCAATCGTGTTTAGGAAGTCCGTTACGCTGGCTTTGTTTTTCTTGGTTTTGGGTTCGGCCATGATCTACTGTCAGATTCAATAAGTTCCCAAATTTAACAACTCACAAATCAATCCCATGTTTCGTGTCAGATCTTTAACAATCCTTGCATTAAATGTTGCGTTGAATAGTGAATGATGCGTAAGTTCACAAGGTGAAAAAGGAAGTGATAAAGATCGATTACCCCCTCAAAGTTGCGAAATTCACGCGGGCTCATATCGACTATCTGATCCATTCGCAGGCCGAGGAGTCGATCCACATGGAGTTCAAAGCGGCTGGGGCATTGGATTTCTCCGATTCCAAAAAGAAAGAAATTGCCAAAGATGTTTCGGCCATGGCCAATTCTGATGGCGGGGTTATTATTTACGGTTTGTCTGAAAACGAACACGTAGCGGCAGATTTCTCGTTTATCGACGGAAATGTATTCAGCAAGGAGTGGCTCGAGCAAGTCATCAATAGCAAGATCAAGCGACGTATTCCAGATATTCATATCGATGTGATTCGCGTGGGAAACAAAATCTCGCAGAGTGTCTATGTTGTGCGCATTCCACGTAGTTCCGAGGCGCCTCATATGGCCAATGATGGTCGGTACTACAAGCGGTTCAATTTCGAATCGGTGTACATGGATGAGTACGAGGTTCGTGATTTGTTTCGGCGGGTGGAAGAAACCAAACTCAAGTTGCTACCTGCAGAGTTCAGTTGTGAAATTGCTCAGGAAGGTGAAAAGGGAATTGAACTTTTGAAATTGTCGGTGATTCTCGACGTGAAGAATACGAGTCGGACGATAGAAAGTGTTTACAAGACAATTGTGCGTTTGCCGATAGGCTTATACAATCGAAACATTGAAAATCAGGAGCTAAATCAATATTTTAGGAAGTACCAAAAGGATATCGCCCTACTCAATGTTCCAGCCAGTACGCCACTTTTTCCGCAAGAGGTAAATACGCTGTTTGCCCTAGATTTACTGGTGAGTAAGGATATTTTACCCGAATTATCCAAGCACCCATTGAAGGTCCGCTTTTACTATTCGAACGGCATTTATGAGTCGCGCTATTTCTTGGATACGAAATTGAAAATCGAGGGAAAAGTGATCAGGGAGGGCGACTTTGCTTAACATGATTTAGCCGCTGGCAAATGTCTAGCAGACTTACATGTCAACGATCTCCGAAAACAAGACATCATCTTGAAACTCCAAACGGCTCATGTGGCACAGTTTCTTGTTGTAATTGAGCAATGACCAATGATCCACATACCACAAGTTGACCTTTTTTCCTTTGAGTTGCGCTTTCAATTCATCTGCTGAAAGTCCGTTCTCTTCACCGCGGTTGATGTAGAAAGTCCGCGGATCCCCAGCTACGACAAAAATGATGTCGTAACTCGGTCCGGCATACACGTTGAAAATCTCAGCTTCGATGAGGATACATTCGTCGGACTTGACGTTCATGATTGGTCGCAAGGTGAGGTATGCGAGTAAAACGAATGCACCAATAGAAAGGGGAATGATGAATTTTTTCATGGCTTTGGTTTCAATCGAAACGGAATTCAATTGAGAATATTGGACAAGAAGCGAGACCTGCTAGACGTAGTATCTCTTCTTGAGCCAAAATGCTACGCGGACCAGGATAATGAGCGCTGGAACTTCGACTAGCGGACCAATTACTCCGGCGAAGGCTTGTCCGGAATTGAGTCCGAACACGGCAATAGCCACAGCGATAGCCAGCTCAAAATTGTTTCCTGTCGCGGTGAAAGCGATGGCAATGTTTTTCTCATACGACGCGCCTAGAGCCTTGCTAGCGAAAAATCCAACGAGGAACATAACCAAGAAATAGATCAGAAGTGGCACGGCGATTATCAGGACATCCATGGGCAATTCGACAATCAATTCTCCTTTGAGCGAGAACATAATAACGATGGTAAAGAGCAGGGATATGAGGGTGAGGGGAGAGATGCGAGGGATAAACTTCGTAGTGTACCATTCTTCACCTTTTAACTTGACCAGAATCACGCGAGACAGAATTCCAAGTAAGAAGGGAATCCCGAGATATATGGCGACACTTTCGGCGATGGTACCTATCGAAATATCGACCAATGCTCCTTCAAAGCCGAAGTAGGGAGGGAGGATAGTAATGAAAATCCAAGCGTAAAAGCTATAGGCAAAAACCTGGAAAACACTGTTGAGAGCCACCAATCCAGCTCCATATTCACTGCTTCCTTCGGCGAGGTCGTTCCACACAAGCACCATGGCAATGCACCGCGCCAGTCCGATGAGAATCACGCCCACCATGTATTCTGGATAGTCCTGCAAGAACAAGATGGCGAGGAAAAACATGAGAATTGGTCCCACGACCCAGTTGAGGACAAGGGAGACGGACAGTACTTTGACGTTCATGAAGACTTTGGGCAGCAGGGCATAATTCACCTTGGCAAGCGGCGGATACATCATTAAGATCAGTCCGATGGCGATGGGGACATTGGTCGTCCCCACGCTGAATGAATCCAGAAAAGTGGGGAAGTTGGGCATGAAATAGCCTATTCCAACTCCAATGAGCATGGCGGCAAAGATCCAAACGGTGAGGTAGCTATCTAGAAAACCTAGTTTCTTCTTGGACATGGTTGTGCGGTTTTAAGTTGAGTTTAACAGCAGTCGCCGTTCGTTTTTGGTTGTTGACTTAGAAAAAGAAAAAGCAATTCGCGAGCACCTTCCCAAGCTTCGGTATTGATGCAATAACACACTTTGGTGCCTTCAATGCTGCCTTGAATGAGGTTTACATTTTTTAGCTCACGCAAATGTTGTGATATCGTAGGTTGAGCCAGCCCGATTTCAGTCACCAAGTCGCCACAAACGCAGGTGTCGGACCGGAAAAGATGCTGTAAAATTGCAATGCGAGCGGGATGCCCAAGCACTTTGGCCAACTGGGCGATGGTGTTTTGTTGGTCGGTAAAAATCTCCGTTTTGGTCAGTCCCATGGTCTTTTATTCGTTCATTGCAATATTACGATTAAGTGTGTGGTTTTGAAACGAATTATCGGATTATATTTGAATTGATTTTAGATAGGAGTATGGATACTAGTCTGCACACAAAGAAACCAACGATCCGACCAGTAGAATTGCGAGATGCCCGTTCTGTGTGGGAGATTTACACGCCTTTTATTCGGGATACGGCTGTTACGTTTGACATTGAGGTTCCACCTGTAGAAGAATTTGCTCGGCGCATACGCACGCATTCAGCTGAGCACCCTTGGTTGGTTGCTGTGATCGACGACCAAGTGGTAGGATACGCCAACGCCACAGAACACCGAAAGAAACAGGCCTACTGTACGACGAAGGAAGTGAGTATTTATTTGCGTGATAGCGTTCGGGGAATGGGTATTGGGAAGACTTTGTATGCGAGTCTGCTCATCGAATTAAAAAAACAAGGCGTCCGAAATCTCCTAGCAGGAATCACTGTTCCGAACGAGGCTTCGGTAAAGTTTCACGAGAGCTTGGGCTTTGAGTTGGTTGGGACTTATCGCAATGTGGGGTACAAGCTTGGGGAGTGGCGGGATGTGAGTTGGTATGAGATGTGGTTGGGGGATTAAGGGGCGGAGTTCGTTGAAAGTTGCATGCAAGAGTCCTCACGTTCAATTACCACCCAATTCTTGCCGACAAACCTAAACTGATCATGTAGTTGTTGGCTACGGCAAGGTCTTTGGAGCCTGAAATATCAAGGGCAATATTGTTTCCGAGGATATATTGAAATCCGCCTGCTGCGATTTCATGGTGTTGTTTTCCGGAGATATCTGAGACTACTTCAGCATAGAGGCTGTAGCGGTCGTAGAAACGATAGCCCGTCTTAAGGGTGAGTCGGTTCACTTCATTGGACAATGGAAACCAGATATACCCATAATTCAAGGTGATATTCAAATGGTCTTTGAAAGTTTTGGATAAGGAAAGAGTTGCTGCATTGGAACTAAATCCACGTCGGAGCTCTGTTTTACCCGTGTTTGGAATGGCAAAGTTCAAGTCGATCGAAATATTTGGAAGAAGAGGCTTGTCGGATAGGACGGCAAATTTGGTACCGATTCTCACGGGCGCAAGGCCATCGCTAATGAATTGGGTGGTATCAGTTGGAAAGTCTCTGTAGGACCCCATTGCGTACAATTCAATCCCTTTACGCAGACCAAATCGCAGCATGGCGTTGGGGTATTGGAATTCACTAGTCGACTTCGAATTGACAAAATTGAATCCTGTCTCCAGCTGCAATGTGCGATGTGCGAGCACACCAGCTCCGATTGTATTTGAAGGTCGAGCTGTTGAGATTAGGTCGCTCGTGTTTTGTGCGGAAGCAAAATGGGCGATAATTCCGAAGAAGATCAAAATTGAAGTAGTACGCATCTTTATTTCTTGTTTTTCTTAGAACGAGAAAGATGGAGAACGGTCACAAACTTTTATTTAGAGTTTGATCGGTTGGGGTTAAGCGTTGAAAAAGTAGGATTGTCGGCCAATAATCGCCTTGGAGAAGGGGGGGAGTCATTGCTCGCGCCCCTTTTCATTACGGATCGAATGAGGAGTGACTAAAATCCTCTGTTTTTTTTCGCGAGTTTTACCTGCTTCAGCGGTTGGTCCGCTTTTGAAATTAACTTGTTTGCCAAATCACATAATACATGACTGAACTTGAATTAAAAATTCTAGAAACCGCAATAGCTGTAGTGCTCTTCGTTCTTATCCGAGCGGTAATTATTAAGTTGATAAAAAGGACGGTAACGCGGAGTCTGCTGCACAAAACGCGCGGCAAAATCGTCAAAAAGTTCTTGCAGATAGTGCTGATAGCCATCACATCGCTATTCATTCTAACAGTTTGGGGTGTTGATCAATCTGAATTGTTCATGTTCATGGCCTCTGTTCTTACCGTTATTGGCATAGCCTTGTTTGCCCAATGGTCTCA
>JADFAK010000136.1 GCA_015665315.1 Flavobacteriales bacterium | reverse complement strand
CAACAACCCCATGGACGGGAGCACCGGCGATTGCGCGGGAGATTTTAATAGCGACGGCGTGATTGACACCAACGATCTTCTGTCTATTCTTGGCGGATTTGGCTGCACGGGAACCTGTGTACACGATCTCTCTGGAGATGGCCAGGTGAACACCGCCGATCTGCTTCAATTCCTGGGCTTATTTGGAACGGCTTGCGTTTAGATTTTGGTTTATTTCAATGCGCCATTCGGCAAATGCATAGGCTCCTTTCGAGGGGCCTTTGCTCTTCAAAATGAGAATTGATTACCTTCGTGCATCTACAAAACTTGATATTATGAAAGAAAATTGGTTTGCCATCCTCCTGTTCAGCTTGATCTTCGGGATCTTGGGATTTTTAATGGGTCGCGTGACTTGTACAACTGGTGCCTGCGCTCCAAGTAGCTGTGCACCAAGTTCGTGCAGTCCTTCAGGGGCCGTATGTTGTCCGCCGGGAAGCGGCGTTACTGAGTGTGTATGGGTACAAGGAGGAGAAGAAGGTGAACACGGCATGCGCATCATTACCAAGTCTGCCGATGGAATGGACGGCGAAGTTGAGACGATCATTCAACAACTCGAAGTGGCCGATTTTGTGGGCGACACCACAATCACAGCAGGCGATGCAGTCATTCACATGACAAAGTCGGCCGATGGCCAAATCGAAGTCAACGTAGAAATGGCCGAGACCTACGAATTGGAAGGAGAAGGCGAAAAAGTCATGATCAAGACCATTAAAGTTGAGGCCGAGGAAGAATAGTACTTGCTCGATTCAGAACTTATGATTATTTTCGCGCCCCCTGTGGAAGTAATCACCCTTTGATTTTCCACGACAAGATCTTTACATCGTGAATTCATGCAGACTACCAACTGTATGATTGTATTGCACGACCAAGTTGCCCGAGTGGCGGAATTGGTAGACGCGCACGACTCAAACTCGTGTTCTTCGGAGTGCCGGTTCGACTCCGGCCTCGGGTACAAAAAGACAGAAAAACCTACGTTATGCGTGGGTTTTTTTGGTTTTGGGCTTTTCGTCGATTCTCTTTTCAAATAAGACGAGCAGTAATTTTATACATCTAATTCATTTGGATCGTATCTTTGAAATAAACCCATTAGCATTCTGGTTAGTTAGAGCTATTTGGACTTAATCATTTCGATGAAAGTTAAAAGCCATTATTATAAACTCATCTTTTTCCCAGTGCTGTGTGTATCCGTGTTTTTTCCCTTGAATGGAAAGAGTCAAATTCTGGATCATGGCTTATTCAATCCTTTTGTTTTTAGCGAGGCCACTACTGAGAAATTGCATGACTATTTCACTAAAAATGGGTGGTCGGTGGATCCCAATGTTTGGAGTGAGTGGCGTATAACGAAGCATTTGACGGATAATTTGTGGGCTGGAGTCGATATTTCGAATAGCTACAATGACGAATTCAATTGCCAGGGAGTATCACTAATTTTAAAAATTTACGCCTTCGACCATCATGTTTCAGGGTTGGAGTTGAGCACTTCCAATTTTGTGGAAGAGGGTGTGTTGAAATCAGCCATTGACCCAGACAAACTTATTACCCAAATTGAAAATCTCATTACACTAGCTTATAATTATCAAAATTGGGATCGAAATGAGTCGGAAAAGATCGAGTTGACGACGGACTCTTTATTGGTGGAGGATCATGGGACGAAACAGATTGCAAAATATCTGATAGGAAGATATCCAGATGGAAGAATTGACTCTGCTTTATCTATTAATGAATTACTTGAGTCAGAATATTTTTTCTTGGAATATACTTTGGTTTTGACTTCCTACCGAGAAAACGAATAACTGATCATCGGTTTTCTATTTCCCCGCTCGTGCGCGTTTCCGAACGCGTTCCTCCGGTGCCCAACACTTATCATATCCCGCGACAAGTTAGAAAGGCTTGTTGTAAGTATCATATTAGAAATTCGAAAAATTTACAAGCAGCAGCTTCGCAACTGCGTACATTACGAATTTGGGCAGGGTAAGATCATTCAACTTTTGAACGCGTTTTGGAAACGCGCACGAGCGGAACCGGTTGCAAGCCCATAGATTTCAACTCCCCAGGTGGATAAACGCATTGATGAATATCTTTTTTCAGAATAGTCCGGTACTTTAAAAAACACCTGCTAATTTTGCATACGTACCAATATTATGCTAAATTACACCAGTAGCGCGCATTTTTATCAAAATTCAAACGGATTTAATATGGCTGTTGTAAGAAAATCGATCACATTCACAGAACAGCTGAACGAATGGGTTCAGTCAATAGTTGCTCAGGGTGATTATACGAACGAAAGTGAGTATATCCGTGATTTAATCAGACATGATAGAGATAAAAAAGCCAAGTCTATCGCTCTGCAAGAAGCTATTCAACAAGGATTGGACAGTGGGGTTAGCAGTAAAAAAATACCCGATGTGATGAAAGACGTCGAAGATCGAATGCGAGCGGATGGCCGATTATAATCTTTCAGAAGCGGCCATGATTGATTTGGCCAATATTTATGAGAACGGTATTAGCAATTTTGGTTTGGAACAAGCGAGAAGATATTTAACCGATCTCGAAGATCAGTTTCAAATGCTCTCAAAACATAGAAAAATGGGGAGAGATTCATCCGAAATTGCTCCTTTCCTTCGACGTTTTTCATATGAGGCACATACCATTTTTTATATGCCTACGGATTCAGAAATATTTATCGTTCGTGTTTTGAATCAGAGCATGGATTATGATGATCATTTTTGAAAAGGCGTGTATAGACCTTTGAGTCTGCAGACAATTCAGAATGGTCAATCCCTCGCCCGTGGTGTATGCAGTGCGTTCTTACTTGAGGGATAGTCTCTTCACTTTAAAGTTAATTTACGATCAACCTTTTTACAGCAATAACTTCCCCATGGGTACTGGCAGCTACCAAATAAACACCCGCCTTTAGATGCTCTATTGCAAGAAAGTGAGAGTGCATAGATGGTGAGACTTTCATTGCTGCAATTACTCTACCCGAAATGTCTAATACCTGAAATTCCGTAGCCGTAAAAGATCGAGGATGATCGATCTCCAAAATATCACCCTCGGAAATTGGGTTTGGATACAATGAGAATAAGCCAGAAGAATAAGTGCTTTCAACAATAGAATTGGGGTCTTGGATCTCTAGAATATACGATTCGGGTTCGTTTTCAGCAATGATTGAGATGTCCCCATAATGCACTTCACTTGCAAAGGTTGAACCAAAGAATATTTTATTAGCCCCGGGAATCAATAACATATACCCGTGATTTGTTACGTCTGGCGTTTCACTTATCAGGTGCCAACTGTAGTCCAGATTTTCATCGAATACCACCAATAAGGTTTCAGAGCCAGAAACTGGAGGGATTCCCAAATCTTCTAAATGTGTTGACTCATTTATTCGCGAAGCATAGTAATAGTATCCATTGCTTGACTTGAGATATGCATCATTGTCGAATGAATCTCGGCATCCAATATTTAATGCATCCAGCAATATTCCTTCACTACTCCATCTGTATATTGCCTCCTTATATACATCTCCACTTGTGCAATTATAGGTTAGATCTCCGATTTCATTCGGAAAAACATCAGTAGACGACATTATAGCGACCGCTATCTCGTCTTGTCCATTAATGGCCAAAGAAGAAAAGGAGGTTGTGGCCAAGTACAATTCATCTTCGTACAAACCGACTTTCATCCAAGACTCGTCTCCGCTAGCTGTATATGCGCATACGTAACCACCTTTGTTGTACTGCTCACCGTTAAATTCCACCTGATTACTCTGGCTTGTTCCGCATAGAGCAACTGCTCCATCGCTTAAAACGGCCATATCATGAACAAATCCTGAAATATTTCCTTCAATAACTCTACCCCATGTCGGCTCACCTTCACTAGTGCATTTCAGCAGGCAAGGATTGAATGGGAAATCCATATCCAAGGCAGCACTTGTGAGAGTGTCTGATCCAAATACGAGCGAATACCTCAAGTCACCTGCCACAAATATTGATTCTTCGTGGATCCAAATTCGTTTAGGCCTGACATTTGAAATGTCTACTGACCATATTAAGTCTCCCTGCAGATTCATCTTCAATAAAAAAGACGAGAATTCCATCTCATGCGCACCGACATAAAATGGCACTCCAGAGTTAAATCCAGGGATCGATCCGATGATATAATAATCTCCATTTTCGTCAAACCAGAAGTCCTCAATATAACCCGTCTCTTGACCACTAGTCACCAACTCAAAAATTATATTCTCAGGAACATCGATTCCAATGAGAACAGATCTCATCGAATCTGGATATGATGTGGCAAGATTCGTAAAATCTGGATCACCTTTGCTCACGAAATACAAGTTGTCATTAAAAACTCTTAGCGTCCTGCTCTCAAGAGTCGCTTGCTGCATTTCCAGGACATTGGTTATCAATTGTCCCTCTGCCACCCCTGCGAACAGAATAAGAATGATGTATAGGGTACAGTTTCGAATCATGTTTTTACGAATCTAGCCGAACCAATATGTCCGGAGTCTAATATGACATGAATGAAATAGATTCCCGAGCTAATATTTGATAAATCTATTTCGATCGATTCTTCATTGATAATTATATAATCAACCTTCATCATTGAACCAGACACGTCAAGTAAGCTAATTTCCGCGTTGCTATCGGAGAAGTTTAAGCCTTGAATTTGGATTGAATCTGTTGTCGGGTTTGGGAATAATTTCAATTGAGGGAGCTTAGTTTCGTAGACAGTAACATCGCATCCTTCTTGAATGCAGCCTAGTCCATCAAATTTGATCACCCAAGAGTCGACACTTAGATGGTCTTCAGTAGGGTATGTCTGTCCACAACTGGCAAAGCAATTAGAATCAATCTCAACTAAATCTCGAAGTTGACTGCGAACTTCGGGGCCATATCGATGATATCTCATCCAAAGGCTATCTCCATCCATATTCGTTTTAAGTAGGAAGCCTGTGGGGCCTCCAGGAGTGGGACCCCAAGTATACCCAGTTGTTAATAATTCACCACTTGAATTCTCTATGATTTTATGAGCCCAACCGGCAATTACAGCTTCTCCATAACTTTTCTCCCAAATTATATTTCCTTCAGGTGTATATCGAGTCAAATAAAGGTCTAACCAGTTCAAATCGCTTGTTGATATTTCTGGATCTTGCCTCGTGTGCGCAATATATATGTCGCCATTTGTATGTTCAACCATGCTGGCCGTGGGTGTTGTATAGCAATCATCCCATTCATCGCGCCAGAGTTCTTGACCTTGATCATTAATGAGAATGAACAATGCATTGGTCTTGTAGTTACCATTCGAACATTCGTCAAAACTATCCAAATATCTCTTACTACAAGAAAGAATACTCGTCCCATTTTCGAGATGAATAACGTGATATCCTTTCAAGCCTTGTTCAAACCCCCAAGGATCAAAATCCCCTGGTAAGGTCACCTCCCATTGTTGCTCAAGTTCGCTATCAAATCGCACTACGCGAACTCCTTGTGTGCCATTCACAGTTTCATGAGTCCATCCAATAATCTGATAGCCTCCATCTGGAAGTGAAATTACCTCAGCAATAAATGTAATCAATGAGTCTGGTTCGTAGCTCCATGTTTTTACAATGTCGAAATCCTCATTGAAAACCAGAATTTTCGTTCGATAAAGCGTATTCCCATCTCCAATGGAATCCTCAGCAAAAACCACGGCTAATTCGGAACCAGTAGCATTCAAAGTAGAGCAATTTGGACCTCCTGGTATCTGAACCAATCCAGGACTGTATAAATCAACGGTTTGCACCAAGGCCCCAGTCAAATCATAGCACAGCAGCCCTGCGTGTTGTCCATCGTCTGTCAGTCCAGCATTAAACGTGACTATATGATCATTAAAATACTCGATTGCATCCGCACTATTTGCGCTAGATGGATTGGGGAAGTCCTCTCGAATAGAAAAAGTCTGGGCCCAGGAACATGTTACATTTCCGAAGAAACAAAGGAATAGGAAGACCCATTTAATTTGGACGATATAGTTTTCACAGCGTTTCATTGCCTTATCACCACCACCTTTTCAGAATACACTTCATGCTCAAAATAAAGAAGTAGTCTATAAATCCCTGAACTCACGCTCGATACGTCGACGCTAATGTATTGTTGGCCTACAACCGTAAAGTCAATATCCTGCACAGCTCCAGAGGCGCTGACTAAAGACAGTTTTATGTTCTTATTGGCGAAGGGCAATCCTTGAATATGAACTGTGTTCACGGCGGGATTGGGGTATAAATCTAAACCCAGCGCCTCCGATTCGGCTATGGAAACATCGCAGCCCTCTTCAAGGCAGCCCAACCCATCAAATTTCACAATCCACGAGTCGTAGCTTGGATATTCCTCTGTTGGATAGCAGGACCCACAACTAATGATGCAGTTCTCATTTATTTTAACAACATCCCGTAACCGACTCCGAATCTCTGGAGCATACCTGTGGTATCTCATCCAAAGGCTGTCCCCCTCTTCATTGGTGTTCAATAAATAACCGGTGTCCTGCCCTGGGGTTGGCCCCCATGAAAAACCAGCTATTAGCACTTCTTCATCTTCTATTTCTATGATCTTGTGCGCCCACTTATTTATCGCAGGTACACCGTAACTTTTCTCCCAAACAATATCTCCTTCTGGAGTATAGCGAGTCAGATATAGGTCAAGCCAGTTAACATCATGTGTCGAAATTTCAGGATCTTGGCGAGTATGAGCGATATAAACATCACCATTGCTGTGTTGCATCAAACTGGCGGCTGGATTTGTGTAGCAATCATCCCATTCATCTCTCCAAATTTCTTCACCTTGATCGTCAATGAGAATAAAAAGCGGATTTGTTTTGTACCACCCATCAGAACATTCGTCAAAACTGTCCAAGTACGTTTTTAAACATGAAAGCAAACTATTTCCATTTTCAAGTTGAATCATATGATATCCTTGCAGACCTCGCCCAAATCCCCATGGATCATAATCACCAGGCAATGTAAGTTGCCATTGTTCTTGAAGGTCAATATCGAGGTTTACAACACGAACTCCTCGGGTATCATTTCCTGTTTCTTCAGTCCAACCAATAATCTGATAACCTCCATTAGACAATGATATTATTTCAGTGAAAAAAGTAAGGACTGAGTCTGGTTCATAGACCCAAGTCTTAATAACATCGAAGTTCTCATTGTAGACCAACACTTTAGATCGATAATGGGTGATACCATCACCTATGGAATCCTCGTTATATATGACGACTAATTCAGTTCCATCTTCATTTAAAGTAGTGCAATTTGGACCTCCTGGAATTTGAACTAATTCTGGGCTAAACAAGTCGATGGTTTGCACCAGTTCACCAGCCAAATCATGACACAATAATCCTACATGTTGTCCGTCATCCGTAAGTCCCGCGTGAAACGTTACTATTTGATCTGAGAAATATTCAATCGCATAAGCGCTATTACCGCTTGAAGGATTGGGAAAGTCTTCTCGTACGGAAAAAGTCTGGGCAGTTGTATTTATAGCGATCAATACTAAAATCAGAAGTACAAATGATTTTCGGCTAAACTGGATATATTTCAGTTCGTCAATTTTAAACATGCTCAACCGAATTGAAAATCTTCATCCTCCTATCAAGCACCCTAGAATTCATGTGTGCCAAATAAGTGTTCATTTTGTCGTGATCTACCAGACCGTGAAACTGCGTCATATTAAATCGCATGGCCTCTATTTCTTCTTTTGAATTTAGCTTACGCAAATAAAAAAAATCGAGCATTACCTTTTCGATCTCTGCGATTTTGAAGACCAGTCCGCCCTCACTTACTAGCTTGTAACCGAAAAAATATGCGGGCTTCACGTGCAGGTACTCAAATTGTCCCAACGGACTTTCTTGTCGAACTGTATTTTTAGTTGACACCGAAATTGTACTGAATACTCCTTCCGGTATGAGACCGTAATAGGCCAACGCACTTTCCAAACTCACGTACGACGGGGTATATATTTTATTGGCCGCGACGAAGTCAAATTCTCTGGTAAAATCACGATCTGAAAAGCAATAAAACCCTCTCTTTACCTTGATAATATATCCCTTTAGTTGCCACTCCACCAATCGCCGACTGTCAAAGGATGGGTCGTACTTGACGATGTCCAAAACAGAGAACACAGGGAAGGGTTTAAACCGGTCTTTAAACTCGATGTACTTCATTTTGTCTCAATAGAGTGTTAAATATAACACTTTTCTCTGTTTTATCGCCCCTTAATCGCCCATAAAACACCCCTCCCCCTCAAACTCTACCTCTATCGTTGCATGCTCAATCGGAAACGTATGGATCAACTTTTTCGTAGCCGCTTTGATGGATTGGACTTCAGAAACATTTGCGCTAGCTAAAACAACAATGTGAGTCGTAAGCACATTCTTTTCCCCGTCCATAGACCATACATGGGTGTGGTGAACCGACTGAACTCCAGGAATTTCAAGTAGCTTCGAATCAATGAGCGCAATGTCGATTTCGTGGGGAGTGCCTTGGAGAAAAAGGTGGAGCGTTTCACGCAAATTTTTGATCACGTTAAAAAGAACGTAGGCCAGTATCACAATCGATAATACAGGATCGAGCCAGGGAATGTCCCAAAAGAGCATGACGATACTCGCAATCAAGACCACCACCCAGCCGAGGACGTCTTCCATCAAATGCCAACTCACCACCCGCTCGTTGAGCGACTTTCCCTTTTTTAACTTGAGCATGGCCGCTCCATTGACCAAAATACCGATGATCGAAAACAGAATCATTCCCTTGGCGTTGGCCTCTTCAGGATGCAGTATTCTGGGAATGGTCTCCGACAACACAAAGCCCGCGCCTACAATGAGAACCAGTCCGTTGATAAGAGCGCCAAGCAAGGAAAACCGCTGGTAGCCGAAGGAATAGTGGGAGTCGCTCTTTTGTTTCGACTTGCCTTGTAAATACCATGCCAATCCCAAGGACAGACTATCTCCCAAATCATGAATGGCATCGGACAAAATAGCCACGCTGTTGGTCCAAATTCCACCAAAAATCTCCAGAATAGTAAAGCCCAAATTGAGGAAGAAGGCTACTTTTAAGTTGCCTACGCTATCGTGATCGTGCTGGTGCTTGTGCTTATGCTTATGACCCATGTGATGATTGTCATGAGCAAGTTAGCCAACTGTCAAATAAAACAAGTTGATTATTCTCAACTCTTACGCTGATCCAACTGCGAGAAGATGATTCTTGCATCGCCAAGTAGAGGTAAATCAACAAGACCGCAATAGCTTCTCAGAAATAACATTTGCGTATGCTTAATCCACCAAAATGGCATGGTCAGACAAGAGAATGTCCTCATTGAAAAACAGCAATGTATACCTGCCTGCTGCCAATGATTTCAATTCCAAAGCGTTGTCGATCGCCGAAGCAGAAAAGCGCTTTACTTCCTTGCCATTCATGTCTACCAAGGTAACCGCCGTCGTCAATTCACGCATCTTGCTCGGCATGTCGATCCACAAGCGATTCTTCACTGGATTCGGGTAAATCACGAGGTCATTGGCATCCCATTCATCGATTGCAGTCGGCTTAGAACCATCGGCAAATTGATAGACAATGCCCGTAGGAATGTCAAAATTTGACGTTACCTGCAACAAAGGAATTCCGCCTTCAAGGCCCAACCAGTGGTATTCAACTGAAGATCGCGGGGTTTCGAAATCTATACCAAGGGCATCGACGTAAATCGAATCGATCATCTCCAATTCCATTTTCACACGGATGGTCTCAAACTCCCCATAAGGCGTGATCAAGGTTCCCCAGCCGTCGACTTCATAATTTCTCCATTGCTTCAATTTGTAGGAGCCAAGCGTTGGGATCGCAATCGACCACTCGGAATACGAACTGTCTGTGTCGGTGTAGTTCAAGGGCAGACTATAAATACGGTCCACCGGATTATTTGTAGAAGGTAAAGGCACTCCGTTAATCGTTGTTCCTGTTCCCACGGCCGTATAGTGCTCATCGGTCTTTTGGTAAAACTGGTAGAGATCTTCCATGGTGATCATACCGGCAATATCGATATCGGGCATTGTCGTGGCAAAATCGGCATCGTGCTCGGGGTCAAATGGACTGTTGAAGAGAAATTGGTAGAAAACAGGTGCTCCCTCGACTGTGACAAACGTAGTCGTATCGGTCGATGTAGGCTCCATATCGCTGTAGTCCCAGGTGAAATCGGCTCCAGTCATTTCGAAGTCGAATGAATTAACCAGGTTGGCATTGGCTACAGGATAATTCTCGTTGGCGTTTTGAAGATCGGCAGCGGTGATGGTGATTTGGGCTTTCAAGCCTCCGGCAAATAAGGCTATGCAGCTCAGTATGATAAGTCTCATGGTTGTCAAAATTTAGGTAAATCTACATTTAAAGTTTGACCTCTTTCCATCCAAAATGCTCATTTCTTAGGCTTTGCGATGTGGAAAACGCCTGTTTGATTGTAGTAAGTGTGTGTTAGACTAACAATCGAGCATGAAAAAGAGCAAAAAAGGAGAATGTATGCGTAACGAATTACTACTAAATTCGTTAGCTGACGATCCCCGCTTTCGCACTACCGAGGGAATGATCAAACAAAACCTGTAATAGCATGAAAAGAATTTACCTAATCGCAGTGGGTCTGCTGACACTTTCTGCGCCTCTCGTGGCACAAATAAGCCAAGGAGGAGAGCCTGTTTTCTGGCAAACCGAAGAGAGCTTTGACACCCATCATTTTGTCATTACGCCTGAATTGGACATGAATGCCATTCATGCCGAAGATTTGGAGAACGATCAATACAAGGAATTTGGTTACCGCTTCGGAATCGATCATGAGGTGAGCCTCAATACCGAGAATTCGGGAGCCTGGGAAACCATGGACGATGGTTCGAAGGTATGGCGATTGGGAATCCACGCACCGAATGCAGTGGCTATTAGCATGCGTTTCAATGAATACCATTTGCCAGAAGGAGCAGAGCTATTTATCTACGATGTCGACAAAACGCATTTTCTCGGTTCGTTCACACATGCCAACAACAAAAAATGGGGATCACTCGCCATGGGATTGTGCTACGGTGAAAGTGTTATCGTAGAATTTCATTTGCCGAATGGCGTGAACGACGCAGACTGGAAGCTGAGTCTAGATCAAATCACCCATGCTTACCGCGGAATGAAAAGTGATTTCGAAGCGCTCACAGGAGCGACGAATCGCGGACCGTTCGGAAATAGTGGAGGATGCAATATCGACGTGAACTGTCCGGAAGGCGCGGAGTGGCAAATAGAGAAGAAATCGGTTGCCATCATCGTATTCGGAGGATCGGGGTATTGTACTGGTTCGCTCGTCAACAACACCGCCAACGACGGAACACCATACTTTCTAACAGCCAATCACTGTCTGGGTGGAGAAAACAACTGGGTATTCTACTTCAACCATGAGGCAGCCAATTGCGACGGAAATACGGGGCCTACCGATCAAAGCATTTCAGGAGCCTCGCTCAAAGCAAGCAACAGCGGAAGTGATTTCGGATTGTTGGAACTTTCATCGACGCCTCCATCGGATTGGGGAGTTCAGTACGCTGGTTGGGACAATTCAGATGCCACCACAGTCACGGGCGCAACGGGAATTCACCACCCCTCAGGCGATTTGAAGAAAATATGCCACGAAGAGGATGCGCCATATCACGCCAATCAAGCCGGTGCTGCAGTTTGGTACATCGATGAATGGGAAGAAGGTGTTACCGAAGGAGGTTCGTCGGGCAGTCCGCTTTTTGATCAGAATCACCGCGTAATCGGACAGTTGTACGGAGGCTATGCCGCATGTGCAGGATCGCAAAATAATGGCGAGGCCGATTGGTACGGACGTTTCGGCGTGTCATGGGATGGAAGTAGTGCTTCAACGCGATTGAGAGATTGGTTGGATCCAGGCAATTCGGGTGTTACAACGCTTGACGGGTGGCCTGAAGGTTTTGTGCTTGCAGACAACGACGTGGCGGCTCAAGGTTTTACCAATTTGCCATCGACATTGTGCTCTTCGGAATCGATCACTCCTGAGTTCACACTGAAGAACAATGGCGCCGAGGACCTCGTTTCATGCACGATCACGTATTCTATAAACGGTGGAGGCGATCAAACGATCAACTGGACAGGAAATTTGGCCCCTTCAGCGACTGAAATCGTTGAGTTAGGCTCCTTCGATCCGCAATTGGGAACGAATACAGTCGACGTTGCAGTTTCGAATCCAAATGGTGTAACCGATGAAAACGATTTTAATAACAATTCATCCGGAAGTTTCCAGTATTCCTTTGGTCAGACAGTAATCAACGTGCAAATCAACACCGACGATTACGGCTATGAGACCTACTGGGAGATTCGCAAGTCGCTCACGGGATTGGTGATTGCCTCTGGAGGAAATACGGCAGTTGGCATCAACGGCGCAGGGCTCGAAGAAGCGGCCGATACCGATCCAGGTGCCTATGCCGATAACACAACGATCGAAGTTGCGGTCGAGTTTGTCAATGACGGTTGCTACGAGTTTGCCATCGTCGATGATTACGCCGACGGGATTTGCTGTGATTACGGCGAAGGAAGCTACCTCGTGACCGACAGTGAAGGAATTGTACTTGCATCTGGTGGTGCTTTTGCCGGTGAAGAAGTTTCTGAATTCGGTATGCAAAACGGAACTTCGGTGACTGAATTGAGCAAGCCAACATTCGACATGTACCCAAATCCAAGTACAGGATTGGTTACACTGATAGTTTCGAATGAGTTGAGCGATCGGTTCACCATCAACATCACCGATTTAATGGGCCGCACGGTACATTCACAAGAGGTAAACAACCAAAACCAAGTAGTCCTAGACCTCGAGTCATTGAGCCAAGGAAGCTATTTGGTAACGATGAAATCAAGCGACAAAACCTTCACGCAGCAGTTGCAGTTGAGATAGGCTTATACGCATTAAAAACTACAGGGGACTGGCTTTAAGCTGGTCCCTTTTTTTGTGGGTTTTTTGGTTGGCGCTGCGCGCAAATGTTAGTCTGCCGTACGGAATAGAGGACAGCCGATAAAGGGACTTTGTCAAGCAGCCCTTTGAGATTTAGTCAAGCTACTCAGCAGGATAGTTGCTACTCTCATAAAACACCCAATCACAATTCTTGATTCTCATCCAGCTATCGATGTTGATATGGATGATCCATCGGGGGAGCAGAGGGGCAATTTCCCTCAGTTGGTAGTCTGTTGGATCAAAAGTGTCTCGCGCGAGAAAGACATCATCTTGGTCCATGCCGTCGATTTCTGAGAGTTCGATTCCGCGATTGGGTATTTTCTTTGTTCGCCCAAGATTCATGCTGTAGAAATACACATTTAAGGAGGCGTGTTTCTTAGGGAAATCTCTCGGTCCTTCCCGGTATAACAGGGTGTTGTCTGGCCTTTCTTCCACCACGAATTCATACACGAGGGCTGTCCCATCTGCTGGTTTCACACTATTGACGGCAAGACCGATGCAGTTTCCCGCGAACAACAAGACGGCCACAATATACACCGGCTTGTTTAAGGTAGGCTTGGTAAAATAATCACTCACTACAACCCATCCTTGAACGAAAATAAAAGGGATGAGGAAAAACACTGGTATGAGGAAGCGCAATTCCTTGTGGCCAATGAGAAAATGCACCACTAAAAAAGGCACTATTGCGAATGTCAGCAAACGAGTAGGTTTGAAAACTAATCCTATTGCCGAAAACACCAACAGCACAACAGCCAATCCTGAAGCATATCCCAAATACATCAAGTCCTTCAAATAGCCATACCAAGGGCTTACGCCGAAGGTGCTGACTTTGTCTTCTATTAGATTGACATAGAAATAATTGTAGGCCGGAAAGACCCACTCTTCATAGAAATAGTAATCGGCACACGCCCCGAATACAAGCGCTAAGACCATTCCGATGGCGACTTTACCCATGTCCCCCCAATTCGAGCTCAGGAAAAACTTCATCCAAATGAGTAAGCCCATTATCATAAAGGCCATTTGAAAGCGGACGATAAAAATTAATCCCAAAAGCAATCCGCACCAGATCCAAGTCCAACTTGATGGATGAGTAAGCTTGTATTTGACTTTGAGTACAAATCCCAAAACCAAGAGCATCAATCCCGCGGAAAGCGATTCCGAAGAAAATCGGACCGAGAGAAAAGGTATATAAAATAGAAACAAGGAGAGCACCAAGAAGAGTCGGTGTGTATGTTTCGGAAGCTCCAGTCGTGCATAGCGATAGAACCACAGCATGCAAAACAACATAAACAGACCAGTTGCTATGCGAAGATTTCGGATTTGGGAAAATTGGGACTCTACCCCCAGCAGATTCTGGCTCCGAATAAAAACCTCGGCTAGAATTGGTTGAATGGCCGGTCTAATCTGCTCAGTATATTCCCATGCTAGGTCTGCCTTGGTATTGTACCCCAATTTGAGTCCGGCAAATTCGATGATCTGAAAATGCTCGTCGTTGTTCAAAAAGCCCTTGCTATTGATCGCGGTGATAATCGTGATGCAAAGGGCAATAAATACGACAATGCGGACAAAAGGGTCTTTCATAGGGCAATACGTCGAAAACTCACAATTAATATTTTAATAATGAAACTTAGGGTCTCACTCACATACAGCCCCAACCAGACCTAAAAACAGCAACAGATCACCAGTAGAGACTTGGTCGTCGCCATCCAAATCGGCAATGCAGCCTGCAATACAACCAAAATTACCGAGGAAAATGAGCAAGTCATTGACATTCACAAAACCATCGCCGTTGAAGTCACCAGAGCAACAAAACTGGTTGCCCACCAGCAAGGACAGGGGTTCTCCAAATGAGGTGCAATATGCATCAACAGTAGGAAAGGGAACAAACACGCTTAGGCGAACGATGAATTGTCCGCCAATACCCGCCGTCGCATCCTGACAAGTGACATCAAAGGTCGTATTGGGATTGTTGATCCAACTGCACTGCAAGGTATTCTCACCTGGCGGCAAAGTGGGCACGCCAAGTTGGGTGTGCGTGGCACCAATTCCTGGGTCTACAACAAAATTGGAGGTCCCGCCATTTTGATCGAAATAGGGGCTTAGGTTGATGATTTCGAGTTCGATGAGGTTTCCGTACACGGCATCGTAAGGAATCTGGGCGTTGGTAAGATCGAGGGAAATGGTCAAGGAAGAAGACCAATAATACTGCAACGTATCTTCAAACACGTACTCATAAGTGTGGTCATTGACGGCTAGGAATGGCGTGATGACAAATCCCTCTAAGGGCATTGCTGCACAATCGGCTGCAAGTGAAATGCTCGGACCGCGGTCGTCTAGAATCGTTGCCGTATACAACTGACTTGCGGATGTTATCGGAGCATCTGACAAGGCCCAGCCAATCGTATGCTGGCCAAAATAGGAAGTGCTCAAAGCCTCCAGTTCAATGCTGTCGTCGCAGCAGTAGGTCGATTGTGCACTAGCTCCTATCCCTGCATTGCATCCGTAGGCAATGAATTGCGGACTGTCAATGGGCGCGTCGCACACGTCGTTGGTTATGAGTACGGAATGGTTGAGATTGTTGAAGCCTGTTTCGGAATCCCAAATACCAGAATTAGCCAGCTGAATGCTATAATCCGGACGACCGTACAGGGATGGTTCTGGGTCGGGTAGATGCAAGTACAAATCATAACTTCCAACAGGTATATTTTCAGGAACTCCCAAGGTAGTCGAAACCACTATTTCCCCAATCTCAGTCGTCGGAAACCACCTTCGCGGATCTTCATCGACGGCCGCGACAAAGCGCTCTTGTGTTGTGGTGTTCACCATAATAATTTCCATGCCTCTTGGATTGTAGGGCGCGGCGTAGCCCAAATTCTCCAGGGTTAATTCGAGCTCCAGTCCGCACCCGTGTGGCACGACATCGGAAAAAACCCCGCTATTCAATTGCATGCGATAACCTAGCTTTTGGCTTATTTCGGCCATGCAGCCATCATCTTCCCAGCTCTGCAACACATCAGGGTGGTAGCCGCTGTTCAGGTAAGACCAGTGGTATAACTCCAATTCGGTGTCTGCAGCCCCTCCCATTGCTGAACAATCAGAGCGTGGGGAATTCGGGAAACAAGTCTCTCCTCCCATGGCGATATAGCGCGTTTCATTCACCAGCCATGCCGATTCATCGATACTTGCCGAACAGTAGGTTCCAAAATCGGTCCCACTGGCGAGAAAACAGTCATTGTGCTGACCAACACGGTAGTTGTCGGTCCCATTGTAGGCCTCTGTTTCGTTTAGAGCAGAAGGCTCGACCAGTGGACAAATATCTCCGGGATCAGCGAAAATTTCGGATTGTTCCGACCACCCGTCCCAGGAATAGAAGGCGTATTTGTAGTAGGGCGTTCGGATTTGAACGGCACGATCAATGGGTAAGGCATCAAGCAAAGCATCCAGAACTTGTTTCCTACTAGTCATATTACGCACTCCATTTTCATCCATAAAATCTGGCACTACGTTGTTAATTGTAGCCCATTCTCCATAGGCTCCGATGAAACCTGCCTGCAAAACGGCAATGACATCACTATTGGCTTGGAGAAGCGGTTTCAATTGCTCGATATGACCCAAAACGGTTGTCAGCGAAGCGTCCAAGGTATCGACATTGGTCTCGTCAAAAGACTCAACAGAATAGGCAAAACGCAAGAGGGTTTTAAATCCATTGGCACGGATAATGGCCATGTCTTCAGTAAATAGCTCCAAGAATTGCTGACTCAAAGGTCCGTCCACGAATTCAGGCAGGTAGTACAAGCGTAAGGCCAGTCTTTGGTTTTGCGCTTTCAAGGCCGACAAATAGTTTTGGTCGATGGACTGGTAAGCCGACCAACCTTGGGTATTGTTGGAATAGCCCGTAATCTGGGTGTAAAATCCGCGCTCGGGATTGGCAATATCTTCGGCCGAAGGGACATAGTTTATGGTTGTCTGCCCAACCGAAAAAAGAACTACAGTCCAAGCAATAATAAATGAGGCTAACCGAATCATCTCGACGTGTTTGACCCCAAAAATAAGTCTAAAAACAACGTTGGCCTAACATGTGAAATGGGTGTGCTTTTCGTAATCTGCCTATATTTATGGTATGAAGTACTTTTTCATTGTATGCCTTAGCTTCCTCTTTCTTCCTTCCACGGCACAGTTGGATAGTATCTGGGTGGGCGATATGTACCGCTACTATGCCATTCACTTGCCACCGAATTACGACGGAGCTACCGAACTACCGGTTGTGATGGGATTTCACGGCGGCTTTGGTTCAGCAGAGCAAGTTCCCAATCAATCATTGCTGTCAGAAAGTGGCGATGAAGAGGGATATATTGTTGTATACCCCGATGGATTAGGTTACTTGCTGGCTCCTACGCTTCATTTTTGGAATGCCGGGGTATGTTGCGCGTATCCCATGGCACAAGGCATTGATGATGTGGCTTTTGTAAGTGCTCTCATCGATGAAATAGGAAGTAATTACGCCGTTGATTTAACACGAATCTACGCCACAGGAATCTCGAATGGAGGCATGATGTGCTATAAACTGGCATGCGAACTGTCGGACAAAATCGCCGCCATCGCCCCTATTGCTGGTCCGCTCATGAGCCATCCCTGCAATGCCGAAAACCCCATTCCCGTCATTCATTTTCAATCCTATTTGGACTCAAACATCCCCTATTTGGGAGGAGTGGGTGATGGGGCATCTGCGCACTACAATCCGCCCATTGACTCGGTTTTAAATGTTTTTTCAAGCATCAACGGCTGTACAAATGTGGCGGATACCTTGTACAACGGAACCGACTTTACGCATGTCGTTTGGTCCAACTGTTCGTGCGACTACCGCGTAGAGTACTACATCTCCACCGACGGCGGACATTCATGGCCGGGAGGAGTAGCTTCGGCTATTGGAGATGATCCATCGGAGCTTTTGCAGGCCAACGACTTGATGTGGGAATTTTTTCAAGAATTCTCTTTGGATTGCAATGTAATATCGACTTCAGAACGCGAAAAACAGGGCTTTGAAGTGTACCCCAATCCGGCTTCGGACGTCTTGAACATTCTTTCTCCAGACCCGGTAATTGAGGTGTTCATGATCAACCAGCACGGACAGCAAATCGATGGGAAGGTCCTTGACAACACCCTCGATGTTCATCATTTGCCGAATGGCTTATATATGTTAATTATCAAAACCAAAGACGCCCAATACGTGCACAGATTATTGAAAGAGTAGTTAAAATTCAGGGGAATGTCTCTATTCCAGAAAATACCCTTCATATTTGTGAAATCAAGTGCCACACATGACGAGTAAAACATTTTTTCGAACGCATCGAACTACTGGGATTCTGCTTCTCATAGCCGTATTGCCCCTATTGATGGCGCATCACAATGGTGTGGCCGAGGAGCAGGATAAGGATCGAACGGGAGCCCCAGGAAGCGACCCGCCATGCAGTAATACGCTGTGTCATGACGACGGTTCGTTCAGCCCAACGTTTACCATTGAAGTGCTCGACTTGGATACGGATGAGGCTATTTCGGAATATGTTCCGGGTCAGGTTTATGGTTTGCGTTTCACCGTTGCGGCGCCAGGAGCTTTGCGTTTCGGATTTCAGGCAACAGCTCTTATCGATAGTGACTTGAGCAACGCGGGAACCTTTCAAAATCCGGGCGTGAAAGTGCAGCTAGAAGGTGTTGACGGTCGGCACATAGTTGAGCACAGCAACGGAGCATTTCCCGGAATTTTTGAAGCCGAATGGATAGCTCCAGAGGCGGCAAGTGGAGATGTTACTTTTTACGGTTCTTCGGTTGCGGCCAACGGTAATCAGGAGTCAAGCGGCGATGGATACGTGGGACAGTCGATCACGCTTACAGAGGGAGAGCCTGATAATATCGATTCCCATCCAGGTCAGGCAATACAGGTTTATGCTTCAAACGGCTTTTTGACGATCCACTCCACCCATTCCGCCGAAATCACTTTGTACACCGTTTCTGGCCAGTCAATTATGTTAAAACGCATCGATTCAGGACGCACAACAATACCCGTAGGAATTCAAGGTATTGGTGTGTTGGAATGTCGTTTGCATGGGGGTAACACTTTGATTTACAAGCTATTATTTTAGCGATTTTTCGACCAACGTTCGTTTGAATTCCCAAGCAAATTGTGAATAAGTGTGTACGGCGAGGTATGTACTCACCAATAATCCGTCTACCTTGTTGCTAAATCAAACCACAACAACATGGATGTTAATTGGCTAGCAATTTTGGTGGCAGCACTTGCCTCATTTGTACTCGGATTTATTTGGTACAACCCGAAAGTATTTGGAACCGCATGGATGAAATCGGTAGGACTCACACCTGAGGATGCCAAAAAAGGCAATATGGCGATGATTTTCGGTGTGGCCTTTGTGATGGCTATTGTGATCTCGTATGATCTCAATAGGTGGGCGGCTTATCATTCGCCTGAAGAGCAAACGTTTATTCACGGGGCATTCCACGCGATTATGAATTGTTCATGGGCAGCTTTACCTGTGCTTATTACAAACTCTTTGTACGAGCAACGCAGCTGGACTGGCATATTGATCAACGTATTTTATTGGTTGTTTGCCTTCGCAATCATGGGAGGAATTCTCTACATGTGGCCACAACCAGCACCTCCAGTTGAAGAGGGTGAAGCTATGTTGAGGATAATTGGTGGGGGCGTGTTGGCGTAAAAACCGCATCTTGACGGCGAGACTTTACTGTTACGGTATTATATCACGTGTAAAAGTCAAGTATCGTCGTCAAGGCTGGTTCCTGGAAAAACTGTCGTCTACATCTAAGTGAAGGCCTTGATTTTTGGTTACTTTTGATCAAGCAAAAGTGACAGAAAGTGAATAGATGGAGTGTCTTTTGTCATGTGCACTGCAGCCACTAACAAAGGACTATTCTTTTCCCAAACCACGATCGTGGCGTTATGGGTAATGGAGTCAATTGCAGTCCTACCGATATTTGACCTCTACGAGGTCCTTTAGTTGTTCGCGCACGAGCAAGGTCAACCCAATTTATCATTTTGAATTTTCAATTTTCAATTTCAAAAAAGGCTCGGCTGTCATAGAGATAGGACCTCTCCAGGCTCAATTCTGTGAAAGACAGAATTTCACTCTACAAAAAGTGACCGGCCTTTGAATAAGATTCGTGTTGACTCGATTTATCGGAGCGTTAAGCGGAAGTAGGTGTCTGAGGTCAGCTTTCGGATGGCTCGAAGAGGCCTCCGCTAAAAGCGTTTCCGAGTTTTACTTCCGTAGTGCAGATGAATCGCGAAGTCAACTAGGATCTTATTCACCAGCCTTGATTTTTGGTTACTTTTGATCAAGCAAAAGTGACGAAAAGTGAAGAGCAAGAGTAACTATCAGTGGTAGGTGTGACCCCTACAGGGTCAGGTTATATCTTCGATCTGCAGTTATAAAGATGCGACCCATACTGGGTCGGTTACTTGTTCAGGCACTTGCTGTCATAGAGATGGGACCTCCACCATATCAGGACTGTGAAAAGAGAACAACCAGTCGAAAAAAACTCTCCTAGCCCAGAAAAGTCACCAAAAGGATCCACCCAATTTATCATTTTGAATTTTCCATTTTGAATTTGAAGAGGCCCACCTACTATACCACCTCTATGAGCTCCATTCTGTTGAAAGAACGACTAGCAGACAAAAGCTCATCTCAACCAGAAACGCTCACGAGCGAGAGGGATCATGTAAGTGAGCAATCGAAGAATTTGCTAAATTGCCTATGTGAAAACTATCATTATCGCTTGCATGCTCGTCGTGTCCGCGTCGATATGCGCTCAAAACCTCGTCCCGAATCCCAGCTTTGAATCGGTGGCTTGTCCAGATAATTGGATGGAGCCTTTTTCGTTCGGAGCGGAGCATTGGTACAATCCTACAGGATCTACGCCTGATTACATGGGACTCGAAATGGAGCCAACTTGTTATTCCTCGATTTATAACAATGCCTGGCTAGAAACAGGCGAATGGCAATACCCCCAAGACGGTCAGTTTATGATAGGTATGTTCTCCTATATTCAAACGACCTGCATTCGTGAATACGCTGCTTGCAGACTGACCGAGCCTTTGCAGGCGGGCGTGGTTTACGTCGCGTCCATGCACGTTTCCTTGTCGAATACTTCCACCGCTTCAACCGACGGACTGGGCATGTACTTATCGGCAGATTCATTGAGCGACATCAATTCATTCTGTGATTTTGATGTTGTAGGTCAGATCCAGAACACAGCGGGAAATCAGCTCACAGACACAACCAATTGGGTGCTCATTGAAGGTGAATTTATGGCCCAAGGGGGAGAGCAATTCTTAATGATTGGCAATATTCTTTCCAACGAGAACTGTGAGTTTGAAACACTCTATGAAGACTCCTCGGGATTTGTCCAGTCATACTATTTCGTCGACAATGTCTTGGTCGAAGAAAAGTCAAGCGTAGGTGTGGATGACGAGGCAATCTTAGAGCGATTCCAACTCTATCCCAACCCCGCGTCAACGCACGTGATGTTGCCTGTGCACGACTCAAAGTCGGCCATTACCATTCGAGATTACCAAGGACGAGTATGCTTTCGGCAAGAGACATTTGGCCGCAGGCTAGATATAAGCTCTCTGGAAAGGGGGAATTATGTGGTCGAAGTTCGAAGTGATCAGGAGGTCAAGACATATCGCTTGGTGAAAGAATAGTAGCTCGCTACGTTGTTTTGGTGATCATTCCTCGCATGGTTCTTTTTCTCAAGACTCGCACTCGCACTCAATTCTGACTTCTCGCACTCGCGCTGACCTTCAAGCTCTCCAACTTTAAATAGAGATAATAGGGAGAGATAAATAGGACGAAATTGGTATTGGTTTTTCATAGGGTTAGGTGTTTTTTTGGGCGCAAGGCAAATAACTAAATACTCGCTCTCGCACTCGCACTGACCTTCAAGTCATATTTACCACTGAAAATAACAAAAAGAGGATATCAGTTCCATCAAGGGATCCCCGATTTATCTCTTCCTCTAAACACTTCCTCTTATCTCTTGAATTTAAAGAGGAAGAGCAAGAGAAAGAGATAAGTAAAAAAATGTCCCGTTCAAGTATCTTCAGTTTCACCAAGGAAAACCCCCCTAATCTCTTGAATTCAAAGAGCAAGAAAAAAACCATCTGAACAACCGAATTTCTCAAGACTCGCACTCGCACTCAATTCTGACTTCTCGCTCTCGCACTGACCTTCAAGCTCTCCAACTTTGAATAGAGATAATAGGGAGAGATAAATAGGGAGAGATAAATAGGACGAAATTGGTATTGGTTTTTCAAAGGGTAAGGTTTAGGCGTTTTAGGGGGGGCACTCGTGTTCTCGCTCTCGCACTCGCGCTGACCTTCAAGTCATATTTACCACTGAAAATAACAAAAAGAGGATATCAGTTCCATCAAGGGATCCCCGATTTATCTCTTCCTCTAAACACTTCCTCTTATCTCTTGAATTTAAAGAGGAAGAGCAAGAGAAAAGAGTAAGAGATAAGTAAAAAAATGTCGCATCCAAGGCCTTCAATTTCACCAAGGAAAACCCCCGCTTATCTCTTGAATTCAATGAGCAAGAAAAAGCCATCTGAACAACCGAATTTCTCAAGACTCGCTCTCGCACTCAATTCTGACTTCTCGTTCCAATCCACTAAATTTGCCGCGTGTCATTATTCAACAACAAACCCGATCTCGAGCCAGAGGATTTTTACTACTCCGACGAGGGATTTATGGTATTTACGGAGAAGTATCACCTCAAGCGCGGACATTGCTGCCAAAGCGGGTGTAAGCACTGTCCTTACGGATTTGACAAAAAAACAGGCACCTTTAACAAGTAGAGTATGAGCCAGATGATTGCTGAACAAGTAGAATTGACCAAAGCCGAATTCCAAGAGATTGCTTGCGCTGGACTTCCGACCCATTTGCCGGAGGCTCAAGCCATAGATCCTTCAGTAAGCCACGCTCCCAAACGCAAAGACATCCTCTCAAAAGCCGAAAAGGAACTCGCCTTGCGCAATGCGTTGAGGTATTTTCCCGCCGAGCAACACGCCATACTTGCCCCCGAATTTGCCCATGAATTGAAAGAATACGGACGGATCTATATGTACCGTCTGCGCCCAACATACCGCATGCATGCCCGTCCAATCGATTGGTACCCAGCGCAATGTCAGCAAGCGGCAGCCATCATGCTCATGATCCAGAATAACTTGGATTATGCCGTGGCGCAACACCCCCATGAACTCATTACCTACGGAGGAAATGGTGCCGTTTTTCAAAATTGGGCGCAGTACCTTCTCGTGATGAAGTACTTGGGCGAAATGACCGATGAGCAAACCCTCGTCATGTATAGCGGACATCCCCTCGGACTGTTCCCCTCGCACAAAGATGCCCCGCGCGTGGTCGTGACCAATGGCATGATGATTCCGAATTATTCGAAGCAAGACGATTGGGAGAAATTCAACGCGCTTGGTGTGACGCAGTACGGACAAATGACCGCCGGTTCCTACATGTATATCGGTCCGCAAGGGATTGTGCATGGTACGACGATTACCGTTTTGAACGCCTGCAGGAAATTGGACAATGGAGCTACTCCTGAGGGTAAGTTGTTCGTCACTGCCGGTCTGGGTGGAATGAGCGGTGCACAGCCAAAAGCTGGAAATATAGCGGGTATCGTAAGCATCACGGCCGAGATAAATAGCGCGGCTGCATACAAGCGACACGAACAAGGCTGGGTCGATGAGGTTATAGAAGATGTCGATCAATGTATCGATGTGGCTATTGAGCGACAAGCGCAAATGAAGGCCTACTCCATTGCCTATTTGGGAAATGTGGTCGAACTCTGGGAACGCATGGCCGAGCGCAATGTGAAGGTTGATTTGGGGTCCGATCAGACTTCACTTCACAACCCGTGGGCTGGGGGTTACTACCCCGTGGGAATGACGCTTGAACAGTCCAACGACATGATGGCCAATGATCCAGATGAGTTTAAAAAGCGTGTGCAAGCCTCTTTGGTCAGACATGCAACTGCAGTCAACAAACTAGCCGATCAAGGAATGTATTTCTTCGATTACGGGAACGCATTTCTCTTGGAAGCTTCTCGCGCTGGCGCTGAGGTGATGGCCGACAATAACATCGATTTCAAATACCCGTCCTACGTTCAAGATATCATGGGGCCTATGTGCTTCGATTTTGGGTTCGGACCGTTCAGGTGGGTGTGTTCAAGTTGCGACCCAGAGGATTTACAGCTTACCGATGAGCTTGCTTGTGAGGTTCTAGAGGAAATGCGCAAGACTTCTCCCCCAGAGATTCAACAGCAGATGGCCGATAATATTCGCTGGATCAAAGGGGCGCGTGCCAATAAACTTGTAGTGGGCAGTCAGGCCCGAATCCTTTACGCCGATGCCGAAGGCCGAATTAAAATTGCCGAAGCTTTCAACAAAGCGATTGCGTCTGGCAAGTTAAAAGCACCTGTTGTTTTAGGGCGTGATCACCACGATGTAAGCGGTACCGATTCACCCTTCCGAGAGACCTCGAATATTTACGACGGCTCCCAATTCACGGCCGATATGGCTATCCACAATGTCATCGGAGATTCTTTCCGCGGAGCAACATGGGTGTCGATTCACAACGGCGGAGGTGTGGGCTGGGGCGAGGTGATCAACGGGGGTTTTGGCATGTTATTGGACGGTTCGCCGGAAAGTGATCGCCGACTCAAAATGATGCTCCACTGGGATGTAAACAACGGAATTGCACGTAGAAGTTGGGCCCGAAACGAGGAAGCTGTTTTTGCGATCAAACGCGCTATGGCTCAAGAACCTCGGTTGAAAGTGACACTCCCAAATATGGCCGATGACAACTTGATCAAAGGCTTGATCGACTAAGATTTACTGCTTGATAATGCGCACAGCAGGACCCTTTTGTTCGAAGGTTTTTAAAATATATAAGCCTTCGGCAAATGCTGTTATGTCGACCTCCGTACCTGTTACATAAGCCACCAATTCACCCATGGAATTGTAAAGGGGTGCATTTCGAACGGGCTTGTTCAACGTGAACTTTCCATGGGTTGGATTGGGAAAAGCTTGAAGATGTATTGCATCAAAGTCGTTGGTCTCAACAGATGTGGCGTCTCCACCCCAAATGATTCCGTCCTTTTCGAAATAGACCAACTCCTCGGTCCAACCGTAGCTGCCATCTACGAAATATTCATAGACACGACCCAATCCTGGAATGTATCGCTTGTACCGATAACTAGGAATCCAAGTGCTAAAAAAACAGTTGGGATCATCATCGCAGGGAGCGTAGCCTTCATCTATGCCCACTGTAAGCTGCACTCGCTCCTCCCCATATAGTTCTTCGTGCTCTAGTATGCCGTAACCCGAAACGCCTTGCGCAGGATAGCGCGGACCGTACAAATTAGGTGCTATTTGCTCGTCGTAGTAGCTTAGCTCCATATTGGTCGGCTCAGAGATAATGATCTCAGGCGGAATGATATCGACGTAATCGACCATGTAAAGCGTCGTGGTAGATTGCTTTTGAATTTGATACATGACGCTTCCTTCTCCATCCTCGCGAGACATAATGGTATAGGTGTCAAGTGAAGAAGAGTAGCCGCCAGGCGTGTTGGAACTTCGTTCGTATTGATAAACTTCGGCGAGTTGGAAATCGTGCGCTTGCTTGAAAGTAAAGGGCACAATTCCTGCTTGAAGCATGGTGTTTCCTCGCAGTTCGACGGGGTGGTAGTTATCTGGAAACTCCTGAATATTGAAGAACTTGTGCAGACCGGTTTCGGCACCAATCGAAATGACTTGTCCGGAGAAAGGTGTACTTATCTCCTGATAGTCCATCATCGCGGTAATTTCGAAGTTGAGGACC
>JADFAK010000020.1 GCA_015665315.1 Flavobacteriales bacterium | reverse complement strand
CTGGCTGACCGACAATTCCATCGACCATTTCAATGCGTTGAAAGCCTTTGATCCATGTGCGCATGTGCGAAGGATCTTGAAATACCGACCAAGAAAAGCCGAGTGGGGCCTCCATCTCAACTTTCGTCTCGTACTCCAATTCGCCACATGTTTTGCCAACGATGTACAAGGCACCAACCAAGAGTAGCAGGGCGAATAGAATGATTTTGAATATGCGAGATGAGCGCTTCATGGTAAATATCTTCGGCGAATTTAATGCTTGCTAGCAATTTGTAAGTAGGGCGGTGGACTACTTTGCAATAATTATAAATGCCAAAGTGATTTCTATTTAGGGGAGATCAATTGAAGGTGACCTGTTAAAGTGGACTCTTCTTGAACACTGCATGCAATGGAATAAGTTAAGATATAGTAGTAGGTGCCATCTGGTAAAACTTCGCCATTTGCCGCCCCGTCCCAAATGTTTGAATTTGCCTCATTCTCATAAATCAATAGTCCCCACCGATTAAAAACTTTGAGCGTGAAGTCTTGCATGATCTCCGTAACTTCAAAATCAGGGTCGCTTTTGAGGAAGGGCTTGAACACATCGTTGTAGTCATCACCACCCGGTGTTATTACGTTTGGTACCGTAAGTGTACTCACGTCCAAGAAGAAGTTCTCGTTGACAAAAACGACCACTTGGTCGGTAGAAACACACCCGTTATCATTGTCTGTCACCGTAATAGTATAAGTTCCAGGCTGGTCGATCAAGGGAGATAATGTATTTCCATCTTCGACAATGTTGCCATCAGTTGTACTCCAGCTGAATGATGGATCTTGTCCGCCAAAAGCAGCACCAATAATGTTGGTCCATGGATCCTGGCATGTAAGTGTGTCGGCTCCACCTGCTTCGGCCAGAGGAGCTTCGAAATCTTCAATGACTTCAACCGTATCTTCGGTCTCGCATCCGCTGTTTGGATTGGTGACGGTGATGGTATAGGTTCCCGGTTCATCGATTGAGGGATTCAAGGTAGTAACTCCTGCGAACAGATTGCCATCTGAAGTAGTCCAAAAAATGTTGGGATTGCTGCCATCCGTGGATCCTTGAAGAGTCAGCGAAGTCGTGTTGCAATCGAGCTGTTGTTCAACACCTGCTTCTGCAAGAGAAGTTTCAAAATTGGTGGTAACGTTAACCGTTTGCTCAGAGAAACAATAATCATTGATGAAGGCATTTAAAGTATAGCTGCCTCCGTCACTTACGGTAATCTCATCTGTGCCCTGACCCGCGTCGATGGTTCCTCCATTTGTCTCCCATACATATACGACACCATTTGATGGATCTGTCGTGCTATTGATGGTAGTGGTAGGATCAAAACATGAGATAATACTTTCGACATCCAAGTCAAGCGAGAATTCATAGTCGCCCTCTACCATAACCGAATCGTAGGCAAAACAAACATCATCGAAACTTGCCTCAACGTAATACCATCCCGGTCCGCCTATCGACGGCTCATTGCTTCCTCCATTCGAGATGATTTCTCCCGTATCGGTCGACCAGTCATAGACAATATCATTGTCGAAATTGTCTGTCGCGAAAATAGTTTGAACGGGATTGTCGCAGTCCAGCACGGGGAAGTCATCAATTGACACCAACAAATCTTCTACCGTAACGGTTACCGAATCGGTCAGAATCGCTCCACACAAATTGTTGTATTCAACGACATAGGTAGTCGTCGTGTCAGGCGAAGCAATAGGAGATCCGCTGCTTGGGTCGTCCAATCCTGTTTCTGGAGTCCAGGTAAAGGTACCTTCGGGATCGCCTGGGATATCGAGTACAGTGCTAGCTCCAGTACAAATAGTTACGTTAGGTCCTACACTCAAGATATTGTCCTGCAAGCACACGATTTGATTGTTGTTGGCCCCACCTGTCGCTCCAGTAAAACCCCAATAAACAAGCGGGTCTCCATCGAAAATATTGCCAATAATATTGTAGGTTGTGTTGATTCGTTCTTCACAATCAAAGAGAACTTGCAAGTTTTGCGTCAACGGATCCCAAATGATTCTAACCGAATGATAGCTGCCATCTTCGACATTCACATCGTTCAAGTCGGCTTGCACTGGACCGGCAATATTGGTCCCCAAAGAGTGGTTACTCTGTCCGTTTGAAATTACGGCAATGTGATCGGCGGCTGGATCTGAATTGTCCAGATTTTGCCACGTGTCAAACTCAATGCCCAATGAAGGCTCAAATCCTTCATAACCCATTCCGCCACCGCTTATTCCCAGGGCGTTTGTGCCCACAGTTTGGAGAACAAACACAATTCCATCAGCTCCCGCATCGTTAAGTCCTAAGTATATCTCAAACTCAATATTGAACGATTCCGTTAGGTCAATTTGATCAGCATACCACACCGCCCCATTTTGATTGGCCAATGTTTGCGTAAGCCGGTAACAATCGTTGCCAATATATTGCGCAGTACCATTAAGGAAGTAACTTTGAGCATTCAAGCACACTGTGCAAAAAAGGATTCCTGCGACAAGTAAAATTCGATTCATAATGATGTCTAAGAGTAAACTAATCACAAGTATAGCCAATGTTCGCCAAATGAGCGCGGTAATAGGGCTATTTACTGCCTTGATAGCGCCTCAATTCGTATGCGCACAAGGAGACTCTGATGGTAAGCATCTAGAGTTATCCGTGACCACAATTTTGGATAAGGATTTGGACGAATGTAGCGGCATTGTCTCATTCAATAAAAAATCAATTCTGGCCCTCAACGACGGTGGAAATAGTTCAGTTTTATACCGCGTACGCCTAAAAGATGGGGAAATTGTCCAAGAAGCGAAGGTCAAGGGTAAAGAGAACAAAGACTGGGAAGACATCGCTGAAGGCCCCGACGCATGGTACATTGGAGATTTTGGAAACAATGCGAATGGCAAAAGAACCGATCTGCGCGTTTTGAAAGTTTTGAAGTCTGACTGGGAAGATGAATCGAAGTTCGAAATCAAGGCCAAGTCGATCAAGTTCACCTACGAAGGACGGGAAGAGGAACCCAAGAAATGTAAACCACAAACAACGAATTGGGATTGCGAAGGTTTGATTTGGTTCAACGGTGAACTGCATCTCTTCACAAAAGAATGGACTTCTCATCATACACGTCATTTCGTATTGCCCACAGAACCAGGTGAGTACAAGGCGAAATTGATCGAAGAGTTTGACGCTCAGGGCATGATCACAGCAGCTAGCGTGACGGAAAATGGAAAGTTGGTACTCCTTGGTTATTCACCATTTGGCTTCGGTTTTTTATGGACTTTTGAGGGCAACAATGGAACTTGGTTCACCAGCGACAAGCGCAAATACAATCTCGGGTCGGTAAACAAGGTTGGTCAAGTAGAAGCCCTTTTCATGGAGTCGGAAACGGTGGGATACATTGGAAGTGAACATTGGATAAGAAAGAAACACGACGTTCCACCTACAATCTACCGCTTCGAACTCTAAGCGCTAGATCCCCAAATTGCCTTTCCAAGTTTTGTCGTGTAAACGGCCATTTTGAATGAGTTGGGTTTGCGACCTTTGTTCCACTAACAATTCAAACGTAAACGCATGCGCCGACTCCTTACTTTTCTTTGTACCCTTACCGCATTGCACATGGCAGCTCAGTCACCATGTGATGATGTAGAGCTAACAGCCGTCCATACAAATCCGCTCAACTCTGAATTCATGGCAATTCATGTCGTTAACAATTCGGAAGAGCTTTTCGATTATCCTGGATTTCGCGTCTATTTCGAGTCTGAATTAATAGGAGAGGAAGTAGTGGATTTTTTCGGAATCGCTCAAGAAAGTATCCACGGGTTTCCGCATACGTTGGAAGACATCATACCAGGAGAAGAATACGACTTGACCATCGAACTTTGGACAGGCTTTTATGACGAATTGGCCTGTACCTTCGAAGTGACTACTGTTTTGATACCAACCGTCGAATGCCACCCAATTTCGATTTGGGCTGTACAAAGTGCCGAAGAACAAATCATGGACCCTATCATTATGGAGATATCCGACGAAGATGGAAATATCGTGTATTCAGAGGGACATGAGTTTTCTCCCGACGATTCCTTTTTTGAGGATGTTGTTTGTCTGCACCCAGGATGTTACACGGCCTCAGTGACAACCTCGGACGCCGTGATTTCAGCCGATATCCAATTCAGTTTTTATGCCATCGAGCCAGGAGAAGTGGTTCAAATTCAAGCGGTTGCTGGCGATGCCTGGCTGTCGGTACCGTTGAATGTGTGGTCTGATTGCGGACCTACAAATGTGGCGGAACAGCTGGAGGAGCTTGGTCTTAGTTTATTTCCGAATCCAAGCTCTTCGGTACTTCATTTCTCATCGGCAATCAGTGGAAAGGTGATTGATGTGAACGGACGAGTCATCGCGGACATTGACAAAAGGACTTCAATCAACGTGAGCGATTGGTCAACTGGGATGTATTTCTTGGTTTCGGATCAAGGTCAGCGAAGATTCATCGTCGAGTAGCCGTAAGCCAAATTCACAAACTCCCCATAACTTTCAACTCCAGCTTCAACACCTTGTGATTGGAGGTAGATATTGTTCATGGCTTCAGAGAAATCTGGGAAGAATCCCGGGTATTCGAGGGAGTTGTTGCGAATCAATAGGAGGTCATCTGCAATAAGCTCGGGCATACGACTGCGAATGTCTTCGTACTGTTCTTGATCGATGCGGTAAACATCATGCAGTAGATACCTGATCAACTCCAATTGGGCCATATACTTGAATGCAGGTTCTATACTATTATTCATTGCTAGCCATGCGGCAAAGTTGGCTTCGCCCTCGTCGGTAATCCCATATCCATGTGACATTTCATGCGTTGCCGAGAAGTATAAAGTAAGCGAGGTTTGGGATGCGTCGACATGTCCCTCGCCGACAAAAGGCAAGTAGATTCCTAAGATCCCCATGCGTCGCATGAAGCCGTTTCCGCCAAGTTCCCGACAGCGCACTTGGCCGCCTGTGGGATAGCTCAGTTTGCCCAAGACAGACTCCAACTCCAGTCGTAAATCGTCCAAAGGTTCTTCAGGTAAAAACTCGTCGGACCAAGCACCAGCCCCAATTGTCGACCTTATCGCAGAAGCCTCTTCAATCGTGTGATTTAGAAAACCAATGAGTGTAGAAATTCCAACCGTTTCTTCGGGAATGGACAGTCGGGTGCGGAGGGTGGGAGCGTGGTAATTGTAGCCCCACAATAGGTAGAACCAGAAGATCAAGAAACCTGCCGCGCTACCCGCGGATTTAAGCAATTGGAGCCACTTATAATCATTTGCCCACGTGCGAAAAAAGCGAAAAAGAACAAATAGAACACCTGCCAATAAAACGAAGACCAAGGGAATGGGGGAAAGAGCGAATGTGTGGTCCCAGATGATACGGTAGCCTGCGAATAGGCCGTTTTGGAAGAAATAGTGGGTGAATTCAGGAAAGACGGTGAAGGGGATGCGCAATAACAAGGCGAAGATGCCCAGCCAAATCCATGGACACGCTTTGAACCAGCGGAATGCAGACTGACGGAAGGAGGATAAGTTGGGCATGACATACAAATATATGGCAATGAGTGCGGACTAGATATGAAACTGAGGATGTGCCTCGAATATTTCGAATCGTGATGATTGTCAGCGATTTTCCTGACCGCCAACATGAAATAGCCTAGTAGTTAAGTCTACTTTTGAGACGCAATTAACTTTGCAATCGATTGTCGGTTGGTGATTTCCCTTCCCTCCGATTCTCGGATCAGGTTCTATTGAAATTCAGCTAAAACGATGGCTGAAAAATTGAAGTTTGCGTGTTCTCGGATGCGTTAAACTAAAAGTGTATCTTCCAGAACAAGGCTGCTTTGTGTAAACTAGGTGGCCTTTTTCTTTTATGGGTCTGTCAGAGAAATTATGGAAATTAGCCGACGAATAAAACGAGCTAAATGAAGAAAGCCAAGAGGAGCAACGAATTTGATTTTTTAGCGGGGCCGCGCAGTAGATGGAAGGAATTCGTGACGGTGTGGCAAGTCATGCGTCAGTTTATTCACGGTTTTAGAAAACTTCATTTTATCGGACCGTGCGTCACCATTTTTGGATCGGCGCGATTTGCTGAGGATCATGAGTACTATAAGTTGACGAGAGAATTTGCTGGCGAACTGGGGAAATTGGGATTTGCGATCATGTCGGGTGGCGGACCGGGAGTTATGGAAGCGGCCAATCGCGGGGCCTTTGAGGTAGGTGCTAAGTCAATCGGCTGCAATATCGTCCTTCCTATGGAGCAGCATGCCAATCCCTACGTAGACATCGATATTACCTTCAAGCATTTCTTCGTGCGCAAGGTGCTGCTAATCAAATACTCATCGGCTTTTGTGATTATGCCTGGTGGTGGGGGTACGCTTGACGAGTTGTTTGAGACTTTTACGCTCATGCAAACCGGCAAGATTCAAGGCTTCCCGATCGTCATCTTTGGCGTCGAGTATTGGAAAAATATCCGTGAGCAATTTGAATTGATGAAGGAAGAAGGAACCATCTCGCCCGAAGATTTGGACTTGGTATTCTTCACCGACTCCATCGAAGAAGGCATCGCGCATATCCGTGAAAAACTACACCGCGACTTCAAAGTTGAGAAACCGAAGGCCTCTTGGATTTTGGGCGAGAAGTCGGCCTGATCAATTGAGGACGGCGGTAATCTGGCTCTCTAGCTGATGGGCCTGAAGGACTCCTGCTTGTCGCCACACTTCCTTGCCTTTCTGGAAAACAACTAAAGTGGGGATGCTGCGAATGCCCAATTGTGTACTCAAAGCTTGGTTCTTTTCCGTGTCGATCTTCACGATTCTGATCTTGTCGCCCATGCTATTCTTGAGCTCCTTTAGAATTGGAGGCATCATCTTACACGGTGCGCACCAATCGGCATAAAAGTCGATCAATACAGGAGTTTCAGAATTGATAAGCGTTTCGAATTTAGATTTCATAGGATGTAGGGTGGTGTTTGTTTACATGTTAGCAATCTTCCCCTTGGCGCAGCTTACATAGCTTACGGCCTTTTGGAGTGTGTTCGAAGTTCCTTGTGGTGGATATCCGATTCCACTCAGTTTATTCTTGATATTTTCCACGACCGATTCATCTCCATCGTAGGAAAATTTTACGGTGCCGTCTTCGGAACTGGTGATCACGTCGTGAACGCCATCAAAGCCACTTACCACTTTGGTAACCGTACTCTCACATCCTCCACATTTGAGGTTGTCGATATGCAATATTGTCGATGTCATTGTGTCTGTTTTAACGAAAGGTAACCCATCCTTGCGCCAATTCATATGACTATGATCATGGGTGGGGGAATAATCGGCCGACAATCCTGGTGGACGCCGGCCGATAATAAGTATTGGAGATACGATTGCTTAGTCCTTCAAAGTCGAAGGGCATACGTAGTCGGTCACAGGGATATCCGTTCCAGAAATCGCGTTGTATCCGCCAGCAATATCATACAGATTGTTGAATCCACGCGATTGAAGTATCGAGGCGAAGATGATTGAACGATAGCCACTTGCACAGTGGATATAGTAGGTCTCGTCGCGATTCAGTTCATCCATTTTATTGTTCAGAAAGTCAAGAGGAAAGCTTATCGCGTTTTCAACATGCTCTGCTGCGAATTCACCAGGCTTGCGCACATCGAGAACCTTGATATCGCCTTTGGCCAGTTCACTTTCAAGTTGGCTCGCCGTCATCGACGGTACATGCGATAATTCTTTGCCCGCTGCGGCCCATGCTTCGATGCCACCTTTGAGGAAGCCCAAGGTGTTGTCGTAACCTACACGAGACAGACGAGTCACAATTTCTTCTTCGCGGCCTTCATCACATACAAATACAATGGGTTGCTTCAAATCCAAAATCAAAGCGCCTACCCATGGAGCAAAACTTCCGTCAATGCCCATGAAGATAGAGTTGGGAACATGACTTTTTGTAAAAGCTTGTTTGTCTCGTGTGTCTAAAACGAGTGCTCCTTCGTGATTGGCCATGGCTTCAAAGGTCGCAACGTCCAAAGGCACATTTCCGCGTTCCATGACGATGTCCAGACTTTCATATCCACCTTTGTTGATGGCTGCATTCTTTGCAAAGTAGGCTGGAGGAGGGAGAATGCCCGTGGTTACTTCCTTGATAAAGGCTTCACGCGTCATATCGGCTGCAAGTGCGTAATTCACTTCTTTCTGATGTCCCAAAGTATCCCACGTTTCCTTGCTCATATTCTTTCCGCATGCCGAGCCTGCTCCGTGCGCTGGATATACGATTACGTCGTCTTCAAGAACCATGACTTTGTTGCGAAGAGAATCGAAAAGAAATCCCGCTAGGTCGTCTTTGGTTACGTCAGACTTAATGGCCAAATCTGGTCGGCCTACATCCCCTATAAACAAGGTGTCGCCACTAAATAGCGCATGGTTCTTACCATTCTCGTCGATCAACAAGAAACAGCTAGACTCCATGGTATGCCCGGGTGTGTGGAGCACTTTGATGGTGATATTGCCCAACTTGAATTCTTCGTTGTCCTTGGCTTCGTGGATATCGTAGGACGTTTTAGCTCCCGGTCCGTATACGATGGTTGCACCCGTTTTTTCGGCTAGATCGACGTGGCCAGATACAAAATCGGCATGGAAGTGTGTCTCAAATATATACTTGATCTTTCCGCCTTGTTCTTTGGCTTTTTCCAAATATGGAGCCGTTTCACGCAATGGATCAATGATGGCTATTTCGCCATTCGACTCGATGTAATATGCCGCTTCGGCCAGACATCCTGTATATAGTTGTTCAATTTTCATGCTTATTAATTTTTTGGTGATTATGAAGGCAAATTTACGTCGCTTAGTTGGCCGTATAAGTAACTGTTGTTACAGTACTTGCTTCGCAATCATGGAGTTTGGGCCAGAGACCATGCGTCAAATCCTATTTCTACTATGCGAATATCGGTTCTTTTCAATAGAAATATTCCGCTTCCAAGGCCCATTTGAACGCGCTTAACAAAGCTTAGCAGTCCCCGTATTCAGCTCAGTGTGTCAAAGCTATTACATTGTATTCACTTAAAAAAGCTGCTGGCATGGAGGTGCGTAAGTGGTCTGGTATGGATTAGCGACAAGCGCAAATGCTTTCCTCAGGTAAAGATGACCACCTCACGAAATAGAGCACAGCCGAGGTGCACTTCACAGCTTGGCCTTTTCTATCAAGTCCATCACCAAATCTGCCGGTCCGTCGGGAAACCACACGTTCACAAGCCAATCCGGAGCATGAATCACTGGAGTCATAATGGAATGCACGACCAATAAAGTGCTGTCGCCCTGAGCGGTGAAAGTATAGCTGATTTCAAACTTGTCCATTCGTCGGTCCTCTGTCATTGGGTGCAGTTCGGCGTGGGCAATGCCGTCGAATCTCACCGATTTATTGGCCACATCTTCAGTCATCGTCATGATCGTCACACAGTCGGAGTCAGGTAAAGGCCAAGGGGAGTCGAAGTAATAATACATCAACCATTTATTGGTGGAGTAAATCTTCAATTTGCGACTTATCTCGGTGTCGGGCATGAATTCCTTATGCCTGTCTGCGTCATAAAGCAAGGCTTTGAGTTTTTCTATTGAGACCTTGGTCGTCGTGGTAACTTTGTATTCGATCACTTGATATTCATCCCCTTCGGCGTCTTCCTCTTCCCATATTCGACTGAGAACCTCAACCTTTCCATCGTGGGTCGATTCCACCGTCCATGGAGTCTCTTGCGAAAAAAGAGAGGCCGTCAGCAGCATGAAAAGCAAGGTCCAAAAAATAGGCGCTAGTCTAGGAGTGGCATGTCCAGCATGCGGAGAGAAAATTGAAGGCACTGGTGAGAGTAGCTTTAAGTGAATCTTAGTGTCAAATATATCGATCCTGCCTGAATCATTTGCGCTTGTCGCTGAAAATAGAGCAGTACTTACTCGTGCTTTTCCCACCATGAATTACACTTTTTCTCTTCCTGCCAATGAACAGCTACGCCCATTTCGGGTGAAAAGGCAGCTTGTGATTCCTTGCGAGCATAGTGCATGAATTGTTCAATAGGGTCCTTCCAATTGTGAGGTGCGAGCGAAAATCCTCCCCAGTGGACGGGAAAGATGATTTTGGCGTTGACATCAAGCCCCGCCTGTACAGCCTCTTGCGGGAACATGTGAATTTGATGCCAGTATTTGTTGTACTGTCCGCATTCCATAAATGCCCAATCAAAGGCCTTAAATTTCTCCGAAATATGTTTGAAATGCTCACCGTAACCGCCATCTCCGCTCCAGTAGATCGAATGCTCGGTCGTTTCAAAAACCCAACCTCCCCAAAGGGATTTGGCGCGATCAAAGAGTCCACGTCCTGAAAAGTGTCTCGACGGAGTGCAGGTCATATGGATTCCCTCAAAATCAACGGAATCCCACCAATCAAATTCGGTCACTTGTCGACTATCGACGCCCCACTTTTCCAAATGCCGACCTACTCCCAACGAAACAAACCATTTGCGGGCGCGAGGTATGAGTCGCTTGATGCTGTCGTAGTCGAGGTGGTCATAATGGTCATGTGTGACAATGACTAAATCAATGGGAGGTAGTTGGTCGATCAACGCTAGCGTGTCGGCACTGAATCGCTTAGTGGCTATTGGAGAGATGGGAGCCGCGTTAGGTCCAAACATGGGGTCGATTAGAATATTCTTTCCCAGCAATTGCAGCAACAGAACAGAATGACCATACCAAATGAACTTGGGTTTCAAATCTCTCGGATCGAAGGATTGGTCCGAGAATTGGGCAATTGGCAGACTCGCTTGAGGAGTTTTGTTTTGATTAGGGGTGAAGACTTCCTTGAGGAGTTTTGGAAGTGTCCCCAGCGAAAAATCGATGGATGTAGTCTCGATGTTTTCAAATTTTCCATCGTTAAATTGAGGGGAACTGGAAAATCGCTCTTTATCTGCTCGCGAAATATTTGCGCCAAACTGATGAATATACTTCATTCGAAATTGGTTGTATCTAAGTAGTGTAGAGGGTTGCACAATTTGTCCGAAACATAGTAAGTTTTTATTTTGCAATACACGGAGGCACTGAAATTTGTAGGAAGCCTTTTAACAAAACCTCTAGCCTTCGAAAAAATTGTACTTTTTCCGAAGGCAGACACAAAGAACTTGAATTACTTTTTCAATTTTGAGAACACATGAAATCTTTAATCTTGGTCGTTTTTCTTTTCGTGGTAACGGCACCAGTTCAACCAATTGAAGAAATCTATGTAGACAGTCGTGATGGCAATCAATATGAAATTGTTGAGCTGAACGGACTCAAGTGGTTTGCCGAAAATCTGCGATGGCACACTGAAAAGTCGACAACAGTATCGGATAGTGCGATGACTTGCGGACAGTTTTACCTCGTGGAAGATGCTTTCAAGGTGTGCCCTGAAGGTTGGAGATTGCCAACGGAGAAGGAGGTGAAAAGCGTGATCAAACTCAATAAGCGTGGGAAAATTAACTTGACGGAAGTGTTGCAAATTAACCCATGTGGAAGAATAGACGTCGAAATTTACAGTCGGCGTGGAGAGCAAAACACGTTTTGGATTGATGCCGAACTGGTCGACGGCTACATCATGCATTGGCACACCTTTGGAGAGGATCACGAATTGCATAATCACAACGTTGTCAATGGTCGCCGACAGTTTCCTGTGCGCTGTGTGTGTGAATTGAGTGAGTAGATTGTCGATTCAATTGATCATGTAAGGCAAAAATTTACTACACTCGCAGTTCATGAAAGTTGTTGTCATTGGAGGAGGTGCGGCTGGATTTTTTGCTGCGATTGCGGCGAAGGAGAATCACCCGACGGCCGAAGTTATTATTCTTGAAAAGTCCCAAAAATTACTGGCAAAAGTCAAGGTTTCTGGTGGTGGCCGATGCAATGTAACCAATGGCTGTACCTCGATTCCTGAACTCTGCAAAGCCTATCCACGCGGAGGAAAGCAGTTGAAGAAGCCCTTTCATATTTTCAATACCAAGCACGCCTATGAATGGTTCGAAGCCCGCGGAGTGCCCCTCTTGGTTCAAGATGATGGCTGCGTTTTCCCTGTTTCTCAAGACTCCCAAAGTATCATCGATTGTTTGATGAATGAGACGAAAAGATTGGGCATTTCGGTGCGCACAGGCTCAGGAGTTTCAGCCATTCGGCAAATGAATAGCCAGTTTGAGTTGCGTTTCATCCAGGAGTTGCCATCGACCTACGTGTGTGATAAGATCATCGTTGCAACTGGCGGATCACCCAAAAGGCAAGGCTTGCAATGGCTTGAAGATTTGGGCCACAAAATCGAAGATCCCGTGCCGTCACTTTTTACCTTCAACATGCCAGGTGAGTCGGTGCGCGAACTCATGGGGATCGTGGTCGAAAATGCCATGGTCAATATTCAAGGAACCAAGCTGAAGTCGTCGGGGCCTCTGTTGATTACACATTGGGGCATGAGCGGACCAGCGATTTTAGTCCTGTCGTCCTTCGGCGCGCGGATTTTGAGCGAACTGGACTACCGCTTCAAGACACAGGTAAATTGGATAGGCGAGGGCAACAATGAGATTGCGATGAACGGATTGAAGATGATCATCGAGGATTACCCGAACAAGATCTTGGCCAATCACCGAGCTTATGATTTGCCAGACCGACTTTGGAATTACTTGCTAGAGCGCGCCGATTTGTCGCCACGGAAGAAATGGAGCGAGCTGGGAAAAAAGGGCTTGAACAAACTTACTGCTATTCTCACCAATGACATTTACGATGTTTCGGGAAAGACGACTTTTAAAGAGGAATTTGTTACCTGTGGCGGTGTTAGTCTGCAAGACATAAGCATGAGCACCATGCAGAGCAAGGTCGTCCCCAATCTATATTTTACAGGAGAAGTCATGGACATCGATGCCATCACAGGAGGATACAACTTTCAGGGTGCTTGGACCACTGCTTTTATTGCTGGAAAGTTGGGATAAAAAAGAATCCCCCGACGAAGTGCCAGGGGATTCTAAAAGTGTTGTCTTATTCACAAACGACTCCAAACCCTCCCAACATCAGAAGTAGGTCTGTAGTATTCGTAACTCCATCGTTGTTGATGTCTGTCGGACAAGCGTTCGTTCCGCCGTTGCCGTTTTCGTACAGACAGAATCCACTGTCGGCAGTTGCATTCGGATTGAAGTTGAACGCTTCTGAATCCATGCAGCCACTTATGTCGCACAATCCGTTGTCAACGAATACAGTAACATCATCTGTGGCGGTGCAGCCCTCGCTATCTGTTACAGTCACGGTGTAAATCGTCGTTCCAACAGGCGAGGCAAGTGGAGTAGCGACGTTGGCATTGTCCAAACTTCCCGCCGGAGACCATGAGTAGGTGAGTCCGCCAGAAGCCTGAAGTACCGTTGTACCACCGGAACATACGACAACATCGGAACCAGCATTTGCCGAAGGCGCAGTGATTTCAAACTCAATATTACTCTCATCGGTGAAGAGCAGACTGTTGTGATCGGTCACACGGACCAACGCGGTCGTCGCAGCTGAATTCGGGATAGTCCACGAGTACTGCTTATTCAAGGAGTAATAATTGGAGACAATCGAGCTCCATGAAACTCCGCCATCGAGCGAGTATTCGAGATCGTAGTAGTCGCTGGTGGCTATGCTCGTCCACGAAATTGTGTGCTGACTGCAAGCTGCCCAAACCTCTTGGCCATTAGGACTTACGACGTTCACGACACCTTGCTGATCAAGGCTCACCTCGAAAGGAGAGTCGCTCATATCGGTCTTGCAATTGTCCACATTATCGGTAACTCGCACGATATAATTTGAACCCACGGATGCTGGAACCGTCCAGGCGTATGTTTCGTCCATGATAAAGGCATTCACGGCAATGTTGATCCATGTGGCGCCTCCATTGGTCGAATAATCGAGATCGTAATAGTTGGTAGCACCTTCATTGAGCCACGTAATATTCACCACGTTTCCTGATCCCAAAATCTCACCACCGTTGGGTGTAAGAATCGTGAGAGCTGGGGCAATGGTAAATGTGTTGTCGCTGTAATCAACTTGAGATGCGTTGTAGCGATCTTCCACACGGACCAGTGCTGCAGGCGTGGGAAGATTAGGCATTACCCAGTCGTACGTATTGGTGAATCCCGGTGAATAATAGTTTGAATTCAAAGATACCCAAGAGTTTCCGTTGTCGATCGAATACCAGAGTCTGAAGTAGTTCGATGTACCCCCTGAAGTCCACGTAATGGTGGTCTCAGTACACACTCGCCAGTCTTGGATTCCGTTGTCACCATTCGGAGAAGTAATGACAATCGACGGACTGATCGTGAACACCGCATCACTGACGTCGCTCGAACTTGGATTTCCCATTTCGCTCACACGTACGAGGGCTGCCGAAGTGAAATCGGCAGGTACGATCCATGAGCTAGAGCCGTCGTTGTTTTCGGCGGCATTGATCACTGTCCAAGTAGCACCATTGTCGGTCGAGTACTCAGTGGTCACGAAACTTCCGGCGAAGAATTGAGAAGTCCAGGTAATGTTTATACTCTGACCTTGATACACGGTTTGACCGCCGTTCGGGTAGGTGACAGCTGGCGAAGGTTGTTCGATTGCGAAGACACCATTGCTGATATCCTTCTTGCACAAGTAGTCGGTGTCTGTAATCCGCACCAAGCAGTTGGCCGAAGGAGTATTCGGAACTACCCAGTTGTACGAACCATCTGAATTTTCATAGCTATCGATATAGCTCCACGTTGTTCCACCGTTGGTCGAAATCTCGATTTGACAGTAGTTGATTCCGTTATCCGCCCATGTGATTGTGTGAGTTGTCCCAACAATCAAGGTTTCACCGCCATTTGGAGAAGTGACAATCATATCGGTATTCGGAGTCATGTTGAAAGGCGCATCCGATTGACCAAAGAGACTTGAATTGTAGTAATCCACGACCTTGATTAAAACAGGTCCGGTCACAGGAGGATTGCTCCAGCCATATTGTGAATTGGCCGAGTTAGACTGATAGACGTTAGTAGCAATCGTTGTCCAGCTCGTTCCACCATTGGTTGAGTAGTACAACGAAAAGCGATTGTTGCTGACTACGCCTCCCCAAGCCCATGAAATGATAAAGTAGTTACACTCAATTTCACTTTCGCCGCCGTTCGGATAAAGAATATCAATAAAGGGTGCGCGCAGTGCGAAAGAATAGGTACTCACACCTTCTACTGCAGAACCTTGTTCGCGAACACGAATACGGCAGTCTTCGGAATAGGTGCCTGGAGCAGGCCATGAGTAGGATCCATCGTTTTCAGTAACGCTAACAATCTCGGTGTAGTTTGAACCACCGTCGTAGCTAATGTCAATGCCGACAAAAGGAGAATTGAGGAATGCGCTGCTCCAGCTGATGTTCATGTTTTGATTGGCATATAGAATTTGATTTGCGCTATTTCCTGGGGAAACGTTGCTGATTACCGGTGTGGGAGGCGCAATTTCAAAGACCGCGTTACTGACATCCTTCTTACATAGGTAGTCGGTGTCTGTAATACGCACCAAACAGTTGGTCGAAGGCGTATTGGGAACAACCCAGTTGTAAGAGCCATCAGAATTCTCGTAGCTATCGATGTAGCTCCAAGTAGTACCTCCGTCGATAGAAAGCTCGATTTGGCAATAGTTAATGGCGTTGTCGGCCCACGTGATGGTATGCGTCGTTCCAGCTTCGAGCGACTCACCACCGTTTGGATAGGTAACAATCATATCGGTGTTCGGAGACATGGTGAAAGGAGCTTCCGAAGTGCCAAACAGGCTCGGATTGTAATAGTCTGCCACTTTGATTAACACCGAACCACTAACAGGAGGGTTACTCCATCCATACTGTGAATTGGTTGAGTTTGATTGATAGACATTGGTGGCAATGGTTGTCCATGTTGTTCCGCCATTGGTTGAGTAGTAAAGCGAAAAGCGATTATTGGTCACAACGCCACCCCAAGCCCACGAGATGACGTAGTAGTTACATTCGATCTCAGTTTCACCACCGTCTGGGTAGATTATATCGATAAAAGGTTCACGCAACGCAAATGAGTACGCACTAACACCTTCAACGGTTGAACCTAATTCTGTAATACGAATTCGACAAGTCTCAGAGTAGACACCAGGAGCTGACCAGCTATAAGATCCATCGTTTTCGGTCACTGCAATAATCTCTTGGTAAGTGGCTCCGTCGTCGTAGCTAACTTCAATTCCAACGAAGGTCGAAGTCAAGTAGGCACTAGCCCAGGAGATAGAAATATTTTGATTGGCGTAGAAAATCTGATTCACTGAGTTTCCTGGATTCACCGAGGTGATTACAGGAGTAGGAGGAGAGATGGTAAAGAAAGCATTGGATACATCTTTCTTGCACAAGTAGTCAGTGTCAGTAATCCGCACCAAACATTGTGTGGAAGGAGTATTGGGTACCGACCAGTTGTACGAACCATCTGAGTTCTCGTAGCTATCAATATAGGCCCAGGTCGAACCACCGTCAATCGAAAGTTCAATTTGACAATAGTTGATCGCATTATCGACCCAGGTAATAGTATGAGTGGTTCCGGCTTCAAGAACTTCACCTCCATTCGGGAAGATCACAGCCATGTCAGTATTAGGAGTCATCGTAAAAGGAGCTTCCGAAACGCCGAACAGACTGTTGTTGTAGTAGTCCAAGACACGAATTAATACCGATCCACTAACAGGAGGATTGCTCCACCCATACTGTGAGTTCAGGCCATTGTTTTGATATATATTGGTTGCAATATTGGTCCAACTAGTTCCTCCGTTGGTAGAGTATTGAATCGTAAATCTGTTGTTTGCAGTGACTCCCCCGTGTTGCCATGTAATCACATAGTAATTACACTCAATTTCAGTTTCCCCACCATCTGGGTAAATCACATCGATAAATGGTGCTCGGATCGCAAATGCATAGGTACTTTCACCAAATACAGCGCTGCCTACCTCGCGAACTCGAACGCGACAATTTTCCGAATAAACGGCAGGTGCCGACCATGAATAATTGCCATCGTTTTCTGTAGCGGCGATAATCTCGTTGTAGTTTGATCCGCCGTCGTAGCTAATATCGATAGCCACAAATGTTGAAGTCAGGAAGGCACTGCTCCACGTGATTGAAACTGACTGATTTCCGTAAATAACTTGATTGTCAACGTTTCCTGGAGACACATTTGAGATGACAGGGGTAGGTGGGGCAATTGTAAAGACTGCATTGCTCTCGTCATGCTTACATAGATAGTCTGTATCCGTAATTTTCACCAAGCAATTGGTCGAAGGCGTATTCGGAACCACCCAGTTGTAAGAGCCATCTGAATTCTCGTAGCTATCAATGTAGCTCCAAGTTGTACCACCATTCGTTGAAAGTTCGATCTGACAGTAGTTGATCGCATTGTCAGCCCAGGTTATTGTATGCGTCGTACCTGCTTCAAGAACTTCACCGCCATTCGGATATGTTACCACGATGTCGTTGTTCTCATTCATGGTGAATGGGGCTTCGGACGTTCCAAAAAGGCTAGGATTGTAATAGTCTGCCACCTTGATAAGTACAGGGCCGCTCACGGGTGGATTGCTCCAGCCATATTGTGAATTGGAAGAATTGGATTGATAGACATTGGTAGCAATAGTGGTCCAGGTCGTTCCTCCATTGGTCGAGTAGTAAAGTGAAAATCGATTGTTCGTCACAACACCTCCCCAGGCCCATGAAATGATAAAGTAGTTGCACTCCACTTCCGTTTCTCCCCCATCGGGATAGAGAACGTCAATGAACGGTTCGCGTAAAGCAAATGAATAGGTGCTTACTCCTTCTACTGAGGATCCTTGTTCGCGCACACGAATGCGGCAATTTTCAGAGTAAGTAGCTGGTGCAGCCCATGAGTAGGAGCCATCGTTTTCTGTTACGCCAACAATCTCCGTGTAGCTTGAACCATCGTCGTAGCTGACATCAATCCCAACGAAAGCCGAGTTCAAAAATGCACTGCTCCAGCTGATGTTCACGTTTTGATTGGCGTAGAGAATTTGATTTGCGCTGTTACCTGGTGAAACATTGGTGATTACCGGTGTGGGAGGAGCAATTTCAAAGACTGCGTTGCTCTCGTCATGCTTGCACAAGTAGTCCGTGTCTGTAATCCTCACTAGGCAGTTGGTCGAAGGTGTATTGGGAACGACCCAGTTGTACGAACCATCTGAATTTTCATAGCTATCGATATAACTCCATGTTGAACCTCCGTCGGTAGAAAGCTCGATTTGGCAGTAGTTGATTGCATTGTCGGCCCACGTGATGGTATGCGTCGTTCCAGCTTCAAGCGACTCACCCCCATTGGGGTAAGTGACGATCATGTCCGTGTTAGGAGACATGGTGAAAGGTGCGTCAGATGTGCCGAACAGACTCGAATTATAGTAATCGGCCACCTTGATCATCACCGGACCGCTCACCGGTGGATTGCTCCAGCCGTACTGTGAATTGGCTGAGTTCGATTGGTAGACATTGGTCGCAATGGTTGTCCATGTCGTTCCGCCGTTGGTAGAGTAATACAGCGAAAAACGATTATTGGCCACTACACCACCCCAGGCCCAAGAAATGACGAAGTAATTGCATTCGATTTCTGTGTCACCTCCATTGGGGTATAGTATGTCGATGTAGGGATAGGCGATGGAGAAGTTTCCTGTGCTATCGTCAAAAGTTGAGGTATTGGTGAGATCAGTAACACGAATAATGCACTGCGATGAAATGTTATCTGGCACAAGCCATGAGTAAACACCATCGTTTTCGGTGATCGTCGAAATGAAGGTCCAGCTTGCACCGTTATCCGTTGAATACTCGATCTGCACTTGGTTCGAAATGACATATTGCGATGACCACGTAATGTTGTAGTTGGCTCCGACATAAAGTGTATTCCCGTTGGTCGGACTGTTCACTGTGATGACTGGCGTTGCTGGCGCAATGGTAAATACGTTGTTGCTTTTATCGGTTTTACACGGATAGTCGGTGTCGGTGATTCGCACCAAGCACTGAGTCGAAGGTGTATTGGGAACCGACCACGTAAACTGGCCGTCAGAGTTCTCGTAAGAATCAATATAGCTCCATGTGTTTCCACCGTCAAGAGAGAGTTCTAGGGATATATAGTTGACCAAATAATCCACCCACGTTATTGAATGGGTAGTTCCTCCTTCGAGTACTTCACCGCCATTCGGACTTGTAAGCAGCAGGGGAGCAGCCATAGAAAACGTAGCTGCCGAAATATCCTGAATTGCGTTATTGTTTGAATCTTGAACCCTGATTAAAACCTGTGTCGATTGAATATTTGGAACGGTCCAGTCGTACTCACCCACCGTCGTATTGTAAAAAGTGGCGATTGATGTCCAGTTTCCTCCGTTGTTGACCGAATAATCAATCGAGTAGAAGTCGCTTGTTCCAGAATGTGTCCAGGTGATTGTCTGCGTTGTACATCCCTGCCATACCTCACCGCCGTTAGGTGAAGTGATATTTATAGTCTGGGCAAAGGTTCCAAGGCAGATAAATAGAAAACCAGCTAGGGTTAGAATTGCTTGTTTCATGGGTAAGGTAATTTGTAGCAAAAATAATGCTTTTGGTCGATGATTTCATCTGATTTATATCGTAAAACGCGTAAGGCTGAAAAGCGGTTTCAACATTTCTTAAAATGGGGAGTCGATGAAATTCTATATTTTCGGTTTTTAAGCTTACCATCTACATCTTAAAACCACAACCATGAGTCCATTATTGAGAAACATTTTCGCGCCGATTCTCGGAGTTGTTCTTGGCACGATAGCCAATGTTGGAATGCTCATGATAGGACCGAGTATAGTCTCTCTTCCCGAAGGTGTCAGCTCTATCGATCCTGAAAGCCTGAAAGCGAATATCCATTTACTCGAGGCACGAAATTTCATTTTGCCTTTTTTTATTGCCCACGTCGGAGGAACATTAGTAGGTGCCTTCATCGCTGCGAAAATCGCCGCCACACACAAAATGATGTACGCGATAGCCGTTGGAGTGTTCTTTTTAGTAGGTGGCATCATGAACAATATGGATATCGGCGGACCAACCTGGTTCATCGTGCTTGACCTTGTTGTAGCCTATATTCCAATGGGGTATTTGGGTGGGAAGCTGGCTTCGAAGTAGGAATTCTTTGGTCGTCGACAGAAATTATTTGAATAATTCGCGATCATGCTTAGCATTTAAGAGTTATACGAATGCCTTAAAATGATAAATTATCACGAATAAGATCAAATGATTGACTCTATTTGATGGTTTTATCACAAATTAGCTCATTTTGCCCTAATAATGTACGTAAAAGCAAATGCAACTCAAGGTCGATTAAAATGTTAAAAGAGGCTCATTCAAATAGCTATTGAAGAATTACCCAATGCCCCAACCCAAAACAACCCTCGGCCTCAAAGAAAATTGGAGACAATTCGCGCTACTTGTTGTGGTTAACGCTTTTGTGGGTGGAATGGTCGGACTGGAAAGATCCATTTTTCCGAGGTTCGCCGAGCTGCAGTTTGGAATTTCGTCGGCGGCAGCGGTGCTTTCGTTTATTATCGCGTTCGGACTGGCCAAGGCGATTACGAATTATTTCACGGGCCGACTAGCCAATAGATTCGGTCGAAAGAACTTGCTCGTTGCCGGTTGGATCATTGCATTGCCCGTTCCCTTGTTGCTCATCTATGCCCCTTCATGGAATTGGGTTGTATTTGCCAATTTGCTCCTCGGTATCCATCAAGGCCTCACTTGGAGCAGCACTGTGGTCATGAAGATCGATCTCGTAGGGGAGAAAAAGAGGGGCCTAGCCATGGGGCTCAACGAGTTTTCGGGTTATTTGGCAGTGGGTGTGGTCGCCCTACTCACAGGGTGGATTGCCGATGATTACGGCGTGACTCCCTATCCTTTTTATCTGGGTATGGTCTTGGCTGTTTTAGGTCTGTTTTTCACGGTGTTCCTTATTAAAGATACCAGCGCTCACGCGCAAATGGAAAGCACTACGAGCGAGGTCAAGAAGCTGGATAATGTGTTTATGCAGACTACCTTTCTAGATAAAACCCTCAGCTCAGTATCGCAAGCCGGACTCGTCAACAATATGAATGACGGCATGATTTGGGGACTGCTGCCTATTTTGCTTTTGACGAAGGACTTGAGTCCTAAAGAAATAGCTCTTGTCGCCGCCGTTTATCCCTTCGTGTGGGGCGTCGGTCAGCTATTTACGGGTGGCATGTCCGACCGGTTTTCCAAAAAGAAAATGATCTTCGTTGGCATGCTCTTGCAAAGTATTGGCATCCTCGGAATTCCCTTCTCCAATGACCTGAGCTTGCTCGTATTCGAGTCGGCCATTGTTGGTTGGGGAACTGCTTTGGTGTACCCGACTTTCCTGTCAACTATTGCCGGTGCGACCAGTCCGCTGCAACGCGCCGAGTCGATTGGAGTGTTCCGATTATGGCGAGATTTGGGATACGTTTTTGGCGCTCTTCTCTCGGGGATTGTAGCCGATTTGTTCGGTGTGCCACAAGCCATTTTCCTTGTCGCCATACTTACCTTTTTGTCGGCCGTCCTTGTGCAATTCCGCATGCCCAGGCAATAGCTAGCTTCCTTCGATTCTTTTGGCCCCTAAAGGCCTATCTTTGCCTTTCGAAAAAAAGGAAACATGTCACTCAAGCCCATCGAAACACATACTGCTCGCAAACAAGCAAACCCTGTCCGCCTGTCGGACTACGTGGCCGGTATTTTTAAAACCATCACGTCCAAGAAAGGGATGAAAAAGGCCATTGCCAAGGGATTGGTTGAGGTCGATTCAGTTACTGGGCGCACAAGTACTTTCATTCAGGGGGGCGAGAACATTGTTTTATTCGAGGAAGCTCAGGAGAAGAAACCTGTTGCCAATGTCGAGTTGGATGTAGTTTTCGAGGACGATTACCTCGCGATTATCAACAAGCCTGCGGGGATCGTAGTCAGCGGAAACAAGATGAAATCGGTGGTGAATGCTTTACCCAAAAACCTGAAGAAAAGCGATCGAGAGGATGCGCTAAAACGTCCGCTTCCCGTACATCGACTGGATTTTCCTACTAGCGGATTGCTCTTGGTGGGCAAGACTACTGCTGCTGTAACTGCTCTCGGCAAGTTGTTCGAAGACAAGGAAATCCAAAAGACCTACCACGCCATCACGATTGGTGAGATGAAAGACAAAGGTGATGTCAAAACTCCCATTGAGGAAAAGGAAGCTTATTCAAAATTCGAGGTGGTGGAGCGCAAGGTTTCTGGTAAATACAATGGCCTTAACTTGGTCAAACTCAGGCCATCAACTGGTCGCCGACACCAACTCCGGATCCACATGTCTTCGATTGGAAATCCGATTTTAGGAGATAAGGATTATGGAAAGGAAGGCTTTATCCTTCAAGGCAAAGGTCTGTTCCTACATGCCTCGTCTTTGGAGTTTCTTCATCCCCTTACGAATGACCGAATCAACATCAATCAACCGCTTCCCAACAAATTCCGCAAGCTCTTTCCAGAGGAGTCAATGGCCACGACTCCCGAAGAGGCGTAGATTTCATCTTCCTCATTTGCATTTATTGCTGAGTTAGTAATTACAGTGTCGTTTCGTTTATTTCGTTTACGTTTTGTATATTTGTCTTCTATCAGGTCTGATGCCTAAAAATGGGATAGTAAATCTGATTTGATAAGCCATTTTAATGACAAAAGATATACTATGGACGCTCTAATCAAGAATATAACCAAAGCAGAGCAGCAGATAGCGGCAAAGTCTTTGGAAAGATTAGCCCTGATATCCAATGATATAGCTGCTTCGCGAGAAAAAGGGATTGAAATTCTCATACAGGAGACAGGGGCTTTGATAACAATTCCCAAACAGGCATTACAACTGCTATTTGCCATTATCCAAAATATGGCAGATGGCCAGCCCGTGTCCATAGTCCCGTCAAATACGGAGTTGAGTACACAGCAAGCGGCGGATATGCTGAGCGTCTCTAGACCACACTTGGTCAAGCTTTTGGAAAAAGGAGAGATTCCATTTAGGAAGGTAGGTAGCCATAGACGTGTATTATTGAAAGACTTGGTGGCTTATGAGCAACGCCTTTCAGAAGAGAGGGAAAAGCAACTTGAGTTTTTATCTAAACAGGCTCAGGACTTAAATCTAGGTTACGAATGATTCATTCCCCAAAGTTTTCAGTCATTTTAGATGCGTGTGTACTATACCCTGCGCCGATTAGGGACTTCTTGCTTTCACTTGCAGCGGAAGGGCTGTTTAAGCCCCATTGGTCTGAAGAGATTCAAGACGAGTGGGTTAGGAACCTTCTGCAAACTAGGGAGGATTTGACTGCTCAGCAGTTGCAAAAGACTGTAGATGCTATGAATAGAGCTTTTCCTGATGCCAATATAAGTGAGTATGAGGATTTGATAATAGGCTTGTCGCTTCCTGATGCGGACGACCGCCATGTTTTAGCCTGTGCAATAAAGGGTGGCGCAGATTTGATTACAACTTTCAATTTGAAGGACTTCCCTTCCTCAGAAGTCGGCAAATATGATATACAGGTGCAAAATCCAGATGAATTGGTATCTAGCTTATTGGACTTGAATCCCGATGCGGTCTGTGTTGCATTTTCAAAGATGGTCGCTAGGCTAAGAAACCCGCCTAAGACCAAAATGGAGGTAACGAATGCCTTGAATAAATGTGGCTTACCAATGAGTGTTGCTAAGTTAAAAAACAATTGCTAGCCCAAACCTAAATGCCATTCCCTCCCGTCGGTCGGTCACGGCATCTAGCCAAGTCGAAGTGTTCACTTATAAAATTGTCATGGGCATTTACGACTAAATTTCCTTACTTCGTTTCATGGAAATGGAATCGCTCGCCCAACTATTGATCATTGCGCACGCGGCTTTCGGCGGACTGGCTTTGTTGGCTGGGACGTTGGCCTTGGTGTTCAAAAAGGGGAGCGTCAAGCACAAGCGCACGGGAATCGTGTTTTATTACGGGATGTTGGTTTCCGCGGGAATCGCTTTGGTTGTGTCTATGTTGCCCAATCACGAGAGCGTTTTTCTTTTTGTAGTCGGACTGTTCAGTCTGTATTTCATCCTTACTGGATACCGCGCGCTTCGATTCAAAAAGAGCAATCCGAATCTCAAAGTGGACAAAATGATCGCTTGTGGAATGATCGTGACGGCGGTCGTTATGCTCCTGAATCCCATACTCGTTCACAGTAAATTCAATATTATCCTAGGTGTCTTTGCGCTTTTGGGTTCGACCTTCGCTTACCGCGATCTCAAGTCGTTTAAAAATCCTGAATCACTGCAGAAAACGTGGCTCAAGCAGCATTTGGGCAAGATGATGGGCGGGTATATTAGCGCTACGACGGCATTTATTGTCGTTAATCAGGTCTTTCCCAGTTTTTACGGTTGGTTCATCCCAGGCATCATCGGGACATTCTACATTGTCTACTGGACGCGGAAAGTGAGTCCGAAGAAGGCTTGAAGTGTATGGCTTCGTGAAATTCTGACAACTAAAGAGGTACAGGTTTGCTCGAGCGGGAAATTACTTATCCTTACACTCGAAGTTGTGTGCAGTTATTTTTAAAGGGGTTCATTTCAAGCGTGGAATAGGGAATACGTGATCCATTTTCCATTCTACGTTTCTTAGCTTTTGAACAAAGTCTGCGATTGATCTAGTCATTTGGTCAAATGTTGGTGATTTGCCATATACGGTTTAACGGCCTACTTCGCACAACGTAAATACATTACGCTTTGGGCATAGTTCTTTGTTGTGAATTTAAAACGAACACAATGAAGAACTACTCAGATTTTCCCTCATTCACAGTTGATTTTGCAACCGATGACGACTGCCGTCGTTTCTTGATGGAGCAAAAATGGGGTACTGGATTTATATGCCGTCGCTGCGGTCACACCAAGAGTGTAAAAGGCCGAACTTGGTACTACCGTCGATGTCAAAGTTGCAAGTATGATGAGTCATGTACGGCTCATACTTTGTTTCACAAGATCAAGTTTCCGCTTGTCAAAGCCTTCTGGATCGTCTTTCAGTTAAGCACACTAAAGAAAGGAATGTCCACTTGCGCAATTGCTCAGCAGTATGGTATTCATCAGGAAACAGCTTGGTTTTTCAAAAGGAAAGTGCAGCAGGCCCAATCAAATGTTGGGGAAGATTTATTACTGGAAAGTATTGAGGTTGACGAAACCATGTTTGGTCGAGACCCAGATTCAAAAGGAAGATATCCCGGTACTAAATCAATCATTCAGGTGGCCATAGAAGTGGATTTTGAAGAAAAGAATGGTGAAATTAAACAACGAATCAAACGAGCAAGAGCCAAGCATATCAAGGATTTTTCGGCTGACACATTGAGTGAAGGAATAGAAGAAATGATTGATGATCAGGCACTTGTAACCACAGATGGATGGGCTGGATATGAAAACGCCATGGGAGAACGGTGGCACCTGGTGTTTAACTCCGATGGTGGCGAAAATTTCAAAAAGCTCCACTGGTTCATCTTCACGCTCAAGAACTGGCTGAGGGGAATTCACCACAAAGTATCATCCTTCCACCTTCAGAAGTATCTCAATGAATTCATCTACAGATTTAACCGAAGAAACATCTTCTCAAGCTCGACTAGTGAAGTCCTGAAATCTATGGTGAAATCCGCTTGGATGCCCTACAGACATGCCATTGAGATGTAAGCCGTTAAACCGTTCAAGCCAAATATCCGCGTCTTTCAAGGATGAATTGGAGGAGATATACAACAAGGGGAATGAGTGGACTTCTGGAATTGCCTTGGGATTGCTAGTTAATCTTTCAGACTATGCGTATTTTGAGCCAATAGATGGGATGCCCAATATGGATATTAGGAATCAAAATGATTTCTCAAAAGAGCAGACTTTTCAGTGGTTCAATATCTATCCCAATCCTACAAATAGTGTGCTACAGTTGAAAATGAATTATACCTTCGGACCGAATTGCGAAGTTCGCTTGATGAATGCATTAGGTCAGGATGTGTTGGTTCAAAGGATAACTCATGAAGCCAATATTTTACTAGTAGACGAATTAGACAAAGGAATTTATTCTGTAGTATTAGTTGATGAAGCCAATATTATTGCCACCGAACTATTAATCATAGAATGAGAAATATATTGACATTGTTTTTTATGGTGGGTTCCATGAGTTGGTCCTCCGCCCAATACACCTACTTCAACAAGAGCCTCATGATCGATGAGGATAGTTCTTCTGTGCTTATCACTGGCATCGAAGCCATTGGAAATGGGAATTATATTGGTGCTGGAGGTTGCTGTCAATACGATGAAGTTTTCTTGACCTTTGATGCGGAAGGTGAGATTATTGAAACTTTTGAAGTTTCCAGTATACTAACAGGTGTTGTATTGCCGACTTATGCGGAAAGTCTATCCATGGCTTCGGATGGAACAGTTGTTTGTGTCACAGGCTACAACATGGGAAATTCGGAAAAGCTTATTGTTAGAATGGATCCTGTGAATTTGGCTGTGGTGAGCACCGGC